>NZ_JBNXVS010000048.1:0-43945 GCF_050565655.1 Nodosilinea sp. AN01ver1 | reverse complement strand
CCCAGTAAACCTTCCTAATCAACTCCCAGTAAACCTTCCTAATCAACTCCCAGTAAACCTTCCTAATCAACTCCCAGTAAACCTTCCTAATCAACTCCCAGTAAACCTTCCTAATCAACTCCCAGTAAACCTTCCTAATCAACTCCCAGTAGACTTTCCTGAGCAACTCTCAGTAGACTTTCCCGATCAACTCCCTGTAAACTTTCCTGATCAACTCTCAGTAAACTTTCCTGATCAACTCCCAGTAGACTTTCCCGATCAACCTGAGTAGACTTTCCCAGATTTCCTGGCTACCCCTGACCCTAGCGATCGCCGCGACGTAGCTCCACCTACCACAATCGTGGCGGCTACGAGAGAATCCCCAAGTCAGCCAGAGACGAAAATTTAGCCCCTTAACATTCTCAAGAAGAGCGTCAGATTCTCAATAAGGGTGTCTGGTTTTGCCTAGATTCTCTGAAACCCCTGCTATACGGATAAACTAGACTTGCTGAAATTCAAAAAGAGCTAGTCAGCGTTTGCAAGGGTAGTTTGGATCCACTTCTGAGGTGAGCCGGTGCCGAAGCAAAATTGCCATGACCAGGCGAAAATTTGGTCGGCGGATCAGTTCGAGCAGGTGATGGGGGAGCTGAGCCGCTACAGTTAGGCATTCCAGGCCGAGGTACGACACAGCAGAGCATGGGATCGGCAAGACAATGTAAACACTTAATTAAGGCTGATCCGGCTTTAGGACTTTAGCAGTGTAATTCCAGTGTAATTAAGGAGCCAACGAGGAATTTTCCGTACTGGCTTGGGTTACTGACCCCGGTGGGAATTCTTTTAAAGAGAGCCTCAGGGGTTGATCACTCCTGGGCTATTGCTGGCTCTCCCTTGCTCAAATGCCAAAAGAACTTCCCCATGCTGCCATCCGTCTTTGATACCTGCGTCCCTAGGGATGAGATTCGCTCTGGTGACCTCTCTCTCGATCTGTTCGCAGCCAAGCTTCGGCCTGTGGTGGAGGGGAAGGCTCCCCAGATTTACCAGAAACCCGCAGTTTTTCTGGCCAACACCTTTCCGACCGATGGCCTGAAAACCCTGATTACCGAGGTCTTTGGGCGGCTTACCGGACGGTTGATCGGCTCTCCGGTCATTCGGTTAGAGACCAGCTTTGGGGGCGGCAAAACCCACGACGAGATCGCCCTGTGGCACATGGCCAAGCAGGGGCGGCAGATTGAGGGGCTGAACCGCTTTGTGGACGATATTTCGCTAATTCCAGATCGCCCTATCCAGGTGGCGGCAGTGGATGGACGAGATTTAGACCCAGAGGCGGGGGTGTACCACCCCGACACGGGCATCACCACTTACACCCTGTGGGGCGAGATTGCCTACCAAATCGGCGGCATAGACGGCTACCAACTGCTGCGGGGCGCAGACGAAAACCGCATTAGCCCAGGCACCTCGGTGATTGATCGCCTGATTGGCCAAGAACCGACGCTGATTATTCTCGATGAGATTGCTCGTCACCTGCGGGCGGCCAAGGCCAAAACGGTAGGGCAGAGTAACCTAGCCGATCAGGTGGTGGCCTTTTTGTTCTCGCTGATGGATCAGGCGGCCTCCTGCAACAACCTGGTGTTTGTCTACTCTTTGGCCTCAGAGTCTGACACCTTTGCCAAAGAAACGGCGGAGATTCAGCAGGAGCTGATTCGGGCCTCGGCTCGGCAGGAGCGGGTGCTGAGCCCCAGTACCGATATTGAGGTGTACAACATTGTGCGCCAGCGGCTGTTCGCCAGCATCAGCGCCGAGGCGGCGGAGAAAGCCTCTGAGGAGTATCTACAAGCGTTTCGGGCGAGCCGGGTGAACCTGCCCGATGGCTGTAAAGATGCCACCTACGCCAGGGCGATCGCCAACAGCTACCCCTTCCACCCCGAGCTGTTTAATCTGCTGACCAAAAAGATTGCCTCGATCCCCGAGTTCCAGCGCACGCGGGGAGCCCTGCGGCTGTTTGCCCGGCTGGTGCGCTACCTGTGGCAGCACCAGGATGCTCGGATGCCGATGATTCATCCTCACCACTTGCCGGTAGGGCTAGAAGATGAAATTACCAATGATCTGACCTCACGACTCCAGCGGCCCCTGATGCGTCTGCCGATCGGGGCCGATATTTACAACCCCAATGGCCGAGAGGCCCACGCCCAGCTGCAAGACCAGGAATGGATCAGTGCCGGTAAGCCACCGTTTTCCACCTGGGTAGGCCGCACCATTTTCTTGCACTCCCTCCCTCAGGGCATCGCATCAGGCATTCGCCGCACTGAGTTGAATTTGTCACTGCTGACCCCAGGGGTAGACATTAGCTTTGTCGATCGCGCTCTGGAGAGGCTGAGCGGTGTGGCCTGGTACCTGGATGTAGACCCGATCACCTCCGTGGCTCGGTTCAAGGAAGAACCCTCGATTAACAAAATCATTGCCGAGGAGAAAGAGCAGGTCGGTGTCACCGAGGCCAAAGAAGAACTCCGCACCCGGCGCGATACCATCTTTGCCACCAAGTTCTTTCAGCTAGTGACTGGCCCCGAGGGTGCCCACGATGTGGACGATGACCCCAACACCATTGCCCTATGCATCATCGACTTTAACGAGGCGAAGATCGGCAGCTCCACCGACGGCCCGCCAGCGCTGATTGAGCAGATCTTTAACAACACGGGCGAATCGGGCAAGTTTCGCACCTTCCGCAATCGGCTGCTGTTTTTGCTGGCCAATGACCAGGAACTCGACCGGGCGATCGATATCACCCGCGAGTTTAAGGCGGTGCGGGCCATCTTGCGCAGCCAAAACCGGATGGATGACCTCTCCCAAAGCCAGCAGGAGCAGATCAAACAAAAAGAAGGGGAGCTAGATCTGGCGGTGCGGGTGGCCTTGACCAATGCCTACCGCCACCTGTTCTACCCAGCTAACGACTCGGTGAAAGCAGCCAAGGGGTTGATGCATTACCCTTTGCCGGCCCAGGATGCCAGCACCGTCAAAGGCAACCGCAACCAGCAGGATGTGGTGCTCAAGGCGCTGAAGGACTGCGGCAAGGTGCGGGGCGAAGATGCGGCCCCCTACGCGCCCGCCTACCTGCTGCAAAAGGTGTGGCCCACAGGGCTCGACCACTGGACGACCAAGAGCCTGCGGGAGCAGTTTGCCAAGGACTTGGCACTGAACATGCTGCTGGATGCGGAGGTGGCTAAGCTGCGGGACACAATCCGTAAGGGCTTAACCGAAGGCCAGTGGGATCTCAAGATGGGAGAGCAGCTTTACATCAAAACCGATGGGGCAGCGGTGGGAACGCCTACCACCATCGAGTTTTCTGACCGGGCGGAGCTTTACCGACGGGGGCTGCTGAAGCCCCCCGAGCCAAAGGTGGTGGAGCTGAGTGCCCAGCTGCTAGCCGGAGGCGGCGACGAGCGAACGGTGCAGGTGCGCTGGCGGGCCAAGGAGGCGTTGAAGGTTAGTTTGTATAAGGATGGCACCTTGGTGGGCAATCAGTTTTTGCCCTCAGATGAGTACCAGGGGCAGATAGCCAAGACGACTCAGTTTAAGGTGGTGGCCGACTACGGCACAGGGGAAATGGGCGAGGCAGCGCAGACAGTAGTGCTGTACCCAGCGGGGGGCACCGAGTCAACCAATGGAGGTGAAGGCGGTGGAGGGTACGCTGGAACGCTGCCGTTGTTGGACAAACCCACTGAAAAGGACTTTGAGGGCAGTCCCAACAAGATCTTCAATGACTTGGCAGATTGGCTGAGGGATTATCAGCCACAGGCGATCGCAGCTCTAGACTTCTCGGTGAGCGATGTGACGGACTACCGCAAGATGGGCACAACCCTGCCCCTGCTGGCTCGCTACCCAGTTGAAATTCAGCAGTTTGTGACAGTGCAAACAGGGCAGCAGTTTGTACGGCTAGAGTACCAGGGAGATGTGCGGGGGTTCCAGAGCTTCTTCAGCACGCTGAATGGCATGCTGAATCTGCCGGACACCCAGGCCAGTTTGACGCTGACGGTAAGTCTCAAGCTAGATACTCCAATGGCTCCAGAGGGGGCGGAGATCGTGGGGCTTCAGCAGGCGCTGACCCGGAACCCAGTCGATAGGATGAATCTGAGAGTCAGAGTAGAATACGAGACCTGACGTCTTCTTCCCTGTTTGTGGGATTCACGACACCATGCAAGAGTTCCAGCTTCGCGTTGTACCCCTGAACAACAATGACTTTGCCCTGGAACTGTACCAGTGCGCCTACAAAAAGGCGGGGGAAAAGAAGCGCCCGGCGGCCAAGCGAGTAGGGAGGCTAAAGGGCAAGCCGCTGGTGCAGGCGCGGCAGGCGATTTACCAGGCCCTGAAGGCGAATAACTATGACCCCAAGACACTGAGCTACAAGCGACAGGCTCCCTACGTGCTGAGTGAGGCGTCGGGGGTGAATTTGGCGCTGCTGTTTCAGGCGTTGCAGCCGTTGTCGAAGCCGGAGCGAATTGCCAATGTGACGGAGGGCATTGCGGCGATGAGTAACGAGGAGGCCCATTACTGGTTTGGTAAGGTGAGTAATGGGAAGAAGCGTCCGGCCCTGAAGGCGATGCGGGTGCTCTTGGGAGATTAATTGATGCAACTTTCAGATCTCAATCCAGACTGCTTGGCTTTCATCAAGACCGTTCGGTGGGATCGCATTATTGAGAAGCACGAGGGGCCGGAGAACTGGGCCTCTGTGCTGGAGTGATATGACCCAGAATTTATGATGATTGAGGGACGGGCGGTCTTGCTGCCTGTGGAGCGATCGCACCACGACAACATCACGATCCTCCGCACCATCTGGAGCGCCGATGGTAACTCTCTGACGCTATTTTTGAAAGACACCACCTACGGCGATGACTGGTTTATGAGTGGGTATATGGCGGTGTGCGATCGCATGGTTGATCAAGACTTCTACCTGGCTATTCTCTACCATGAGTGGTTCATCATTGAACCGTCCTCAGTGTTGGAAGGCTAATATTTTCAATGGGTAATTTAGATAAGCAGCTTAATCAGGCTATTAAAGATGGCGACGTTAGCACGGTTCAAACAGCCTTGAAACAAGGTGCGTGTGTTGAAGGACGAGCTGATCAGCCCTTTTCTCCGCTTTACAATGCCGTCATCAGTTTCTGTGGTGAGATGGAGCAGCTGCGAATTATCCAGATTCTGCTAGAGCAGGGAGCTGATCCAAATCGCATCGTAGCTACCCATTCAAACTTGGTGATGGCAGTCCGCAGGTGCCAACCGGCTGTCGTCGAGATTTTACTCAGGTATGGAGCTAATACGTCTCACCAGCATAATCTATCAATCGATGGCAGTTTATTGGACTTAGCTCACCATTTAGGACGTTCAGAAATTGCTGAACTTTTATCAAACTGGATGAATCAGGAGACCAACCAGCCCGATTAGAAATAACGGTTCCAGATGATCCAGGACGACATTACCTGTCAAGATGTAGGCCTGCCATAGTTACGAGGACAACCGCGAGGCCATACAAGAAAAACGTTTCATATGGGTACTGAGATTTTTAGCCGCCACTACCTTGCCACAAGAGGGGAAAACACGCTTTCCCCCTAATTTACTAGGCTTCTGCGAGACACCAGAATCTTGGGCAAACTGCTTTGCTAAGCGCGCCACTTCCTGATGATGGTAACGCTCAAGGTGAGAAATAAAACTGCAATTCAAGACATGTTTTTCGCAAAATTGACAGTCTATAG
This sequence comes from Nodosilinea sp. AN01ver1, assembly GCF_050565655.1. Classification (NCBI taxonomy): domain Bacteria; kingdom Bacillati; phylum Cyanobacteriota; class Cyanophyceae; order Nodosilineales; family Nodosilineaceae; genus Nodosilinea; species Nodosilinea sp. AN01ver1. Next base: position 38,225 of record NZ_JBNXVS010000048.1, on the reverse strand, counting down.
TGCGAGAGACTGCCTTTTCAGCACGATCTTCAGTGCTGTTAGGCTGAGTAAGATTGGCTGTGATGTTGATGCAGCCATAGACTGTTAACGAGTAAAGGTGCCCATAATCGCGCTTTAGGTCTGCCTTGGTAATTCCCATAGCCCTTGCAACCCGTGCCTCTGATATATCGAATAGCAGGCTCCTACTCTCGGTTTTACAGAGGCTATGCAAGATACCCAATAGAATCACTAATTTCTGCTGATCTTGTTTACTGCGGCTGCGGAACAGTGCCAATGCTTGGCGGCGTTGCTTGGCGTCTTGCCAGTAGCGCTGCCAGCATCCGTGTACCTGCCAGGGGTAACCCAGGCTATCGAAGTACACGCAGTCTCCGTTGCCGTTTGTATGGTAGTAAACATGATCGCGGCACCATTGGCAGCGTGTTAAGTAGGTTTCAGCCTTAGATAGATCGATCTGAAGATTGGTATTGCCGTTAGTCTGGTGGCTACCGCAATGGTGCCTACCACCATCAAAATTCCATGGCTGCCAATTGCCAGGTGACATTTCAGATATCAGAATTGGCTGGCTACAGCTACGGCAGAGACGAGGGTAGGCAACCATAAATCAAGAAATCTCTGAGGGGTGAGGATTACGGCTAGATCGGCCTTACTCCTTAAAGCACATGGGCAATAAATTTTGCATAAGCACCTGCCGGGCTAATGTGAAATTTCTGAATGCATCAATGCATCATTTCCACGCTTGAAAGTGAAGATCTGTGACAAACACAACCTACTCATGAACATGGGGTAGGCCGTTGCTTCCAGGTTTAAGGGATCACCACACTTTTTGAAAGAGGAGGTCTGGCAATCATACGGATTAAGTCAGGGCTGGTCTGAAAGGTGGAACAGAAATGATATCCACCCTGTAAGGCTGCAAGCTTGTGGCATTAATGCACTCTCTGGCTGACAGTAAGGCTCAGGGTAACCGGCTTTACTTCATGGAACTGAGCCGTCGGGAGTGCATCGAGTTGCTAGAGAAAATCAGGTGGGGAGGAGAGCCGCAGTGCCCGTACTGCGGCTCTAGACGGGCTTCGCCTATGGATAAGGGGTTGCGCCACCACTGTAACGACTGTTTTACGTCATATAGCGTTACAGTTGGAACAATTTTTCATAAAACTCATGTAGATTTGCAGAAGTGGTTTAGGACGATTGAACTTCTTGCTCAACAGCCTCAAAATATTACTGTTAGAGCCCTAGCGAATACCATAGAGGTTAGCAAAGACACGGCTGCATCCATGCTCAATCGTATCAAGACCCTCAAAAGAGAAGACCCAAATTTTCTCAAAGAGATCTGTTTAGCCTTAGAAAAAAGGAATAACAAAGATAATTAGTCTCTGTTAAATTTTGCTTTTATCTAATCAGCTTTAGCTCTCGATCAGCATCTACCAAGTATATCTAGCCATGAGTCAAGTTATTGAACCAGAAAAGATTAAGATCGGACATCGAAAGATTCCGATATATAAACTAAGTATTCTTTCTTTGGTCATATTTCTAGGTGTATTTTTAATCGTCTTCCTAGTCTGGCTATTCAAAAACGTAACAGATCCAGAACATACTATTAGCGGCTTTGGTACCGCTATAACTTCTGTAGTTGGCATAATTGCTTCTGTTGTCAGCATAAGCCAACTAGGGCTTTCTCAAAGAGCCGCAGATGATGCAGAAAGAAAGGCTAACGAGCAGATTCAAGATAATAAAATTCTGCAAGGCCAGATAAATCAGCTCAATCAAGCTAGCAACGAGTTGATTCAAGATAACAAAACTCTGCAAAGCCAGATAAATCAACTCAATCAGGCTAGCAGTGAAGTAATGGAAGAAATTAAAAAATTGAGGAGAGAGTTAGCTGAGCGTAAAATAGCTGTTTTGAAGCGAGCCAATCAAACCCTTGACGATGATCAAGTTCGAGAGTTGGTCTCTGAGAATTCCGACATAAATCCCGACCAGTTTCTAGTAAGGGTACGGGAATATGAGGCTTATTTAGATTCTTGCGAAAACACAGCCGCTCATCTTGAGAAAAGTGCCAAGCAGCTAATAGCGTTAGCAAAAGAATCAGGCGAAAAAGCAATTCAAAAGCTTGCAAAAAAAGATGCCGTCACCTTGAATGAATTAGGCTTAGACAAGGCAGATCAAAAACATCTCTTTTATACAGATATTTTCTTGTACTTAAGTATTTGGCTGAAAAATAGCATTAGGTTTGATCAAGAAATGCCTTCCATGAAAAGAAATATCAAGGATCGCTCTGTTTATGCCGACGCTCTGGAATATTTAAAGCAAGAACGTATAAGTTGGTTTTCACCAAAAGATCGCGTAGGGCAGGAAATTCTTAGGAAGTATCTAGGTTTGCTAATTAATCAGCTTCGATGATACCTTACCGAACAATCTTATTCCTCAGGTGGAATTGGGCTTCCTACCTGATCCCAGTCAATATTGGCTAAAGCCTCTTGACGAGCCTGATTTAGTTCAATTTCATGTTGATCAACGGCTAACCTAGCTAAATTTTCTTCATTTGTAAGAAGGTTTTGAATTTCCCTCTTGGCCTCCTCAATCTCTTGATAGGCTTGAGTGATCCATGTTGGCTCAGAATGATTCATAGGATAGCGGCTCTCCAACTCTCGCTGAATAACGCTGAGATAGGCAACAGTCTCTACTAGCAAGTTGTTAGTAGTGTTTTGGTTGCTCAGCTGTAGCTGGGCTCTATCTAGCTCTTGAACCACGCTTCCGCTTTAACCTCATGGACAGACCAATGCACCAAAATGCTAAACAAGCAAATCGGCTTTATCCACACCTGTAACTAGGACAAGGGCAGAATGGCAAGGCTACGGGCTAAAGTCAGCTATGGTATCTATGTACTATTTAAGTACACGAGTACTAAAAAGTCAATTCTTTTCGGTGATGATTTGTAAAATTCCACCAAAATGTCATCAATGCGTAGGGAACAACACTTGCGCGAAAGGAAACATAGTCAAGTCTGTTTAACTCAGCTCAATTATTTTTGCTATGCCAGATCAAAAGCCTCAGTCTCGCCCTGCTGTGTTCATCGAGAAGATTTTTCCGGTGACGCTGCTGAATAAGCAGGTGTATTACGAGCATGGGGGCAACCCGTTTAAGGGGCTGCATCGGTGGTATTCGCGCAAGCCGCTGTCGTTTAGTCGGGCGAGTGTGTTGGGCTCGCTGCTGCCAGATACGGTGACGATGGAGGAGTTTGAGTATCTGCTGGGGCTAAACCGGCGGGTGGCGGGGCACCCGGACAGCACGACGAAGCTATATAAGACGCCGCCTAGCCCGGAGCGGATTAAGCAGGTGCATGACCTGTGTGAGCAGACCTGGGGCACGCGCACGCCGACGGTGCTGGATGCGTTTGCGGGGGGGGGCAGCATACCGTTTGAGGCGGTGCGGTATGGGCTGAATGTGCTGGCGAGCGATCTGAACCCGGTGGCGGTGGTGACGATGAAGGCGGCGATGGAGTATCCGCTAAAGTTTGGGCCAGATTTGCAGCATGAGATTGATAAGTGGGTGAAGTGGGTAGGCGATGAGGCGGAAAAGCGGTTAGCGGAGTTTTTTCCGTCGCAGGAGGGGGAGACGGTTCAATATTATCTTTGGGCTCATACTATAACTTGCCCAACATGCGAATCTGTCCTGCCATTAAGTCCTAACTGGTGGCTAAATAAATCTCCTAGTGCAGCAAAGACCGGAAGATGGTGTGCCGCAAAGCCAATTAGCAACAAAGATAATAAATGCATCGATTTTGCCCTAATACAAGGAAAAAAAGGCAAGGGTAAAACTATTCGGTTGAATGATACTGACTATGACCCTACAACAACCGTCACTCTTGGTCGCGGTGTAGGAAAATGCCCTAATTGTGAATCTGTCCTAAGTGATGATGAGATCAAAAAATACTCGTCAACGCATGGCTTAGATTGCCAGATGTATTCTGTTGCATACAAGAAAGGAAAATCAAGCATAGAGTTTAGGCTTCCCAATAAGCTAGATACAGAGGGTTTTGAAAGGTCAAGGGCATTTCTAGATCTAAATTACTCCGGCTATCAAATCAAAAATCTTGTTCCCGAAGAACCAACTAGCATTGGATTAAATGATTCGCCAAGAAATTACGAATACGGACTTCGTCAATACAAGGACTGCTTTAATTCTCGGCAGTTACTTACTCTTATTACTTATTCTGAGATATTACAAGATTTGAAATCAGTAGCCCAGCTTGAATATAAGAAAGAGGAATTTCAAGCAATTATTAGCTATCTCAGCCTCGTTTTAGATCGTTGTGCTGATATGAACTCAAGAATGTCTCGATGGCGTGGTGATCCACTAGTTCCAGCAGGAGCATCTTCTTCTCATTCACTGAACTTGATGTGGAATTATCCAGAGACATCAATATATAAGCTTTGGGATTGGTGCTCGGAAACTGTCGCAGCTGAATACAAAAACCTTTCTTTATTAATAGGTGCTGATTCAGGACTGTCCCTTCTCTCAGATCATCCAAACTCAGACAATGGGAAAATCCTAGTTGAGATGACTTCTGCTGATAGTCTGATAAATATTAAAGATTCTTCTGTCTTTGCAGTTATCACCGATCCGCCTTACTATTCCACCATTCAATACAGTGAACTTTCAGACTACTTCTATGTCTGGCAAAAGCGCGTTCTCGGCGACGTCTTCCCCGAACTCTACCTCTCCGAACTCACCGACAAAGACCGCGAAGCCGTCGCCAACCCCTCCCGCTTCCGCAACATGGGCGAGTCTGCCGAAGAACTCGCCAACCGCGACTACGAAGCCAAAATGGCTCTCGCCTTTGCCGAATACTTCCGCGTCCTCCGCGACGACGGCGTCATGACCGTCCAGTTCAACCACAAAGACTCCGGTGCCTGGGATGTGCTCGCCAAATCCCTCATCGACGCAGGCTTTGAAATCACCGCTAGTTGGGCCGTCAGCACCGAGAACCCGCAAAACCTGCACCAGGCCCAGAAAAACTCTGTCTCCAGCACCGTGCTCCTCGTCTGCCGCAAGCGCGACCCCAACGCCGGTTCCGCCTGGTGGGATGACCTGCGCCCCGAACTCGCCAACCTCGTCGAGCAACGCGCCCCCGAATTTGAAGCCAACGACATCGGCGGCATCGACCTCTACCTCAGCGCCTTTGGCCCCGCCCTCAACGTCTTTAGCCGCGCCTGGCCCGTGCTCGACAGCTCCGGCGTCGAAATGCGCCCCGAAGTCGCCTTTGGGGAAGCTCGTAAGGCGATCGCCAACTACCGCTTCCGCAAACTGCTCGAAGCCGACACCGCCGGGTTCGACCCCCTCACCCAGTGGTACATCCTCGCCTGGGATGCCTTCCGCGCCCGCGAGTTCCCCTTTGATGAAGCGCGACAGCTCGCCCTCGCCGTCGGCGGCTTCAACGTCAGCGACCTGGCCAAAACCCACAAGCTGATCGACTCCGCCAGCGGCACCTGCAAACTGCTCACCCCCCAGCAGCGCCTCAAAAAACGCGCCTTCTCCACCAACCCCGACGACTTTAGCGCGATCGCCCTGGTCGATGGCCTCCACGCCATCATCGCCCTCTACCTCGAAGAACAAAGCATCGACCCCGTCCGCCGCTTCCTCAAAACCACCGGCCTACTCAGCAACGACCTCTTCATGCGCGCCTGGGAAGTGGCCCTCAAGGCGATCCCCCACATCGGCGACGAACGCAAACGCATGGTGGAAGAAAAAGCGCTGGCCGACCTATGGCTAGCGATGGATGAGATTCAGGCCAAGGTGCTCTACGTGCAGCCAGAGCTAGCGTTTGAAGAAGGGCAACAAGCGTTGAACCTAGGTGTTTAATTCTCAAGAAATATTATTCTTTCCCGGCAGACTGAAAACGCTAGCGTATCAAGGATGTAGGGAACTATAGGGTAGTACAGGGCATCTAGGCATCTCTCCTATGGCTGTAATGATTCCAGAAGCTCCTGCTGATTTTAATAACAGCCAGGGTGAGCTAGATGTCTTTGAGGCTCTTAAAAGCCTGGATGATAGGTGCTATGTCTTTCATTCTTTACGGTGGCTTAGCAATCCCAAATATGGTCGCAAGAAGCCCCAAGGAGAAGCCGATTTCGCGATCTTTGACCCCCAGCGTGGACTACTCATTATTGAAGTCAAGTCTGGGCTAATCCGGTTTGAGGCTGGTAGCTGGTATCAGACTAATCGGGCAACAGGGGTCGAAAAGCTCATGAAAGACCCAGAGCAACAGGCCTCTAGTACGAAATTTGAGCTCCTGCCGCTCTTCAAAAACTCACTTCCACCTGCTGAAAATTGCCTAATTGGTACTGCGGTGTGGTTTCCGTCAGGAACCTTTCCTAAACAGCCCCTACCGCTCAACCTACATTCAGATATTGTCCTAGATGAGGAGTCGCTCAACTCCCCGAAGGCGTCTATCTCAGCAGTCTTTGATTACTGGCGACAGAAATTTAGCCATCATCTGTCTCCGAGAGGGCAGGAGAGAGTTATCAGCATTTTGGCTCCTACCTTCAAGGTCATTCCCTCTCTGAAAGCCGGTTTTGCCAAACGCGCTCAGCAGTTTATTCAAATGACTCGCCAGCAGGCTAGCATCATTGATTTCTTAGACGAGCAAGAAGTTGCCGTCATTAGCGGTACTGCTGGCACTGGTAAAACCGTTGTGGCGCTAGAAAAAGCTCGTAGACTGTCAGAGTTTGGTGAAAACGTTCTATTCCTCTGCTATAACAGCGCTCTCCGCAATTTTCTCAAGCAGGAGCATCACCTACCTAGTGTAGACTTCCACACATTCCATAGTGTTGCCAGGAAGTTGGTCGGAGATGCCCCAACTTTCGACCTGATGGCAGAAAGGTTTCTAGAGCATCTTTCTAACCCCACAGAATTTTGGCCATACCAGCATGTCATCATCGATGAAGGGCAAGATTTTTCAGATGAATGGCTAGGATGGCTGACAGAGCGCACGGACGGCTGTAAATATATCTTTTATGATAAGAAGCAGCTCATCTTTAGAGATACGTTGCCTAACTGGGTTGTGAATGCCGAATGTCGCCTAGTACTAACCAAAAACTGTCGGAATACCCTTCAAATTTCAAGAACGGCCTATCGCTTCGCCAACCTTTTTCCTGGTAAACCTGGCGAACTAGTTACCGGTTTCCCTACTAGGCTTCATGACTGTGGCAATTCAGTAGACGTTGGCAAACGCATCAAGCGCATCGTTGGGGAATTATTGAACCAAGATGCGGTACAACCAGAGGATATTGCCATTCTTACAATGAGCACCGTAGAAAACTCCCTGCTTGCGGATCTGCACTCCATCCACTCTATACCTCTAGTCGAATCCTTTGAAAAAGGAAAAATCTGCTTTACAACTGTCCGCAAATTCAAGGGTTTGGAAGCGCGAGTAATCTTTATTGTTGATCTCGCCTTGGCAGATTTTGCTGAACCAAACTTTTCACAAAGGCTGTATGTAGGTTGCTCAAGGGCTAGAGATGAACTCCACCTTTTTGTAGAGGGATGTGATGACGTGAGCATAAAGTTAGCGCTAGAAGCAATTCAGCCTGGTACAAAGCTTGTTCCCAACCGAAAAAATCTTTCAAAACTACTCGATGCCGAATGGCATAAGGAGCATTATAATGTTGCGATCTGAAGCAATTGACAAAGCCCGTGAATTTGACCTGATCAAAAAACATAACCACGTCACCAAAGTCGAAGAATTAATCGAAAAGAACTTTGTTAATTACTTCGAAACAATTCTAGAGAGGGTAAAAGATGCAAAAAGTGCCCAAGATTTGGCTGCTGCATGGAACTCCAAGTCTACTAGTATAGATAAAAGCAAGTGCATTAGCTCTCTATTTGCCCAGAAAATTGAAGACTATGAGAAAGAAGCAGAAAAGTATCGCTCAACTTTTGACGAGGAAGCGCTTGACGAATTCATGTTTGACGAGAATGCATTTAAGGGCTTCTTGACGAAGGAGTGTCCCGTTATTATGCATTCTTTTTATGCTAAGTCGGAGGAGCTGAGAGAATGGCAAATTTCATATGCTAAAACAGCTTCCAGTGATCTGCTAGGAATTTTTAGTAATCTTGTCCAATTCGTAAATGAGTATGCCAATTCTTATGTAGAGGCAGATTATTCACAATATTCTGAATCAGATGAATTCAATTTTAATCAGATAGAAGATGAAAATTTTGGAATCGTAGGAGTCATTGGAATGGGAATCAAGTCCTTTGTGACTTATTACCTGCATCCCAATATTTTCCCAAAGAGAGGAAAGATGGATCTATTTGGACTTTATTTTTTGACTGATAGATCATTCCTTAGTCTGCCAACTAAGACATCGGAATTTATCATGGTTAACGATAAGGCTCATAGTAATGAGGGGGTTTATAAGATTGACCAGAACTATTGGTACCCCTATGGCTTATTCTCGGCATACGCCATGAAGCTATACAGAAAAATTTCCGAATACTGTGAAAAGCACGGTGCCCCTCTTGACCCTCATTACCGATATGTTTACGTCAACACGTTTCTCGAAGGAATTGCTCATTGTCACAAAGAAGATATACAAACCCTGACGAAAAGTAGTAATCCGAAGTACGCTACGAGTCATATCTAATGCGTAATAAACAAACAATCCTTGAACAATACTTTCCTGGCTACGAATTTAGAGATGTTCAGGCCTCGGCGATCGATAAAGTAATCTCTAGCCAGAGTACTCTATGCCTTATGCCAACAGGAGGCGGTAAGTCGCTTATTTTTCAGGTAGCTGGGCTGTTGCTAGACAAAGTCACCATTGTCGTGTCTCCACTGATTGCATTAATGGAGCAGCAGACGATGAGGCTCAAGGAGCAGGGAATTGGAGCAATATGTCTGAGTGGTCTTGGTAGTCAAGATTTTTATAATCTCTTGCGAGACTTTTCATTTACAGAAGGCGGTAAATTTATTTTTATGTCGCCAGAGAAGGCTGCATTTGATGGATATATCGAATATTTACTGAAGCATAATCGCGATCATGTTGGCCTAATTGTTTTAGACGAAGCTCATTGTGTTTCTCAATGGGGACATAGCTTCCGCCCTGCATATAAGGTAGTGCCTCACTTTTTAGATCGCACCTTTGGGGCATTTAACTGGCCTAAAGTTCTGGCTTTGACTGCGACTCTCAACCCTCGAGACCGAGAGGAAGTTTGTAGAGACTTCCGTATTGCTCCCGAAGATATTGTTGAAAGTCCATCCTTGCTTCGCGATAACTTAAAACTCACTGTTGAAACGCTTACAGATGAAGCTGCCAAGAAAATCCGATTAAAGGAACTTCTCTACAAGTTCAGGATAAATCAGGAGGGGAAGCCTAATAAAATCATCGTTTATACTCACCGCAAATCAGGTAAATATGGCACGAGAGCCTTCTCTAAGGAATATCAGGATGAAGGGTGGAGCTGTGATCACTTCGATTCTGATTTGCCTGACAACCGAAAAGATGAAGTTTTAAGAGGTTTCGAGATAGGGAAAATCGACATCATCTTTGCGACTAATGCCTTTGGTATGGGTATAGACATTCCCGACATTCGATGTGTCATCCACTATCTGATTCCTGAGTCTATTGAGCAATACTATCAAGAGGTGGGTCGTGCAGGGCGAGATGGATGTCCTTCTTTTGGGCACCTATTGTATTCAGAAAGAAACATCAGTGTCCGCCAAGACATGCTCAAATCTAGCTTCCCAAATTTCGAAGAGGTTCAGAATGCTTGCCTCTCATCGCCACTAGCAATTCAGGGTGGGAAACCCATCAGTTCACTTTCTCCATTGCTAGATTTCCCTGAAAAATCATCTCTTACGATGATTTTCTACGAGCTAGTTGAACGAGGATTTCTCAAAGTATTAGTTAAAGGGATGCGTAGAATTGCCTGCTTCACGACATATCAAAATGCTGATTTTCCTGAATTTAATAGATTCAAGCAAGCATCTAAGACAGAGCAGGTGCTTCTCGTCGCTCACAAATTAGGACAGTCACTACCTTCGGTTATAGACAAACTCTATGAAGCTTTTACCCAACGTCAGCTTAGATTAACCAGTGCTCCTGAAAAGGTGATTTTCTACGAGTATCCTAAACAACCAAGCGAGGATGAAATTAAGGAGATCACCCAAGGCTTTGATGAAAAAAGACAATCAAAGCTGGAAGCTTTTCAACAGTTAGTAGATTTGGTAGAGACGAATTCAGATCCGACAGCGGCGATTTGCAAACACCTGGGCATCCAGATAGAGTCCCAAAGCTCTTGAAGTCTTGTTTATTCCAACTTCAGTTAAACCATGCCGCAGCCCCTGAAGACCTACAACTGGAAAATCAGCTATGCCAGCGACACCAGCAATCCCGTCGCCGACTTCTACATCCCCGCCCTCGAACGTTCTACCCAGTACGATCGCAAATCCGGCTTCTTCAACAGCGCTATCCTCAGCCAGGTTGCCGGAGGGCTAGGGGCCTTCCTCCACAACGAGGGCCGCATCCGCCTGATCATGAGCTGCCACCTCAGCAAAACCGACCTCCAGGCCATCCAGCAGGGCTACACCCTCCGCGATGCCGTCGCCACCCGCCTCGATGCCAACCTCACCCCACCCACCAACTTTGCCCAGCTCAAACGCCTCGAAATCCTCAGCTGGCTAATTCAGAGCGATCGCCTCGACATCCGCATCGCCATTCCCCTGCGCCACGACGGTCAGCCCCTCGAGCCTGACGAGGCCATCGACACCCACTACATCTATCACGAGAAAGTTTGCCTCTTCACCGACGCCGACGGCAACCAGATCGCCACCACCGGCTCTAACAACGAGTCCAGCGGCGGCTGGAACTTTAACGTCGAATCCTTCCACGTCTTCTGCTCCTGGGAGGGCGATCGCGACCTGGCCCGCGTACAGGAAGAAACGCTGCGGTTCGAGCAGCACTGGCATAACCAAATCCCCAGTGTGCGCGTATTTGAAGTGCCTGAAGCCGTCAAGCGCAAGCTGATCCGCTACGCTCCACCCCAAAAGCCTATTTGGAAAGCTGACGACGAGTTTAATCAGCGCCCCCTCACCCGGCAAGAGCGTGAACAGCTAGAAATACCTGCCCCAGCGCCCATTCAGGAAGATGAGGCAGAGGCCCAGATTGATGAGGCAACCCTAGCTAGGGAACGGGAGATGTTTCGGGCGATCGCCAACATCCACCAAGACCCCGGCTGCCTCAGCGCTTGCCTCAGATCCATCCCCATTCAGCCCTGGCCCCACCAGATCAAAATCCTCAAACGCGCCGCCGCCGAGTTCCCCCGCAGCTTCCTGATCGCCGATGAAGTGGGTCTGGGCAAAACCATCGAGACCGGGTTAATCCTTCGCTACCTGCTGGTCTCCCAAAAGGTCAAGCGCGTCCTGGTGCTGGCCCCCGCCAGCGTCCAGCCTCAATGGCATGAAGAACTGCGCGAAAAGTTCAACCTCCACTTCTGGAGCTACACCCAGGGCGAGTTCAAAGACCCCTACGGCCACACCACCCCGCCCACCGGCAACCCCTGGAATAGCCAAAACCTGATCCTCGCCTCCAGCCACCTGGTACGTCGTAAAGAGCGGATGCAAGACCTGCTCGATGCCGAGCCCTGGGATCTGGTCATCCTCGACGAGGCTCACCACGCCCGCCGTAAATCGCCCCAGGCCCGCAAAGACACCCCCAACCGCCTGCTGCAACTGCTAGAGCAACTGCGTGAGAGAACCAAAGCACTGATTTTGCTCTCGGCTACGCCGATGCAAATTGACCCCATCGAAGTCTTTGACCTGCTGCATGTGCTGGGACTACAGGGCCACTGGGCCTACGGCGACACCTTCTGCGACTACTTTGCGTCACTGGATAGCAAACCCGATCGCCACCTGCTGAACTTTTGGCAAACGATGTCTGCCGACTACTTTGCCCGTGGCGGCCAGCCCTGCCCCCGGCTCCAGCAGCACCTCAGTCAGCAAGACCGGATGCTAGCCAGCACAGTGGAAGATGCTTGGCGGGGGCGGCTGAAAATAACCATCAACGATCGCACCTACCTGCAAGACGAAGCCTTTATCGCCGCCTCTCTCCAATTCCTCTCCACCAACACCCCCCTCAAAGACATGATGTTCCGCCACACACGGGACACCTTGCGGGAGTACTACCGCCTTGGCCTACTAGAAAAAGATGTCCCCCGCCGCGAAGTGTGCGACAACGCCATCACCCTCGAACCCACCCGCGAAGCCGACCTCTACCGCCAGGTCAGCGACTACGTGCGCCACTTCTACCGCCTGGCCCAAAAGGAACAGCGCAAAGCCCTGGGCTTTTTGATGACCCTGTACCGCAAACGGTTAACCAGCTCCTTCTATGCCATTCAGCAGTCGCTCCAGCGGCGGCTCGACTCGCTGCTTACCCAGCAAGGCAGCGGCCTCACCGCCGATGACCTGGCGGATCTGGACGATGCTGATGATGCGGTGATCGAAGGGCTAGAGGGTTATATGGAGCCCGTAGACCCCAGAGAGATCGAGCACCTGGAAGCCCTACTGCGACAGTTTGAGAACACCGGGGAAGACACCAAGCTGGCCCACTTCATCGCCACCCTGCGGCAGGAGCTGGTGAACCGGGAAAGTGCGATCGCCTTCACCCAGTACACCGACACCATGGACTTTCTGCGCGAGCAGTTGCGAGAACTCTACGGCAACCAGGTGGCCTGCTACTCTGGGCGCGGCGGCGAACTGTGGCGCGAGGGTCAGTGGGCGATCGTGCCCAAAGAACTCATCAAAACCCGATTCCGCGATGGCGAGATCAAGATTCTACTCTGTACCGAATCCGCCAGCGAGGGTCTGAACCTGCAAACCTGCGGGGTGCTGTTTAACTACGACCTGCCCTGGAACCCCATGCGGGTAGAGCAGCGCATTGGCCGCATTGACCGCATTGGCCAGCGGTATCCTACCGTCACCATCCACAACTTCTATTACGACGGTACGGTGGAAGCAAAGGTGTATAAGAAATTGCGCGATCGCATTGGGGCCTTTGAATCTGTCGTCGGCAACCTCCAGCCTATTCTGGCCCAGGTGCCCACCTTCATCGAACGGGCCACTATGAGCGTCGATGAAGAAGAGGAAGATGTCTTGCTCTCTGAGTTCGATACCGCTCTATCGGCTCCGCCCCAGCGCCCCGCCCTCGATGACATGGTAAAGCGCGATGTGGAGGCCGACCTACAAGAGATTCAGCGACCGCTGCCGCCTACCGCCATTACTCCGGAGGTTGTGGAGACGACATTTACCCAGTCGAACTTCCTCAAAACAAAAGGAATTCACTTTACCCAAGCAGAGCAAGACGTGTGGCAACTGAGTTACAAGGAGAAAACCTACCGGGTCACGTTCCAGCCAAAGGTCTTTGAAGAAACCCCCTCTCTACGACTGCTGCTCTGGGGAGACCCCCTATTTGAGGAAATAATTAAAGTAGGGTAAGAGCTGCCACAGAAAGCACCGGCGCGGTCACAGATTGCTGTTAATTCGTTAGGTGAAGGCGCTTAGGAGAGGGGCCACCAAGCTTCAAGCCAAAGCCGAGATCTCAGGCATCCTAGGCCCGATATACGTGGCATTCTCGCTTAATACCCCAAGGTCGCGATCGCCTTCTTCTTCTGCTCAGGGCTCACCTCCAGATACCGCTGCAAGCTGGCCAGGCTGCGGTGGCCGCTAATCTCTTGAATCACCCGCAGGGGAATACCCGCATTGCTCAAATTGGTTAGCGCCGTGCGCCTGAAGCTGTGAGTGCTGATGCCAATCCCATCCAGCCCGGCATAGGCCAGCGCCTGGTCGAGCAGCCAATCCGCCGACGAGCGGGCCAACCGGCCTCTCCCATGCCGACCGGGGAACAGGTACTCAGCCCCGCCGTTGTCGTAGGTCGCCAGCAGCGCCGCCAGCTTGGGGTGGATATCGATCTGCCGGGTGGCCAGCTTGCCCTTGGTCGCCTTGGCAGGGAGCACCAGCACATCCCCCTTGATGTCGCTAGGCCGCAGTGAGATCGCCTCACTCACCCGCAGCCCGCCGTAGAGCATGATACCGAACAGCGCCCGATCGCGGGGGGAGTCCATCGCCGCAAACAGCCGGGCAATTTCATCATGGGTTAAGACCTTCGCCTGACCGTTCGTGCTCATCGGATCCGTTATGCGCCTCCCCCACTCTACTAGACAAAATTGAGATTCTGTTGAGTAGAAAACAACGGTTTGTAAGGGTTTCCGGGTATTGGGTCGACGGGTGATTCTGCGTCTCAGATGAGACAGCCGAAAACCCTTGGTTTTTCGTTGAAGTGTCTCAGGCCTGGAATGGTGAGACGGAATCTGAGTTATGGTGCTGAGTCACCTTCATCGGTTATTCAATCTACTGTTTGCACAAAAATATACATGTATAAAGAACTCATTACACAATTATCTAATTGTGTAATGAGTTTATCTACCCTTTGAGCTTTTGCATTTGGCTGTAGATCCGGCGTAGCTTGCCTGCTTCTTTGCGTTCAGCTAGCCTTTCTGAAGCCTGGGAGACAACCCGAGCTTGCAGTTCAGCATCCTCTTGCAGGATGAGGTAGCAAGCCTCTAGCAACGTATCTATAGTCAAATCCTGGTCTTGGACAAAGCGCTCAATCTCCTTATCCAGGTTTTCTTCTAAGCGGATGTTGCGCCGAGGTGCGACCTGAATCAACTGTGCTAGCTGGTCTTCCAAGGAAGGTGTTTCAACCCCAGGCTTTTCAGCAGTCACTTTGGGAGGCTCTTGAAGATGCGCTGGTTCATCTGCTGCCGATGGTGAAGGCTCCATCGCCACTGCTTCAAAAGCCTGGGAGTCTTGGGCAGGTGAAATTAGGGATGTGTCTCGCGCTACCTTAGGTCGCTGACTCCGAGACTTAATACGAGCCAACATATCTTGTCCATCGCTCACTTCAGCACCTCCCGAATACGAGCAATCAATGATTCAAAGGGATAGGCCAGGTCTGGATAGCCTAGATCTTCTAGGAGAACGCCTTGGCTGATGGCCTGCTTATATTTTTCTGACTCTCGAATCGAAGGCAGCATCACGTTCTCTCCAACCTCTCCTGCCATTTCGCTAATGACCATGTCACTCTCTTTGGTGCGAGAGCGACCTACCCAGCGATCTCGAAAGGGAATCACACCTAGAACTTTTGCGTCAGAAACACCATCTTCTGTCAGCTCGCGAACAGCCTCCACTGTACGAATGAGCGAACCATATCCCTTGACCGTAGCCTCACAAGGAATCACGATCTGATCCGCAGCCCCAATTATGCTTTTACAAATCTGACTCCGTTGAGGTGGGGAGTCGATCACTACGACATCAAAGGAGCCTTTGGCGGGTTCTAGCCGTTTACCCAAAGCTAAAGCCCCTACCCCAGAGCTGGCCAAATACTCCTGAACTTGATCTAACCCATCGTCGGACGGAATTAAGAAGAGATTTTTAGTCGCTGTCGGGTAGGTTGCATCTTCTAGGCTTACCTGTTTGCGATAAAGCTCTAGCAGGGTTGGCTGATCAACTGCGACCTCATGCTGTAAAAATGTGGTTAGGTTGCTCTGGGGGTCTGCGTCTACCACAAGCACGGTATAACCAGCACGAGCCAGGTACTTGCTTAGCAGGACAGCCACCGTGGTCTTACCCTGCCCCCCGGATAGAGAAAGAGACGCTAGTGTCATCATGAATTAATCACCTAATTATACAATCACACAATTAGCTAAAGACATAGTAAATTGATTAAGCCAGAATATAGCGAGACTTAAATAGGCTCAAGCCCTTATATATTAAAGGTTAGCAGGTGGAGCTTGTTCAGTTCGAAGTTAAAGCAACTGTGAGCTATGTCTTTGCTTAATTGTATAATTACACAATGACTACTTCAAGGGCAGATGGGGTATGGCACTGATACGTGTGAACATGGGCCACATCTCTTGAAGCTCTTGTAAAACAGTGGTTACAAGGTTCAGAATTTCTGCGCTGGTCACGTCTCTTTATGGCCGCTGATCCACCAATGACTATTGCTTTATGCCCCAACCCCCTGCCCTATTTCCCGAAGACGAAAACTACTTTGCCCTGCTTAATGGCCTAAAGCAACGCATCCGTGGAGCGCAACTCAAAGCTGCCCAAGCCGTCAACCAGGAGCTGATCATGCTCTATTGGCATATAGGCCAAGAGATTGTGAATCGCCAGCTAACGCAGGGTTGGGGCAGCAAAGTTATTGAGCGCCTGGCCAAGGATTTGAAAAAAGAATTTCCGGATGTATCGGGATTCTCGACGCGAAACTTGAAATATATGCGGTCATTTGCCGAGGCCTACCCCGATGAAACATTAGTGCAACGCAGCGTTGCACAATTACCCTGGCGACACAACATCGCATTGCTCTCCAAGCTGAATAGCCTGGAAATGCGCATCTGGTATGCACAAAAGGCCATCAATCATGGGTGGAGTCGCGACATTCTAGCCATGCAGATAGACAGCAATCTGTATGGGCGTCAGGGCGGAGCAATAACGAACTTCGAGCGAACATTACCCCCTGAAAATTCTGATTTAAGCCACCAATTGCTGAAAGATCCTTATAACTTCGATTTTTTGACGCTTGGGGAAGATGCACAAGAACGGGATTTGGAACGGGGCCTGTTAGGCCACATCCGGGCATTCCTGATGGAATTAGGCGTCGGATTTGCTTTCCTCGGAAGCCAGTATCCGATTGTCGTGGATGACAAAGAGTATCGGATAGACCTGCTCTTCTACCATGTTCGCCTGCATTGCTATATCGTTATCGACCTTAAGATGCGGGAGTTTGAACCTGCTTTCTCAGGCCAGATGAATTTCTATGTTTCGGCGGTTAACCACACGCTACGCGCCGAGGGAGATAATCCGACCATTGGCATTATTCTCTGTAAATCAAAAAGCAAAACCGTCGTTGAGTACGCCCTTGATGCTGTACAGCACCCGATCGGCGTCTCAACGTACATGGTGCGTGACGAACTCCCGCCAGCTCTGCAAGATAGTCTACCGACTGCTGAGCAGCTGGAAATGGAGTTGGAAGCTGCTGTGAAAGAGCTAGGAGACGATCAGCCGGATGAACCGTGAAATCCTGCGGCTTTACCCATACCATGCTGCTTGAATAAGAACCTATCGGTTAGTGAGTGAGAATGCCTTGGATAGTCACGTCAGCAGGATCTCCAGCATCAAGGGAACCAAGCCCACGCAGATGATAGAGCAGTAGCAACCGCTCCTCGTCCGCCAGCTCAAACCAGCGCTTGCCCTCAAATCGGTCAGCGATGAACTGGCGAATCACCTCCACAGACCACCCCAGGCTCCTAACCTGCTGTTGAATCTGTTCGTGTAGGGCTAAGTCGTAGGCAACAGGCTCTGCTTCCTGTGGAAAAGAGGTCTCATCCCCCCGCACCCCCCTTTCCGGAATAAAAGAGGTTTGATCCGACCCCAAATCACCGGCGCAAAGCGCCTCACCCTTCATATATCTCTCCAAGGGGTGTAATTCCTTGATTTCTAAGGGTTCTAGCGATTCTGGCATCGCTTCAGAATTCACCTCTTCAGGGGCTAGAAGGCTTGCCAGCTGGGCTATTACACCCTCTTGGTGGGCAGGGTGCCAGAGGCTGAGGTGCTTGTATAGGGTCTGCTGGCTAACTTTGGCCAACTGGGCGATCGCCTTGGCTCGGGCTGTAATCTGCTCGGGCAGCTCTCCGGCTTTCTCTAGCTCGGTGTAGGCCGTACAGATGCGGTGCTGGGCGTCTTCGGCCTGCTGCTGGTTGAAGGGCACCAGGTTGTTTTTGGGCTGGCTGGTGTCGCGGCTGGGGGTAGTGCCCAGGGGCCAGTAGTAGCCTTCGACAGCTCTGGCCCAGGCGGTGACTTTGCGCTCGATGTCGTGCTGGTGGCGGCAGTACTGCTCGTAACCGGAGCAGGTGAGGGCGATGCGCAGGGTGTAGTCGATCAGGGCCTGGCCTTGGATGCCCTCGAAGACGTGGCCATAGCAGGCGATGGTTTTCAGCAGGTGGTTGGTCTGGCCGTAATCTGTCCAGCCCTCGGTAATCTCAAGGTCGAGGTCGTGTCGCCAGCTCTCGACGGGGTGGCTGCGGCGCTTGGGTCGCTTGCGGTGGTTGTCGCGACCAATTTTCATCGCATGGCGTAGGGCCTCCATGTCTTGGTGGCTAGCTGCACCATCCCAGAGCCAGAAGAACCGGGCCAGGCTGCTGCCGACAGGGTTGAGGGCATCGTCGAGCAGGCAGGAGCCGCTGCCCGGCTGGAGGGGCAGTCGGTGGCCCATGTATTCGATGAAGGTTTGAACGCCGTAGGCTTTGACGTTGGGGAAGATTTCGAGCTGACCAGCTTGGAGCCGAAACCCCTGGGACTGGAGGCATTCTTTGAGGGTGACAGCCAGGTTAAAGGTGTTGACTAGCTCGGCAAAGGGGAGGTAGAGGTGCAGGCCGCCGCTCCAGCTGGAGCGAATCAGCAGGGTGCGGGTAATGCCGATGGTCTCTAGGGCGGCACGGATCTGGGCGACGCCTTCGGCGGTGCAGTAGTCACCCCCGGCGTCGAGGTCGAGCAGGGCGTAGCGAGTGTCGTGGGTGAAGCGGACGCCGATCAGCTGGTTAGCGTCTTGCCACTGGTTCCAGAGAACGCGGGGCCGCAGGGGGTAGGTGTTAACGGTTGTCCAGGCGGCTTTGGTGGTGGCGTCATCCGGCAGGTCGGCGCGGATGAAGTTCCAGGGGTAGTGGCCAAAAATTTCACACAGCCGCTGGCCGGTGGGGTCAGCGGGGAGGGGTTCGGAACGGGGAATCTTACGCGACTCCTCGCCCCATCCTATAGATGCGGTCATGGGGGCTTCTCTCTCCTAAAAAAGAGCAATGGGTATTGCCCCGAGAGAGAGCCGGTGTTACCATAGCCGCATAAGTAATTGATGCGCGACTCGGGAACTGGTCCTCTCGGGTTTTCGCTTTTTAAAGAGCCGGTGGCATTCGCTGCCGGTTCTTTTTGCGTATTAAGGGTCTGGTCAGGACGCTTAACACTGATTCACGCAATCGCTAAGTGGTCAGCCCAGCGGGGCGTGAATCATTGCCGGATCATAGTACAGGTGTCTACACCGGGCAAGCCGACTCTAGATATTAGATTTCATCAGGGTTTTGGGGTTGGTATCGGCCTCCTAACGTGCAACAAAAGACTGTGTTTACCGCTCGGTTGGCGGTAGTCGCCAGGGCTCTAGACCAGCGTCGCGGAGTTGCTGGATCTGAACGCGCCTTTGTTCGGCGAACCCACTTCAATACTGTCCGGCGTATAAGCCCTACCCCACGAGGCTTTGATACCCATTGAGTCTAAAAACCGTCGGGCGTTAATTTCAAGCTTGCCCACGCTTTCAGCCACCTGGGTTGGGATCATCCGATAGGAGCCATCGGGCATCTGGAAACCATCGACCAACAGCGGGCCAATCGCAACTGTGGCGCGTTTAGCTTTGTCGCCGGTAGTGCTCACTTGCTGCCCTCTCCTGACTGGGCATCGCCATACTCCCTCACAGCTTTTGCCGCTAGATAGACAAGCAAGTTAGGTATGGTGCGCTGCTCTGATGCCGCCAGCGCCTCAACTTGTGCATAAAGCTCATCTTCAAAAGTGACAGTAGTTCGCTTAACCATGTCCTGCGGTGCCGTGGGATCTCCAATGCCCATCATCTTATTCCTACTTAAGGGTTTCAGCTTACAACTATGCAATATTAGCTCAATTGATGCCGATTTATGCCGATTCATGCTAACACTGTAACTATCCGTGGAACGTGACTGGAACGAATCAGTTCCACTGAACCGCCTAAAGCATTGATTTACCGAAGTTTCAAGCTGTAACTAAGAGGTGTAACGACGTGGAACGTCAACCACTATCGATTCGCAAGTTTGCTGAGGTCTGTGGGGTGTCCCACACCGAAATCGGGCGCAAGATGACCGCCCTGGGTATCTCAGGAACGCCTCAGGGCAAGGGTTTACCCACATTGCTGAGCCCGGCTGAACAGGACAGCATCGCTCAAACCCTGTTTATCCCTGATAAACCGCCCGCGCCCCCTGCGCAGCACGTCGAGGTTCTGGGCAGTGGTTTGTCGGTTTACACGCCGCCGCCGCTGGCCACTCGGGGCGTCAACAGCGAGTTAAGTCGCCATCTGCAACAGCAGCAGCTCACCCAGGCACTGGGGGCGTTTAAGGGCAATCAGGCCAGTTTTAGGAACGCTCTGCTAGGCATGGCCGCTGAGTCGGGTCGCCAGTTGGGCCACGAGATGGCCGTTACCGAGATGAACACCGCCCTGGCCACCCACGCGCAGCTGCAACAAACGGTGGGAAAGGAGTTGGGCGTCGTTGCAGATACGCCCGATACCGCTGCTGCTGGTTAGGGGTTTTGGCCCTGATAACCGCCGTTTTCATCCTGTTAACGCCGTAACTCTGGTCATAACGCCATGGAAGCTAAATTCACTCCCCCTGCCGTCCCCCTCGAATACCGTCGCGAGGTCGTTGGCGGTGCATCACCTATCCAAAACATCTACCTGGCCCCGGTTCCCTGGTGGCAAAACCGTCGTTACTGGGCTGCCGGTGGCATCGCGGTGGCCGCCCTCTCCGGCATTGCCTTCGCCTTTGCTCAGTCAGGCCGAACGGGTGACGAGGGCACCTATCAGAGCGAACTACCCGCTCCTGACTACGAGAACGTGCTGGCTGCGGCTCAAGACCGGCTCTCAGGCAACTACGAAGACAGTCGTTTGGTGTTGGCCGATGTCGGTCGGTCGGTGCTCAACAATGAGGCCTACCGTTACCGCCAGCAAGCGGAACAAGACGTTCTAAAGCCCACTGACCCCTGTTACCAACAACAGATCATCTGCCCCCTCAACCGCTACCAGCGCGATGCCCAGGTGATGTTGGATGCCGCCAAGGGCGATCGCGATTGGCGACAGGCGAATGCGGCGCTCTTTCGAGTTGAGGCCGTGGAGGTGGCGCGGTCAATGGCAGCGCTGCCCCAAGATCCGCCGACCAATCTGGCGGTGGTAGCGATTGAGAATCTGGTGCAGTACCACGACCGACAACACTCTTTGTCTGAAGAGGTGCAGGCCCATGAAGTTAGAGACTAACCATCTGCTCTATGGCTCCATGGGGGCCGCTGCCCTGGGGTTGTTCTGCGGGCTGCAACGGCCTGCCAGCAACCTTACCCCTGCCGATCTAGAAGCCTTCGCCAATGGGGCTCAGATTCGCTACGAGAAAACCTATCCCTATCTGCCTGCGGCGATTGCCTTTGGAGCTGTGGCCGTCGGCTGTGGAGTGGCCTGGGCCTTGGGTGGGGAGCAGCCTAAGGTGGCGATGGCCCTTGAGGGCCGGTCTTCGACCAACGCAGGCCCCCAGATTCAACCAGAACCGCAAAGCTGGAATGGGCAGGTGCCTTTCGCTGGAGCGACTGAGTCTTTCCGGGTGGGCAACCCTGCCGCTATTCTCGCTGCTCGTATGCGACCCACGCTGATTTCAGCCAATCCTCGGGTCGGCAAGGGGCTCACGGTGGCCCATGCCTACCGCCAGGCCCAGGTGAAACAGGGCGCGGTGGTGTGGGTGATTCAGCCCAAGTACCACCCCAAAGAGCACGGTTACTGGAAGCAGGCCGACAACGTGCTCGGGTTCATGGCTGACTCGTTGGAGAGTAAGGAAGACATTGACGACATCTGCGAGCAGATGCAGAAATTCATCTTTGCCTGGCGGCAACTGCCCCAGCGGCCCAAGGTGCTAATCATCGACGAACTGGCGATGATGAAGACGGCTTTCAAGACCTGGTACGACGGGTTCCTCAAGTCGCAGCTCACCATGGAGTTGTCGTCGGGGGAGACGGATGATCGGGCGCTGTGGGCCATTACTCAGTCGTCGCTGGTGGGTGATATCGGGGTCAGCGGTGGCATGAGAGCCACGTTTGATCTGCTCACCATTCAGACCCCCAGCAGCCAGAGCCATCTGGAGAGCTTGCGGAAGTCTGACACCAGCATTCCACCGATTGAAGATGAGGTGATTTTTGAGCGATCGTTCTCGCCGAAGCAGGCGGTCTTTTACCACTCAGAAATCAAGGAATGGCTGCCGATGGTGGCCTATGAAGTGCCGAAACCGAGTTACGCCCCTGCAACGGCAGGTGCAACGGACGGAAACGAAGACGGGGTAAGGCTTTCACCTCTGGGTGAAACGAAAGTTTCCAAGTTTCCAGACCCCACTTTAGCCCCGGATCTGCCCCTGATCATCGCGGTAACCAACGCTTTGACCCAGGGGATGCCCCGCTCCCAAGTCATCAAAGAGGTCTTGGGTTGCACCGGCAAGAAGTACCAGGAGGGCTGTGATTTATTTGACCGCATCAAATCCATCATTGAGGAAAATTCCTAATGGCTAGCTCCAAGAACAATCAACTCGCTAACAGCAACAACGGCCCCGAGATCATCGACGGGCAAATCATCGACATCACGCCTCAGCTCAGCTCACCGGGGCGGGGCAGCGGTGTCCAACTCGCGCCACGCAATGCCATGCGCTCTAATGTGCAGGATGGCGGCTGGTTTGATGCCACCAGCGGCAAGCGTAAGCCCATCTTTGTCATCACGCCCACTACCGATCCCTGGAGCATTTTCCCGGTGATTCGCAGCGGCCTCAGCTGCTTGCGGAACCACCCGTTACAGACGATGGGTGGAGCCTTTATCTCGGTGTGGGGCGGGTTGTTTGTGCTCTCAGCGGGGCTGAATGTCCTTCAAGGTTCGGCGGTTAAGGCCGGGGGCGACATTTGGAATCCGGTGGTGGCGGGGACTAACTTCGGGGCGATGTTGGTGGTGCCGACGCAGAGCATCGCGGGCAGCGCTCACAAGGTCTTGACCGGGGAAGAGCGGGTCGGTCAACCGATTGAAACCCGTCCCTACACTCGCGCTGTGAAGGTTGGGGAGTAGGGATGCTGTTCTGGCGAATCAGAACCCGGTACCTGCTGGCCCTGGCGGCGTTGTTCGTCGGGGCCGCGTTTTTAGACCTGAAGCAGCCAGGCCGGGGGCAGTTCTACAACCCAATTTATGGGGTGAGGTCGTGGGTCAACACTCATCAACCTGCGGCGTGGCAGCTGGTGAATCGTTTGTCTGGCGAGGATGCTCGTCTGCAAACCTGCGTGGCGGTGGCCCCTGACCCCGTTGCCCTCGATGCCACCAAGGCGGAGCTGCGCAGAGCGCTGGTGGGGGAGTCGGAGGCGATCGCTCTGGAGTGGTTGGGTCAGCCTGCTTGTGCCTTGGGTAACGGGGTCTATCGCTGGGCTTTGGACAATGGCTTGGCCCTCGATGTGACTGTGACGGAAGGGGAGGTGACCCACAGTGAACTCAACCGTTAGAAACTACAAACCCCACTGGTCGGAGCTGCCGCCGACCTGGCGCTATGTGATTGGCACGGCAATGCAGGCGGGCGAGCTGGTGCTCAAGCTGGGCTGCGTCGGGGCGATCGCCATCTCGACCTGGGTGATGGTCGATCAGGAGACGAATGAATCCTGGGGGGCACGGTTCAGGAAAGTCAGCGCGGTCGCAGAGTCCGTGGCTGGGTTCTATGACGATGACTTCAAGGCCCTGATCAGCCAGGGCGATGTGATTGCGGGCTACACCGTCAACTCGGGCTTTGGCTTGCGGATGCACCCCATCCATAACGAGATGCGGATGCACTCGGGCATTGACCTGCCGACGCCGGAGGGGGTGCAGGTTCATGCCATTGGCTACGCGGGGGATCGGGTGTCGGTGCGCTGCTGGAGTGACCCCAAGGGCTATGGCACGGTGGCGGATATGACCAGTTCGGCATTCCCTGAGATCACCTTCAGGGCGGCTCACTTGTCCCACTGCAAGGGGGGTGAGCATCGGGCCGGGGCGGTGGTGGCCAAGACCGGCAACACGGGGGGCAGCACGGGCGCTCACCTGCATTGGGAGCAGCTACAAGGCGGCGTGGCCCAGGCTCCGCAGAAGGGTTACTTGGTCTGGGCATTGAATGGTCGCAAGCCCCATGAGCGGTTGGGGGATACGATTGCCCTCTACCAGGCGATTGTCATTAAGGAATCGGGCGGTGACCACACCGCCGTCAACCCTGACACGGGGGCGCTGGGCCTGGGGCAGGTGATGCCGCAGAATCTCAATTGCTCCTGGGACGGTAAGCCGAAGAGCAACTGCGGGTGGGATTATGACGTGCTGGGCCGCGATGTGTCGCCCCAGGAGTTTTTGCAGAATCCCGAGATTCAGCAGCAAATCGTGGGGGTCAAGCTGGAGAGTGCGCTACAGCGGCAGATTCAGGCGGGCCACGATATGAACACGGCGGTGAAGCGGGTGGCGGCGGAGTGGTATTCGGGCAACCCTGAGCTGGCCCACGATACTCGACCCCAGGCAGGCTATGAGTCCATTAAGAGCTATGCCGACAGTGCGGCGGAGAAGTTTCATCGGCTAAGGCAGGAGAACCTGGAGAAGTAGGCTCACACCGAGGGATAGTTTTGGATAGGCCATCGTTGCTACGCCCCTATTCGGGGTCTTCGCGGAGAGTCCACACAGTACGCCAAAGTTAGGGTAAAAAATCCGCTGACCAGCAGCAGCGCCGAGGCCAGGGCAATGGGATAAATCAGGTTAGACCACACCAGCGAGGTATCAAATGGACGCCGACATTCAGACCCTAGAGCAGATCCTCAACCGCATCCTACATACTGAACCCGCCGACAAAGCCCAGGCCGCATTGCTAGATAAAGCCTACGCGGGCATCCAAAGCGCGATCGCTGCCCTGGAGCAGCTTGAGGCGCAAGAGCCCCAATAGAATTTCACCCCAGCCCTTGGCTGTAGTCGTTTTTTTGCGGGGTGGAAAGGTCTGCCCTCTACTCCGTACCCAGCCTCCAAAATTATCCGCAGGTGGGATCAAATTTAATAACCCCCCAATGCACGGGGCACCAGGGGGCAGGTTTTTTATAAGAGTTCGGGTTTATGGGGGGGGGCGAGAGACAGTATGTCTGCTCTCGACTCTAGAGTGCCCTGAACCGGCTGGTTCAGGGCACTCAAAGCTGGCATGTTTACAGGATGCTGGTCGAGCGCGTCAAACCCGTTAACGTTCGTCGAAATGTAGCCAAGTTTCTTTACTTTCTTCCCCGAGTCGTGTTGTTTGCCGGGGAGCAGCCCACGCCCGCTGCCTCAAGTTCACCACCATCGATATCGCGCCTAGACAGAGCACATCAGCAGGCTATTCCCCAGAGTTCATAGCACCACCCACGCGACCAGGCGATAGTGCCCAAACAAAACCCCCACGGCCAACGGTACCGGTGGGGGTTTTGTTCTCAGACTGCATCTACGTTTCAGGACTCCTGCCCGCTGTCTACCCAGGGTGCCCTTGTCGGTTGGGGCGGTAGCAGGGGTAAGCTGTTTGGCGTAAATGGAATTTCACATTTGCCCCCGGCGTTCACACCGTGTCCCCGAAGGGAATCGCTGGGGGCGTTGCACCGCAATTGTTAGGCCTTATCAGGCAAAGAAATTTTCCGGCCAATATGGCTGAGGCAGATAACCGCGAATTAGATTTGCCTCTGCCTGATAGCCTCTTTTATCAAGTTCTCGCAGAAAGTGCGGCCACGGTGGAATGTTGCTCATGTACGGCTCGGAATCAGCGCCAGCATACATGCCACCGCCAACACCAGCGTAGAGACCACCGCCAACACCGGTGTACATACCGCCACCCACGCCAGCGTAGAGACCACCGCCAACACCGGTGTACATACCGCCACCCACGCCAGTATAGAGACCACCGCCAACACCGGTGTACATGCCGCCACCCACGCCAGTATAGAGGCCACCACCTACGCCGGTATACGCGCCGCCATTCACGCCAGCATAAAGGCCACCACCTACGCCGGTGTACATACCGCCACCAACACCGGTGTACAGATTGCGAGGCCACTTGTTTACTATCATGTGTTCACCTCCTTATAAGAACCGCTGTATATCCCTACCAAAAATTCTCAACCGTCCGCTGCAGGTTGTTGGGCTGTATCTACTCCACTTAGGACTCCCTATCTTTTTCTCCCATCGAACAGCTATCTATCTTGGTAAATAATGCAATTAAGCGGTCTCTACGATTTTCAAACCAACCATCTACTCCTGACCACAGGCTACTGGGCAAATGTCCATCAGGAATTTTTTCAGAATCATAAGAAAAGTCTGAATTGCAACGCCAAGTCCAATTCCCATTAGCATCTTTTATCCGCCAGCCATTTTTGATCCCAAAGAGGCATTTGTCCTTAAATGACTCCTGGAAAATTCTCTTTTGCACGCTGAAACCAAATCTCCCTTCACTATACTCTAGCCAAAACGAATCTATTGTCTCTAAGTCGGTGCAAGGAAACACTTTCAAGGCTTCTTGATTAACTTCTGTAGAGTTAGCGACTTTTTGAATCACTTCTTTTATGACGAGGGCTGTTTCTCGATCCGCTTCACGCCATTGCTTCTGCTTCAAATACTCTTTTAAGGACGTATAACTTACACCAACAGAAGATTCCATCAGTTCCTTAAATTGCTCATCCTCCCACAAATGATTGAAATCAGGATCAGATTTAGCAAGCCGCTGAGAAGAATCTGAATCAATTCTAACAGCTTCTCTCAAGCTTTCTAATGCCAACTCTTTATTACCTACCAAGGCGTTAAAACTGGATTTAGCATACCAACCCAAAAAGTTTTCTGGATCTAGTTCAGTAAGTTTCTGAGCAACTGTTGTTGCTTCCTGATATTTACTAAGGTTATACAAACAGGTTCCTTTACCCCACCAAGCCTGATAATTATCAGGCTCTAGTTTTATGCTTTCCTCATAGGTTGAAATTGCCTCTTGATTCCTGCCTAAACCTTGTAGACAATCTCCAAAGTTATTCAGTGAAATAGCAAGTGTTCGATCTAGTTGAACTGCTTGAGCTAAGACTGGCAATGCTTCCTCAAATTTTTTCAACTGGTTTAAACTATAGCCTTTATTATTCCAGGCAAGCGTCAAGCCGGGGTTAACCCGAATTGCTTTATCATAAAACTCAATCGCTTTCTCTAGATCTTCCTCTAAATGCTCATTTCCTTGGTGATAAAATTCAATCGATTGATCCATTACCTGATAGTCAAGCAATCTAACCGAGGCCGTTTCTGATAAGGAATCAATTAGTTTTGCATAAATTAATTGCAAGAGAATTTCCCATTCCTGGAATAGATTAAATCTTGCCTTCTGATATTTTCCTATTAGAGCTTCAAGTGATTTTTGCTGTTTATTTCCTGCAAGCCATCCGCCGATAGCTCCACCAACTACAGAGCCTAAAGGTCCTGCAACCATACCAATCGTTGCTCCTATGACTGCCTCTTTGCCCATCGCAGTCATGCCAAAAAATTGGGCAGTAAACTCTTGCGCAGCTCCTGCGAAAAAGGATTTCAGTGCATCAGTCTCCTGAGGAAAGTCAGTTTGCAGAACTTCTCGTGTCACGCGCTCTAAATCTCGAATTGCCAATCTTACTCCAGCAAAATCAGCATCTATTGCATTAGAAACAATTGCCTTTATTGCTGTGCTGTCTAGTTGAAGTCCAAAGGGTTTAGAAATATTAATAGACTGTTTTGCAAATTGATCAAGATCTCGCTTCAGATCTGTCTCCAGCCCATCCACAAAATCTTCCACAATCTCATGGATTGTTTTGTCATCCTCTGCCCCAACTTTATAAGCAAGGTGTTGGTAGCAAGTTGTTTGAATTGTAATGTAAAGCTGATTTGATAACCTAATGCCATCAACTTCCTGTATTACTGACACGGTTTGGACATGCTTTATTTCCTCGGAATAGAAGGAGGATTTCAGGCTAATAGGCTGAACTTCCTGAGATTTCATTTTGCCTGTAAGCAGTTTGATTTCTTCCTGCCAGTCAGGAAAATCTTCTCCAGATTGTTTGCCATATAGTCGCAGAGTGCTGATACCTGGAACTCCCAGCTTCTGGAACTCAGATTGCAGGAGCAAAACCATTTGTTCTTGATTGGGAACTTCTGTCGCTTCCAGCATTACTTGAAAACAATCATTTTTTGCGCTAACCTTCGCTATAACTCTATTCGCCTGTAGTTTTTGATTAATTAGTGTTGAAATAGCTTTGACGTCTCCTTGTTTCGCAAGAATTGCAGAATCTTGATTGGTCTCTCGCCTAATTTTGAACTCTTCTACCCAATCTGGAATTTCTTCATCTGCCTGTCGCCCGTAAACCTTCACAGCACACCAATCGTCAACAGCCAAACCTGCCAATCCTTTACTGATAAAGTCAACTAACGGTTGCTGCTGGGGTGTTTTAGCCGCTTCCAGCATTATATGCAAGCAGCTATTTTTTATAGAAGCCTTTGCTGTAATGCCTTTGGGCTGAAGTTTTTGGTTAAGTAAGGTTGCGATTGCTTTCGCGTCTCCCTGTCTTGCCTGAGCCAAAAGGGACGGCTGAGAACTTTCCATAGGTACTCCAGCGGGGCAGAAATATGAAGATCTTTTAATTGCTAGGATGCCCTGATTTACTCCCAAGCTAACCGATTTGCAGTCTACTTTGCTCTATGGTTTCCACAATTTAAACTCATCAATGCCATTCTCCACACAGATAACGCTACACCCATACCAGAAACTAAGCAGCCCAAAGTTGCCCATCACCCGTCGCAGACAGCCTGGAACGCTCAACAGATAAGCTTTCGGCGTCGGGGCAGTGGTCTTCTAAAAGGAGATGAATCTTTATAGCTCTTGCCGTACAAGAGCTCAAAGTAGCGAAGCTGCTATTTGGGGAAATTTAGTTTCTTTGTATTGCTGGATAGCTGCGCGCGCAGGCAACTATTCAACCCACAAGCCTTCAGCAGGTCAAGGC
Organism: Nodosilinea sp. AN01ver1; assembly: GCF_050565655.1. Classification (NCBI taxonomy): domain Bacteria; kingdom Bacillati; phylum Cyanobacteriota; class Cyanophyceae; order Nodosilineales; family Nodosilineaceae; genus Nodosilinea; species Nodosilinea sp. AN01ver1. The sequence goes on along the minus strand of NZ_JBNXVS010000048.1, from coordinate 9,310 downwards.
CATTGAGCACTCAGTTTGATCGATAGGCACTTCAGCTACCTCTTAGCAGTGCCACTTATCCCACGCAAAGTCGATATTTCAGGAAACAGGTTGATTGCAGGCGGTCTAACGGCTCAAATCAGCGGCGGCAGATAGCCTTAACTTAGCACCAGCACCTTTCAACTGTCCGCTGCATTTGAATTGTGTACGCCCAGCATGGGCGTGAACTAATGGGGTGAAAGTCCTCTGTGGGAGAACCAGCCATCCAAATGCTCGTAAGTCATAGGAGCCGAGAGATGGACAACCACTAGCTTAAGGCAAGGGCGTTTCCGCGAGGAAGGGTCTGAAGGAAGCCAGCGGCAAAGATGCGAGCCGACGAACAGAAACGTCATAGAAGGCCGAGTTCCTAGGGCGAGTTGGCACAACACAACGAAGCCTTTTGGTTCAGGGGATACGGTAAATGACGCGGTTGCGCATTGACAGTTCACGGTCTTATCTGGGGAGGTCTGCCTTCAAGGCAGCTTTGGAGGCTAAGGGAGCCTGATTGAGGTCTGGCCGGAAACGGCCAGGTAGCCTGGTGTGGGAGGGGGGATTCGTGAGGATTCTCCCTATCCCGATTTAGGCACCCTATTAGTCAATGTAAATTTTTTTAATCTCGTAAACAAACTCTGGCTTGTTAGCATATTGCAAGGCCCTATCCCATAGTGGGCTTGTGCGATTGTTGAGATTATTTGCAAGAGCCTTTATTGCCGGTGGTGCATCCTCTCGGAAAAAGTCTTTGTTGCTTCGATTTTTATCGTAGCTTATACCTGTTATCTTGAATTTCCGTGATGCTATGTTCTTTGATTTTTGCTGTTCTATGTCCTTATGTGCGGCTTCCCACGTTATAGCTCGTACCATTAAGGAATATCTGCGTTCATCAAATTTGCCACCAATGGTGTATACAGATTTTGATGGATACTGAGGTTTTATTTTTCTCTTATACAGGCCACCTAAGACAAATCTGAAATGCAAATTATCCGAGGACATCTCATAACGTCGATAATCGACAATATCTACCCAATGCCCTTTTGCTTGAGCGAGATGCTTTTTGACAAAGAGAACTGCAAAGGACTCTTCGGTCTTAGCATATTCAAGGTATTTTTTAAGTAATTTGTCGTCCATAAGGCAAGATGTTCTGGAACCCGTACTTGGCGCCTAACTTGTTATTAGAGAGAAAATCTCCGTCTAATATCCCTATAGGGGTAATTAGGTAGAAATTTGTCAGCCTAATCCACTTTCAAGAGGAATTAGATGGAAAATCGTCAGCCTAATTGTCTTATAGGGGCAATTAGGTAGAAAAAGTCAGCATAATTAACCCTTCAACTCTAGCCGCGATCACACTAATTATCTTTCCCCCTCCCATCCCCCTTGGGAACATTTCGGTTCAATGAAAGGAAAGCTAAGGCCTCGGCACCTGGGAGGAGCCCCGATCAGGCCATACAGTGGCCTAGGTTAGTTGCCCGCGCCGCAGAGCAGTATCACAGCTTCTCTTGGCAGCTCTTTCGTGAAACGTTCCGAAATTTGTCCAGCACTGCTCTGAACAATTACCTTCAGCTACCCAGGGCTTCCTCTAGGTATAAGGGCCTGGTAAGCCATATCGGCTAGTTGCGCGCGCAGGCAACTATGCGGATTCTGGCCAGTTTTAGGTGAAGTTATGGCTAGTTGTGAGGATAGCTAGCAGTGGTCCAGAAAAACAAAGTCGTGTGAGCAACTCTATCGGCTGAAATAGCTAGTCTTAGGGTATCTCATAGGCCGATGTCCTCTCCTGTCTCTGGGTCTATGCCCAGTGCTTCACAGTCACGGTTGGGGTCGAAGGTGATGTTGTCGGGGAGGGTCGTGCGACAGAGCTTGGCTTGAGTGAGCTGGGATTCAGTTAAGTTTTGAGCGTCGCTGAGGTTGGCATTGCTAAGGTTAGCATTGCTAAGGTTGGCATTGTTAAGGTCGGTGTTGCGGAGTTCTGCGTTGTTGAGGTCGGCGTTGTGGAGGTTGGCGCTGAGTTCTGCGTTGTTGAGGAAGGTTCTGCTGAGGTTAGCGTTGCTGAGGTTGGCGTTGTAGAAAGCAGAGGCGAAGATGTAGGCGTTGCTGAGGTTGGCGTTGCTGAGGTTGACGTTGCGGAGGTCGGCGTTGCTGAGGGTAGCGTTGCTGAGGTTGGCGTTGCTGAGGTTGGTGCTGTTCAAATCAGAATCAGACAAGCTTGCTCCTATAAGTGAACGACAATGGCCAAAAATGCGTTCACTGAAATAGTGGGGAATCCACTTCATTTGTTGCTGTCGAGAGCAACCTGCAACTAAATCTTGAACAGCTTGTTTTTCCTCAGACATGCTTTCGCTGTCCAAACGAGCATAGTCTGCCTTGATGCCGCTTTCCCGAATACTATATTCCACCAAACCAACAACCAAAGCCGCTGGAATAAGGAGCCAACTGGCTGTTTTGAGTCGATTGATTTGCTGTTGCCGAATACTGGTCTGAATAAAGGTGTTCGCTAGACCTGATAAGGGTAGCTCAGCAGGATTTTTAGTAGGAAACTGCTTGGCTTCAATGAGTGGGAGTCCTTGCAGTAAGTACCCTGATTTATACCCTTGTGCCTTCCACTCTTCAGCCGCCAACTCGACTTTGCGTTGCTGTCTTAGTAGATCGCGATTCTCATCTAACCACTGTCGTAATTTTGGCCAGATACGGATCAAAGCTTCATGGGCCACATCCACTGTCGCTGTGCGCTGCTCTCCCTGGTCATCGGTCACCACCAGGTTGGCGTCTGCAAGCTGTTTAACAACCTCAGTAACTCGATTCTCAGGATACCGAGAAGACACTAGACTATCTTGAGTCACCCGACGGCGCGTATCTTCGGCTCCTTCTCCCAGTTGAGTCAGGCTCAAGAAGATATGCTTAGCGGTCTGGCGCTGTTCTGGAGTAAGCGACTCGTAGACCTGGTCAGCTCGCTGTTTGAGCGTGCCCGTCACTCCACCCAGTTGGTGATACACCGATAGCTTCAGCTGATAGCCTTGCTGCCGCTGCCAGAGCTCGGTCAGGGTGTATTGGAGTAATGGCAGACCACCTGGAGATTGCTCTAAGTCTTTCAGCAGGGCTTGGGTCAGTCCAGGTTCTAGGGAGACACCCGTTTGTCGTGCGGGTTCTTCGATCGCCTGGGTAAGCTCCTCAGTGGTCATGGGAAGAACTAGTTTTAAATGGTCATTAACCGCTTCCGCTAAGCCACCATAATCTTGCTCAAAGCACTTCCCCACAAAGTCTGATCGCATGGCTAGAATCAGGCAGAGCTGAGACGAAGTAGCTTCTAAGCCACCTAGCAGGGTTTCAAAAAAAGCCTGTCGCTCAGTCTTGTCCTGGCACAGCGTAAAAGCTTCCTCAAACTGGTCAACCACTAACACCACCCGTTGGGCCTCAGAGTTCTGTACCAAGCGGCGCAATCCATCCGCGCCACCAGCGATTAAGGCTTCGGCTTTTGCTTGTTGGGCGGCTCGGTCTAGACGATCTGAGTCTTCATCAATAAAGGCCCGAGCCAAACTCTGTAGCGGATGCTCACCCGGCACCAGAATACAAATTTCGCTGTCCCCTTTATCTTTGAGGTGTTGCAGCAATCCGGCTTGCAGAACAGAAGACTTTCCACTCCCAGAGGCTCCCACGATCGCCAGGAAGTTGTCTTGGTTAACCCTGTCGAGCAGTACCTGGGTCAGGGCTTCACGGCCATAGAAGTATTTGTAGTCTTTATCATTGCAATCAAAGTAGGACAGACCTTTGTAGGGGCAAATTCCCGATGGTGCAGGAGGAGTAATGCCGAGGTCTTCCAGAATTCCTCTCAGGGCATTCATCCCTCGACCTGTCGGAGATTCAACCCAGTCCAGTAAGGCTGCTGCAGTTTTCCCCTGGCTAGTTTCTGTTGGCAAGCTCCCCTTGGGTGGGTTTAAGGCAAACGCCACCTGCTTAAACTGAGCTTCCGGTAAGCTGCTCAGGGTTTTGATCAGTTCCAGGCGTTCAGATGATGAGATCATCGGAGCAGAGGGCTAGCTGGAAATAGTTTCAAGTAAGGTGCTGGCGATTCCGCGTAGAATCACCGCTATCTTATGCCCATTCTTATCTCCTGTGGCTGCGACTCAACTGTAGTCACCTGATGATTTGCCCGCGCCGCAACTCCTCCATTATTGGAACTAAGCCTCAAACTCTTGCCTGGTCTTGATTTCAGCCCCTTAGCTAGGGCTCAAGGTAGAGAGAATACTGAACGAAGCCATCAGGCGTTGGGGGAACTGGCACAAGCCAACATAGTCCTCATTTAGGCCACTCAAGCTGGCTACTGTCACAAAGCATATTTGCTTAAGGTGCATAAGCTCCGATTTCAGCCTGGCCTTTGACCGTGAATTCATTTGAGCCACTAATCCCGCCTGATTTGGATCGCCCGATTGGAACCACATTTTAGGGAAAGAGGAGACAGACAGACAGGCAGAAATCGGTAACGCCGTTTCCGTTTTGAACCCTGGCGGGGACAAGCTTCGCCTTAGCGTTCTATCTCGACCTGACGAGAACGCTGGGGAGCCTGCATCTCCTGGTTCAACAGCCGATGGGCTTTTTGGATCTGGCCAACGTCCTCTACCGTGATGCCCTGGGCCAGCTGAGTCCGCCAGGTTCCCTGGTGCCCCTGAAGTCGGAGCAGCTCGCCGCGACCATCCTGAGCCACCAGGGAGAGCGTGTCGGTCGCTTGGCAAAACGACAGCAAGTGGTGTCGTCCCTCTAGCACCCAGGTTTCAGAACCAGTTTGCTTGAACAGGTCAGCCTGCTCGGCTAGCGTCAGAATACCGCTCACCTCCTGCACCAGGCGTTCAGCCCACATCATCTGCTCGGCGTCGGCCAGCGCCCGTTGCTCCCGCTGCTGGCGTCGTCGTTCAAGGCTGCAAGCGAGGTCATGAGCAAGGCGAGAGATCGCTCCTGCCCATCGAGATTGCTGCTCACCCGCTGATTTAACGCGTTCAGCTGTGTCACTAAGGCCGATAAGAGTGCCTGCAATTGCCTGGAGCTGTCGCTGCTGCTGCCAGTCTCTAGCCCCTTCAGCAATGCGTTCAAGCTCTGCTGGAGTTGGCTGTGTTCGGTGGTCATCTGCCTCAGCGCCTGCTCCGATTGGGCCTGGTGGCGCACCAAGGTCTCGATCTGAGAGCGCAGCTGGGCGTTGTCCTGCTGGAGTCCCGCAATCTGCTGCTGGAGCGGTAGCAAGGCCTGCTGCAACGCGCTCACCAGCGCGTCGGCCAAGATCCCTGGCGGCATCTCGACTGCCCACTGCTGAGGGGGCGACGGCGGGGGTACTTTCCTGGGTCTGGGCATGGCTATTCACCAAATTAAAGAGCGGGACATAGTCGCTGACGTTTTCCTTGGCTGAGGATCGCTGCGCCTGGCGCAGCAGCTCATCTGAGTCAGCGGTGTAAAGCGAGAGCTGGTATTTGGCCCGCGAGACAGCCACATAGAATGACTCCTGGCTGGTGGTGGCATCCATCAGCGCCATCACCCGGTCGGCGGTTTTACCCTGGGCGCTGTAGGTGGTACTCACCAGGCCGTAATCGACATACTGCAAGCCGGTTAAATCGACGCTGTCACAGCGGCCATCGGGGTAGCGGATCTCGGCCTGGCCCTGGGCATCGATGGCGGACAGGGTAAAGGCCTGCCCATTGCGGAGGTTTTGCGACCGGTCGTTGCGCGTCCAGCGCAGGCGATCGCCCACGGCAACAGGGATCGCCTGGCGGGTGTAGACCGTCTTGTTGGGGCAGGCTGTTGGGTCAATTTCAACGGTTTGACCGGCTTCATTGGCCAGGGTCAGTCGGTTGCGGCGAGCATCGACTTGGACAACCTGGTAGGGCTGCTGCTTCACCAGGCCCTGGCGTTTGTAGGGCTGGTTCACAATGACGATGTCGCCGCTGGCGTAGTGGTCGGCATAGCCTGCCTGGGCCTGGGTCATGTCTTTTCGCCGCAGCGAGGTCAGGGTAAAGCCGTCGGTGCTTAGCTGGCCCTGGGTCTGAAGCCCTGTGCGAATTAAGGCGGTGAGGGCCAGGCGCTCTTGGTTGGTTCCGGCGAGCAGCAGGGTTTTGTCGCGCTCTGCCTCGCCCTGGGCCAGGTAGTCGGTGGCCACCTGCTGGAGGCGTGCCTCCGGCGATTTGATCGTCTGAATCGAGCCCGCGCCCACCAGGGTTTGAAAGGCGGATTCTGTCTGGTCGGTGGCCAGCAGGTTAACGGCCTGTTTCAGGGCCGCTGTCTTCTGTCGTCGGGACTCATCGAGGAAGGCGGTTTGAATGCCTCCGGCCTGCAAGCTCTTAAACGGGTTGCCTGCCTCCACTGCCGAGAGTTGGCGGGTGTCGCCCACCAAAATGACGCGAGCCTGTCGCTCCACGGCCAGACTCAGGAGCCCATGGGCATCTTTGGCGGAGAGTAGCCCGGCCTCGTCAATCACCCAGATTTCTCGTTGACCAGGTGCTGAGGTTTTATCAAACGGTGGGGCGTGCAACAGGCTGGCCACGGTGTCGGTCGGCAGTCCGGCTTCTTTGCCCAGCACGTTGGCTGCTTCAGCACTGGGGGCAAACCCTCGCACTGAAAAACCCTGGGCTTCAGCTGATTGTTTGAAGGCCTGCAACACAAAGGTCTTACCGCTGCCCGGCAGGCCCTGCCAGGCCAACATCTGATCGCTACTGGTCAGAGCCAGGGTGAGCGCTCGCTGCTGACCAGCTGTCAGAGTCGGCCACTGATGCAGCTGATCCTGGAGTTCGGCCTCATCTAGAATCGGTGCCCACTGGTGCTGGCCCTGGTGCATGAGCTGAATGGTGTCTCGCTCCCGGTGGAGCGCTGCGGTGGTCGTGCATTTGTCTTTGACCACGTCCACTGGCAGCAGCTCGCCTTGGGCTGAGATCGCCTCAGATAGAGTCGAGAACGGCATTTCACCGAGGGCATGTTCTAGGGCAAAGCGCTCTACCTTTCCCCGGCGAAAGACCGACTCTCGCTCTGAGGCATGGGCGGTGCCCACACGGGCCATCTGGTTGGCCTGGTGGTGGGCGGCAGTGGAAAGATCGCGCTCCTGGTGCGGCACCTCGGGCAGGGTGAGGTTCTGGTCGCTCACCTGCTGCTGCCATGCCGCTAGCAGCACTTCGCGGGGCACGGCCTGTTTGCGTTTTCGGGTGCGCAGAGTGGCCTGCTTTTTCTGGCTGGCATGGAGCGGACTGCCCTTCGTTTCGTCCAGGTTTTGTTGCCACTGCTGGAGATACTTTTCAATTTGGCGGGTGCGAGTTGAGAAGGTGCCGAGCAACGTTTGGCTGTAGTGGCTTAGTTCAAATTGTCCTTTGCCCTGGGGGTCAATGTCGTAGCCGCACTGCCGCAGCTGGTAGGCTAACTCGTTCTGATAAATCTCTCCTAGCAGGATCTGATTGGCCACAATTTCTTCGTTACTGAGGCTCCGCCAGCCTCCGCCGTCTGGCAGCTGGGTGGTGTTCATGACCACGCAATGACTGTGCAGTTGCGGGTCAAGTTCACGGCTACTGTCGTGTTGAAAAACCGCCGCGACGATGTTGCCGGTCACCACTCGCTGCCGTCCTTCGGGGGTGCTAATTCGGGCTTGGGCAAAGCGCTTTTGTAAAACCTCTAGGGCCACATCAACGGCCTGATTATGGGCTGCAATCACTCGCTCGTCGCCTTGCACCAGCCCGGCAATGGAGATGCTTTTAGGAGCCGAAAAGGTGTAGTCGGTGGCCGCCCGATGACGGGTAGGATCGATGGCACGAGCGTGAAGACATTCGCCATTGGGGGCGGTGCCATGGAGCAGGGCTTTGAAGTCCTCGGGCTTGACTTCGCCCTGAAGTCCGAGGGTGCTCGCACCCTGGCCATACCACCGAGCAGTTGAGCGGGCCGCGTCGGTGCCTTCGGTGTAGTAGTCGTCTTTTTCGTAGTAGGTTTCCGCCTGGGCAGCGGAGACCGAGCACATCGATAGCATGGAGCGTCTAATCGCTAAACCAATGGGTTGGATAGTAGCCTTCGAATATCTCCCCCATATTGCAAATCAATTGTCTGGGGTAAAGAATTGTTAGGCAGTCCCTGATCCAGGGCATGGGGGCTGCAATCGCTAAACTGATTGCCATGTGGGGTTTAGGAGGGTTTTGCCCCGCCAGGGATGGCGTAATGTCTGTACGGTTCGGATGCGTAGCCCTCCCAGGGCGTAGCCACCCTCGCAGCTGGGGCTACTGCGCCATCTAACGCTCGGTGTCGCCCCATAACGCCCAGGGAGGCAGAGGCAGGGAGTCCTGGCGGGGAAAAGTGGTCAATGGCGGTAAGTGGCGGTAAGTGGCGTCACAGAGCTAGTTACAACCCCCAATTTAACGTACCAATTCACTGTCGATTCACCCGTCTAGTTCACTGTCGATCAACTCTCAGTAAACCTTCCCGAGCAACTCTCAGTAGACTTTCCCGATTAACTCCCAGTAGACTTTCCCGATTAACTCCCAGTAGACTTTCCCGATTAACTCCCAGTAGACTTTCCCGATTAACTCCCAGTAGACTTTCTCGATTAACTCTCAGTAGACTTTCCCGATTAACTCCCAGTAGACTTTCCCGATTAACTCCCAGTAGACTTTCCCGATTAACTCCCAGTAGACTTTCTCGATTAACTCTCAGTAGACTTTCCCGATTAACTCCCAGTAAACCTTCCTGATCAACTCCCAGTAGACTTTCCCGATCAACTCCCAGTAGACTTTCTCGATTAACTCTCAGTAGACTTTCCCGATTAACTCCCAGTAAACCTTCCTAATCAACTCCCAGTAAACCTTCCTAATCAACTCCCAGTAAACCTTCCTAATCAACTCCCAGTAAACCTTCCTGATCAACTCCCAGTAAACCTTCCTGATCAACTCCCAGTAAACCTTCCTGATCAACTCCCAGTAGACTTTCCCGATCAACTCCCAGTAGACTTTCCCGATCAACTCTCAGTAGACTTTCCCGATCAACTCTCAGTAGACTTTCCCGATCAACTCTCAGTAGACTTTCCTAATTAACTCCCAGTAGACTTTCTCGATCAACTCTCAGTAGACTTTCCCGATCAACTCTCAGTAGACTTTCCTAATTAACTCCCAGTAGACTTTCTCGATCAACTCCCAGTAAACCTTCCTAATCAACTCCCAGTAGACTTTCTCGATCAACTCCCAGTAAACCTTCCTAATCAACTCCCAGTAAACCTTCCTAATCAACTCCCAGTAAACCTTCCTAATCAACTCCCAGTAAACCTTCCTAATCAACTCCCAGTAAACCTTCCTAATCAACT
>NZ_JBNXVS010000047.1:0-50094 GCF_050565655.1 Nodosilinea sp. AN01ver1 | reverse complement strand
CCTTGAGGCTCGCTGCCGCACCTTGCTGTCAATGCAATCCGAGATTAAAGCCTTGACCAACTATCACTGGTGGCCCGCATGAAGAGCCCGATCCTTTCGGGGGTATGTTATCCGGATTTAGTATGAACAGGTAGCGTCTTTATTCATAAATCCAGGTTTACGGGCTTTGAAAAAGAAAGCCAACTTAATTTCATTGCTCTATCGCCTGGGAGAATCCAGTGTTGAACTAAAACAAGGCTTGAAATTCGAGACTTGACAAAGCAATGCTGTCGATAGCTTGCTAAGCAGAAATTCTTTAACATCAGCCTCAGAAAAACAGGCTCTTTGGCCACAAAGACTGACGTATACTGACTCTAATAACACCTTATGTGGAATCTGTTTTGACTAACCCTGTTTAGGCTAGGCAAACACCGTTTGCTCCTACGCAAGCTGCTCGTTTACAGTCGGGATTGTGTGATTTGGATTTGGTATTAGGTAATCGCTAAATAACCCGTAATTCGAACACAAAAGAATCACACTTACAAAAAACGCCCCGGCTAGAGATCTCTAGCCGGGGCGTTAAGATTAGCAAATTCAGCGCTTAGCTAGCGGCGGCACCGCTGCGGCTGTAGGTGGCCCAAAAGCTGGGGTGCACCTTGCCCTGAATGTGGTTCCAGTAGTGGGCAGCGTCTTCGGGAAGTCCGGCTTCGGTTGCCAGACGGGCCAGCATTGATTGCTGACGCTGCTTCACAGAGCGATGACGGTTCATCATGCTCATGCGGGCTCTGTCTTCAGTGTTGAAGGTGGCGGCTGCAACAGGGGCAGCGGGAGCTTCTACGGTAACTACTTCAGCTACAGGAGCCGCTTCGACCGCGGGAGTCATCTCAGGGGTACCGGTTTGGTAAGCCACGCCGCGATAGACCAAGTCTAGGGTGGGCTGCTGAACCGGAGCTTTCTTGACGGTGCGGAACCGAATATCTACGCCGCGAAATTTGCCAGCGTCATCGGTGATGTCGGACTGTACGGTGGGGGGGGTGTAGTCGTAGCTAACGCCGCGATAGGTGAGTTTCATGGGGTCGCCTCCAAAAAGATCAAGGGTTTGATCAGAACATTGGGGCGCGTTCCTTCGGGGGCTATTAACCCCTACTTCCGTCTCGCTTTTCCATGACGGTCAAAGCGAGATGAACGAATTTCTGATTACTTCTGTATCATAAGCTACGGTTTGAGGTGATGTCAAGGAGTTCGCGATTCTGTATAAGCTTCTACACAATCGCGAACTCCTTGTAAATTAAGGCGTTGAGGACTTTAACGGAAACTTTGAAAAAATCTGCCAAATGTGGCCATCGTGGCGCAGCAGCGTGAGGGATTGGGCCACAAACTCGGCTGCGAAGGGGCGCAGCTCAAACTCAGGCCAGGCTCGGCGAAAGGTAGCGGGGCTGAGGTCGCGAAAGCCGACGGTAACGTGGGGAGTAAACGAGCGAGTTTTGCCGACGCGATCTACAATGCCGCAGTTTTTTTCGAGATAGGCCGCGATCGCAGCCTGCACCGCCATCAGCCCTGGAGTTTTTACCACGTCAATGTAAATGACCCGGGGCGCAAAGGCGCTATACCCCTTTAGCTGAATGGGTACAGCGGGCTGAGCGCGGGCAAAGGCTTCCAGGTGGTGCTCTAGCTGATTTACCTCTGCCAGTGGCCAAAGGAAGGGCGGCTGGAGGGTAATGTGAGGGGGCGACCTGAGAGCGGCTTTGCTGCCAAACCGCTGCCAAATCTCATGCTTTATGGCTGTAATTTCATCCTGCAACACCTGGGATGGCAGCAGGGCGACAAAAAAGCGATCGGAGGTCGTTTCAGCCATAGGCAGTCCTCAATCAACGCAGTCACCCCACCCACTCATCTACCCTTAGGGCCAGCGATCGCCGCGATCGCGCTCGTAGAAGCTCAGCCGCGCATAGCCCAAAAAGGTCGGTTCGACGGTATCGCCGACAGGGTAAGCATTGACCCCAAACAGGTACACCCCACCAAAGCGAGGATTGCGAACAGGGCGCAGCGCCAGCGTAATCGGCACCCCAGGCTGAACGGGCGGGTCGAAGGTGATGGTCAGCGCTCGACTATCGCGGTCTTCGGTGACCTGGCCCAGAGGCAAAGGCACGCGCCCCTCAGGGGTGTTGGCAAAGGCTTCGGTGGCGCTGAGGCGATAGCGAAAAATGGGATCGTAGCCTTCGTTAAGGTTGACCACGACGCGATCGAGGGGTTCGACAGCGGCAGCGGGGAAGTCGAAGGTGAGGTAGTAGGTAACGTTGCTGTCGCTGACCAGGCTGCGGGTGGCGTAGCTGTCGGTCAGGCGGGGAGGGTAGGAAAACCCTACGGTGCCATCGGAGTACTGAATGGCTGGCGCAGGGGGCAACACTCCCCCAGCAGAACCTAGAGCCAGTACAGTGCCTATCAAAGCAGCACCCAGGGGCCGCGAAAAAAGAAATTTCGGCATAGCTAGACCTGCGCGATACAGTGTCTCAGAACAGAGCCTCAGGTTCAGGAACTTAGGGTTAGGCATAGCGACATGCCTACGTGCTGAGATATTTAAAGTCTAGCGCCGTCTACCAGCCGTCGGCGACACTGGTGATTGAGCTAAGGACGACGATGGGTCTAGTTGTCAAACAGGTTGAGCTGTAATTCGGGCTTGACTCGCATGACTACCAGGGTCATGTCGTCGTCGTTGCCGCGATCGCCGCCAATAAAGCGATCGAGCAGATCAAAGGTATAGTCTAAAATCGCCTCTGCCGACGTGCAGTTGCGGCAGGCCCACTGCAGGGCGCGCTCGAGGTTCTCTTCTTCAAAGCGATCGCCCCGGGAATTAGCCGCCTCCGTAAAGCCATCGGTGTAAAACACTACCGTATCGCCGGGCTGTAGCTGCACCTCCGCCTCACAGTACTGAGTGTTCATGTCGAGCCCCAGCAGCATACCCGGCGTATCCAGCCGCGTAATGGTGTTGGTGGAAGCCTGCCACAGCAGCGGTGGGTTGTGGGCCGCATTGCCGTAGGCCAACCGCCGGGTTTTAGGGTTGTACTCGGCATAAAACAGCGTCACAAAGCGGTTGGAACTTTCCAAGTCGCTGTGCATGACAAAGTTCAAATCTTGCAAAATGCGGGCGGGCGAATGGCCGTTGAGCACCTCCGTGCGCAGCATGCCCCGCATCATGGTCATGATTAGCCCTGCCGGTACGCCTTTACCCATCACATCGCCAATGGCAAAGCTCCAGGGGGCAGTGGCAGACTGCTGCGAATCGGTCTGGCGCAGCTGGTCAAAGGTGGTAGGAATAAAGTCGTAATAGTCGCCGCCCACTCGATGGGCGGTCTTGCAGCGGGCCGCCAAATCCATCCCCTGAATGGCAGGACACTCGCGCGGCAGCAGCTGGAGCTGAATCTCGGCCCCAATTTCTAGCTCGCGGTCTAGACGTTCTTTCTTGCGCAAAGCCGCCGTTAGCTCGTTGTTTTCAATCGCCACCGAAGTCTGGTCGGCCACCAGTCGCACCAGCTTTTGGCGGGTTTCTGTCCAGGCGTAGTCGGGGTCGCGGCTAAACACGTACAGTCGCCCACGCTCCACATTTTGCACAATGATGGCGGTGCCGAACAGCTGAAAATCGTTGCCCAGATAGCGGTTGACCTGGCGATCGAGGGCCAGCATGGCGTTGCGCGCCATCGACATCATGCTGCTCTCAGGAGCCGCCTGAAAGCTAGCCGTTACCTGACGAGTAGCGGCCTCTAGGGCCGATCGCACATCCTGGCACTGGTCTTCGCTCTGGCAGTGCAGCCGCTCCAGCCGCACCTGCCCATCGGCGCGAAACAGCACTAGAGCCCCACCGCTGGCATCGGTCACCCGGCTGGCAATCATCGGAATCAGCTCTAGGAACTGATTCAGGTTGTTGAGGCTGCGCAGGGCAAACCCCAGCGAGCTGAGTAAGTCTTGAATTTTGTACTGCTCGCGCTGTAGCCGAGCCACCAGTTCCTTTAAAGCAAAGACTGGCGGCGTATCGGGTAGAGCGCTACTGCTAGCGCTCTCAAACGAAGGGGATGGCCCTGATGGCATAGGTAAAGCTGTCATGGACGACCTGGGCAAAACGCTTGTATGAAAGTCAGCGAACGGAACGACCAACTAAATATAGGGGCTAAATCAAAATTTGGTGCAGGTGATTAATCGTGACCGTAAAAAATCCCTATTTTTGGCGGTATACAGCGGCTTTTGCAAAGGCACTCCTAGCAGCAGCACTAGGGGATAGCCCATAGTAGCGCACAAATTGAAGGCCAAGGATAGCATTCCTGGTAGAACTTGACCACCCCTGGAGGAGGAGAAGATTTTGGCTTTTTAGGCAGAGTGGGGATGGGGGTGCGTAGGGGCGTGGGTGCGTGAGGGAATGAGGGAGGTGCGGGGGCGGCAGGCTTTCACTTTGGTCGTAGCAAGGTGTTGAAGGCTCTAGAGCGGCGTGGATCAAGATAAGGACGGCTTAGGGGTGGTGGGGTTCGATGACCACCAGGCTAGGCAGAGAGCTAATATTTCCTCTTGACTGTGGCAAACTGCTGGATAGTCGAGCTGGGGCCGGTTCAATATAAATAAAGAAATGCCCAACTGCTTGGCTACGGCCCGCTTGGTGTCTTCACCACCGGGTGCGCCAGAGGCTTTGGTAATGACTCGGGTGATGCGCCACTGCTGCCAGAGCGCTTTTTCTAGCTCCCTACTAATAGGGGGGCGCAGAGCGATCAGGCGTTCTGGCGTGAACCCAGCTTTCAAGGCTGCATTTAGGGCGACGGGTGATGGCAGAATGCGGGCAAACAGCGTCGCCTGGGTCTGCCAGGGGGCAAACTGCGGTAGCCAGCGGTAGCCAAGGGTCAGCAGTACTCGCTCTCCGCTCAAAACCTCTGGAGTTAAAATCGCCTCTAGCCCGGAAACACAGTGAATCAACTCAGACGAGGGCGATCGCATCAGAGCCGGACGTTCGTAGCGCCAGTAGGGAATATTAAGGGATTGAGCAGCGGCGATCGCCCCCTTTGAAATTGCCACCGCAAACGGGTGCGAGGCATCTAGCACCGCCCCTACCCCCCGCCCTCCTATAAATACCCCTAGTTCTGCCGCATCCAAACTCCCCACCCATACAGTCAAGTTAGACCTGGTTGGATAGCGCCGCCGCGCCGCCTCAGTCGTCACCGTTACCAAGCAGGAAATCTGCATCGCCGCTAGAGCCGACGCCAGCTGCACCGCCTCTCCCGTCCCCCCGATTATCCACAGCACCCCTCTCTGCCTCCCCACAAAATCCCCCATTCTACAAATCTCACCCCAACTCTAGAGGAACTCACTCCACCACTTCCCCCTCCACCCTAGGGGCGATCGCTCCACCTCCACCTCCAAATCCCCCCACCCCTCACGCACCCACGCTCCTACGCACGCACCCACTCCCACTCCTACGCACACTTCTGCTACCCTTTCCCTCATCCCCTGCCTCCCCCGGCTATGAACCAACTGCTGCTGATTCCTATTGTTGCCTTCGCCAAACTGCTCACTCTAGCCCTGCGGGCATCGGGTCGGGGGTCGGGTACTGCTCTACCGGGCTACTTAGTCGGGCGCTACTTTCCCTTCGTTCTGGAAGCGCTGATCAGCCAAATTTCTACCGTAGTTGCGATCACTGGCACCAACGGCAAAACCACCAGCCAGACCATGCTTAGCGCCATGATTAGCCAGGTGCCGGGGGTTAAGGTATTGCGCAACAAGGCCGGGGCCAACCTCAGCCAGGGCATTTTGTCAGAGCTGCTGAAGCAGAGCAACGCCCTGGGTCGCCTCGATTTTACCCATGCTGTGCTGGAGGTAGAAGAGGCCACCCTGCCTCGCATCGCCGCCCTGCTCCGGCCCAGCATTATCGCCGTTACCAACCTCTACCGCGACCAGCTTGACGCCTACGGCGAGATCGATCGCACCGAAAAGCTAATTCGCGACGGCATCGCCCAGTGCCCCACCGCTGCCGTGGTGGTAAACGGCGACGACCCCCGCACCGCCAGGCTGACGCAGGGCTTAGGCAATGTCACCTATTTTGTGTCGCTGGCCCCCGAGTACGCCCGATTTTTACCCTACGAGGGCAAGCTCAACCCGCGCGATGTCAACGGCCAGGGCCTAGAAGCGACCCAAATTCACATCAACGAAGACCTGACTACCGACTTCGCCATCCAGGGTCAGATGAATGGCAGTGCCGTGCAAATTCCCCAGGCCAGAACTGTGTCGCCGGGTTTTTTTCATGTCTATAACGCCCTGACAGCGATCGCGATCGCCAACCTGCTCGGAGTCAATGGCGAGACCGCCGTCGCCGGGCTCAAAACCTTCAAACCCGCCTTTGGTCGGGGCGAGATTTTGGTACAGCAGCAGGGCAGCAAACAGGTCAACTACCGCCTGCTGCTGATCAAAAATCCGGCCAGCTTTAGCCTCAGCCTGGAGCTGCTGCGCAATATTCCTAATCTCAAGCTCATTCTGGCTATCAACGACAACACCGCCGACGGCAAAGACGTTTCCTGGCTATGGGATAGCGAGCTAGAGCGACTCAACCAGGCCCAAATCGACTGGATTCTTTGCACCGGCATTCGCGCTAAGGACATGGCCGTGCGGCTCAAGTACGCCTTCGATGCCCCCCCTGGTCCTATCCCGACCGCCGAATCTATCCGCCAGGCCCTTGATTTATCCTTTGAGAAAGCCCACTCCGGCAACACAGTGTTTGTGCTACCCACCTACACCGCCATGCTGGAATTTCGCAAGCTCATGGGCAAAACCCTCGACATCGTCTAACCCTCACCACTCGCCCACCCTCCTACCCATCCACCTGCCCACCCATCCACCCCCCGCCTTATGCCCTACGCCCTCAGCCTCACCCACCTCTACCCCGACTACCTCAACCTCTACGGCGATACCGGCAACCTAATCGTGCTGCGTCGCCGCTGCCAGTGGATGGGCATCGACTGCACCGTAAACGCGTTGTCGATGGGGGAAGCGGCCCAGGCTGGTTGCACCGACCTCTACTTTATGGGCGGTGGGCAAGACAATGACCAGGTTGCCGTTGTCAACGACTTTCACCAGCTCAAGTACGACGCTATTAAAGCCGATACCGAAGTTGGCGTTGTGTTTTTGGGCGTGTGCGGCGGCTACCAGCTGATGGGCAACACCTTCTTGATGGGCAATGGTGAAGAAACTCGCGGTTTGGGCATTATCAACGTCAACACCCGTGCGCCCGGTACCGACGTTAAGCAGCGGTGCATCGGTAATTTGGTCGCTGAACTCACCCCCGCCACCTACGCCGACATGCAGACGCTATACGCGCCCCACAGAGATATCCCTAAAACTCTAGTCGGGTTTGAAAATCACTCGGGCCAAACCTATCTGGGCGATGGCGTTGAACCTCTCGCCACTACGATCGCCGGGTTCGGCAACAACGCTGCCGCTGAACACGAGGGGGCGCGCTATAAAAACGTATTTGGCAGCTACATGCACGGTTCACTTCTGCCCAAAAATCCCCATTTTGCTGACTATCTGATCGGGTTGGCTTTGCGCCGACGGTACCCAGAGGATTTCGTTACCCTGCCAGTTCTACCCGACACCGAAGAATGGGCGGCCCACACCTATGCCGTGCAGCGCTACGGCTAGGGTGGCACGGCCATGAAGGCAACCCCCACGGTGCTGGTCGGCCAGCGATCGCCCAAAAGCCCCTGGCTGGCCGTCAACCTGTCGGCGGCCCTCCCCGGTGCGGGGCAAATGTACGACGGCGCGATCGCCCGTGGTCTGGTCATCGCGATCGCCCACGTAGGGCTGATTGCCTTTGTGCTCTGGTCCATCTTTGCGCCGGAGGGCAATACGCTGCGGGGGCTGATTACCCTGGTGCCCCTGCTCAGTCTCTATATATTTAACCTGTGGGATAGCCACCATGCCGCTAAGCGCGGCATTACCCTCAATGAGTTTAGCCCGCTGACCTATCAATCCAGCGACCCCTGGTATCCGGTCTTTCTCTCCCAGGTGCTGCCGGGGCTGGGGCATTTATTTTTGCAGAAGGCCGCGATCGGGGGCACGCTGCTGATATCGGGAATTTTAACCGCCTATTTGGCTAACTTTAACCCAGCCCTGCTGCCGCTTACGACCGTAATTTGGGCCGCAGGCTGCGGGCTGGCCTACCGCGCTGCCCCCGCTCGACAGCGCCAGTGGGCCTGGCTAGGGTTGCTTCTGGCGGCAGTCATTGCCACGCGCTTTGTCATTAGCTCTATACCCTTTGTGGTGCCGCAGCAGGTGGTGCAGTGCATCGTGCCCAGCGAGTCAATGCTGCCTACGCTAGAAGTGCGCGATCGCATCTTTGTTCGCCCTCAGTCTTTAGATCATCCCCTGTCGGTCGGGGAGATAATTGTCTTCTCTAACCCCGAACGCACGCCCCTTGAGCAAGCCGGAGAACTTTACAACCTGATGGTAAAACGCGTCATTGCCCTGCCGGGGCAGCGGGTCGAGGTTCGCCTGGGCCAAGTGTGGGTAGACGGCACCCTCCTAACGGAGCCTTACCGCCCAGAGCCCATCCTTTACGAATGGGGGCCAGAGACCGTTCCCGATGGCCACCTGTTTGTACTGGGAGACAATCGCAACAACAGCCGCGATTCCCACGTTTGGGGGTTTCTTCCCCGCCCCCACGTTGTTGGCCATGCCTACAAAATCTACTGGCCGCCTCAGCGAGTGCAGCCTTTGCTGTAGTTAGAGCAGCTTGCCAACCTCTGCACCTTTAAATGTCCCGTTTCAGGTCTTTGGGCGTTAGAGCAATCTGCCATCGGGGCACCTTAGCACTGATCCGGCCTTTAGAAGATGCATCAGAATCACTCCAGCTATATTTATAGGGTTTTCACATGCCCACGAGTTGACTTCACCGATTGCTCATAATGATAGCCCAGGTCAGGGCTAAGCTAGCCTCTAGGTAAAGTCAAAGGAGCGCGATCGCAATCATCTTCAATACAGAGATCTTACGTCAGTTTGACAAGCAGTTATTCCAGATTAATAGTATTTTTAGCAGCCCTAGGTGCGCAACTTCACAATTAAGTTAAAAGCTTGTTAATACAGTTTGAGCCATCCAGAAAGAACAATAGTCTGACCTAAACTTCAGTAAGATTACTTGAAACGGGAAACGTTGGGTTTCAACTAAATTTTCTGTTTTGCCCCCAGGTAGATCTGATCAAGACATTTAAGGACTGCTGAATTGGATATAGTAGCATCTGACTGACTGCGAGTAGTTGAGCTAGCTCAACTCAGCCTACGTAGCTTCCTTTGTGAATTAAGCCTGTTAGTTTGATTGGGCAAAATTTCCCAATACATTAATTTCTTAGAGGATTTATGAAAGCAGTTATATTGGCCGGTGGACTAGGCACTCGTTTGAGCGAAGAGACCAGTATTAAACCTAAGCCGATGGTTGAAGTTGGAGGCTATCCCATCCTCTGGCACATTATGAAAATTTATTCTGCCCACGGCATTAACGACTTTGTCGTTTGTTGTGGTTACAAAGGTTATGTCATCAAGGAATATTTTGCCAACTATTTCTTGCACATGTCAGATGTAACCTTCGATCTGCGTTATAACCAGATGAATGTTCACAACGGCAATGCTGAACCCTGGAAGGTAACGCTAATTGACACCGGCGCTTCAACCATGACCGGTGGTCGTCTCAAGCGGGTTCGCGAATACATTGGCTCAGAGCCCTTTTGCTTTACCTATGGAGACGGAGTCAGCGACGTCAATATTACCGAGCTAATTGAATTTCATAAAGAGCAGGGCACTCTGGCTACGCTGACTGCGGTCAAACCCCCTGGACGCTTTGGGGCGATCGCCCTCCACGAAGGACAAACAACCATCTCATCCTTCGCTGAAAAAGCTGATGGTGACGAAGCCTACGTCAACGGTGGCTATTTTGTCTTAGACCCCCAGGTAATTGACTTTATTGCCGATGACAGCGTCATGTGGGAGCATGAGCCGCTGACCAAACTGGCTGAGATGGGCCAGCTGTCAGCCTACCGCCACGAAGGGTTCTGGCAACCCATGGATACCCTGCGAGACAAAAACAATCTTGAGGGACTGTGGAAATCTGGGGAAGCTCCCTGGAAAGTTTGGTAGCCCCAATCCTGCCGATCACTACGTTTAACTGCAATCTAGAGCAAATATAATGTCCAATACCTACGACTACGCCATTGTCGGCGGTGGAATTGTGGGCTTGGCTACGGCTATGAAGCTGAGCCAAATGCTGCCGAGCGCCAAAATCACCGTCATTGAAAAAGAGTCTTCCTGGGCCTACCACCAAACCGGTAATAACAGCGGAGTCATTCACTCAGGTGTCTATTACAAACCGGGCAGCTTTAAGGCCAAGTTTAGCCGAGCCGGCTGCCAGTCAATGGTAGAGTTTTGCCGTCAGCATGACATTCCCCACGAAGTCTGCGGCAAAGTCATTGTCGCGACCGAAGAGAAAGAGCTGCCTCTGTTGGACAACCTGTTTCAGCGCGGGCTTCAAAATCAAATACCTGTCTCTATGATTACGCCGGAGCAGGTCAAAGATATTGAGCCCTACGTTAATTGCATAGCAGCCATTAAGGTGGATACGACCGGCATTGTTAACTACAAAGCGGTCTGCCAAAAATATATTGAGATCATTCAAGAATTCGATAACGATCTTCGCCTAAATACAAAAGTTTTAGGCATTTCTCTAGACCCACAGCATGTAGTTCTAGAAACCAACAAAGGCACTATCAAAGCCAAGTTCTTAATCAACTGTGCTGGTCTATTTTCGGATCGAGTAGCGCAGTTGGCTAACCTCAAGCCCTCGGCAAAAATTGTGCCCTTCCGAGGCGAATACTACGAGCTGATACCCGAAAAACGACATTTGGTAAATACTCTTATTTATCCGGTGCCCAACCCCAGCTTCCCCTTCTTGGGAGTGCACTTTACCAAAATGATTGACGGCAGCGTTCACGCTGGCCCCAACGCCGTTCTTAGCCTCAAACGGGAAGGCTATAAAAAGACCGATTTTGACCTCAAAGACTTTGCCGAGGTGATGGCCTACCCGGGCTTCTGGAAGTTGGCCTCAAAGCATGCCGATGAAGGTTTGCGCGAAATCGTTCGCTCCTTCAGCAAAGCAGCCTTCGTCAAGAGCCTGCAGCGTCTAATTCCAGACGTTCGCAGCGAAGACGTAATCCCAACCCATGCTGGAGTAAGGGCACAGGCGCTGATGAACAATGGCAGCCTAGTTGACGATTTTCTCATCGTCAATGGGGAGCGGTCAATTCATGTTTTGAATGCCCCTTCCCCAGCGGCGACGTCATCTCTGGAAATCGGTAAAGAGGTTGCCTCCCAAGTCGTCAACGCCACGGCTCCGACCTCGGTTGCACTGTAGTCACAATTCACAAATTACACCCAAACAGGTATCTCATCCATGAAAGTATTAGTTACTGGTACAGAAGGCTATCTCGGCTGTTTGCTAGCACCCCTGCTGCTGCAAAAAGGTCACGATGTAGTTGGGGTTGACACCGGGTTCTACAAAGCAGGCTGGCTGTACAACGGCATTGATGCCTCGGCTAAAACCCTCAACAAAGATATTCGCCATATTGAAGCTGCTGACCTTGAGGGCGTAGAAGCAATTGTTCACATGGCTGAGCTGTCCAACGATCCTTTGGGTAAGCTGGCCCCTAACATTACCTACGACATCAACCACAAAGGATCTGTGCGTTTGGCACAGCTAGCCAAGGCTGCTGGCGTCCGTCGGTTTGTTTACATGTCTTCCTGTAGCGTTTATGGGGTGGCCGAGGGTGATGACTACGTCACCGAAGAGTCTGAAGTCAACCCTCAGACCGCTTACGCCAAGTGCAAGACTCTAGTCGAGCAGGACCTGCGGCCTATGGCGGACGATGACTTCTCGCCTACCTACATGCGTAACGCCACCGCCTACGGGGCCTCTCCTCGTATGCGATTCGATATTGTGCTGAACAACCTTTCGGGGTTGGCCTGGACAACCAAGGAAATTCGCATGACCAGCGATGGCACCCCCTGGCGTCCTCTAGTGCACGGCTTAGATATTGCTAAGTCCATTATCTGTGCCCTCGAAGCTCCCCGCGACATCGTTCACAACCAGGTGTTCAACGTTGGCGACACCAACCATAACTACCAGGTGCGCGAAATCGCCACGATTGTTGCCGATACCTTCCCCGATTGTCAGCTGAGCTTTGGTCAGCCCGATACCGACAATCGCAGCTATCGCGTTTCCTTTGAGAAAATCAACAGCGTACTCCCCGGCTTTAAGTGCGACTGGGATGCCAAGCGCGGTGCCGAGCAGCTGCTGAAGGTGTTCCAGCAGATTGATATGACCGAGGAAATGTTTACTTCTCGCGGGTTTACCCGTCTCAAGCAGCTGGAGTACCTCATTCGTACCCAGCAAATCGATAAAGACTTCTTCTGGAGCTAACCATGATCTTTGAAGCGACTAATCTTAAAGATGCCTTCGTCATCGATCTCGAAATTCGTAGCGACGATCGCGGTGGCTTTGCTCGGACCTTCTGCGCCAAAGAGTTTGAAGAGCACGGGCTCAAGCCCATGGTGGCTCAGTGCAACATGTCTTTCAACTACAAGAAGGGCACACTGCGCGGCATGCACTATCAGCTTGCTCCGGCTGCGGAGACCAAGCTGGTGCGCTGTACTCGCGGGGCTATCTACGATGTCATTATTGATATCCGTCCCGACTCTCCCACCTACATGCAGCACTTTGGCATTGAGCTAACCGCTGACAATCGCAAGGCGCTGTACGTACCTGAGCTGTTTGCCCACGGTTATCAAGCTCTGACCGACGATGCCGAAGTGATCTACCAGGTTGGTGAATTTTACTCGCCTGGTTATGAGCAGGGCATTCGGTATGATGACCCTACCTTTGGCATTGAATGGCCAATTCCGGTGACGGTCATCTCCGAAAAAGACGCTAAGTGGCCCGCGTTTAAGGGCTAGACAATGGGTTGCCAGTTCTTTCGCCCAGGCTTTGCTTGGCAAAGAACTGGCTTTTCTTTAACTATTTCAACCTGATTTATCGCTTAGGTTTAGACACTATGTTTATCGTTGATACGGCATTGAAGGCCAGACAGGAAGCTGGCAACCCGGTTCGCGTAGGAATGATCGGCGCGGGGTTCATGGGGCGCGGAGTTGCTAATCAAATGCTGAACTCTGTGCCGGGCATGGAGCTGGTGGCCATTTCAAACCGCAATGTGGATACCGCTAAGCGGGCTTATCAAGAAGCTGGCGTTGAAGACATTAACGTTGTCTCCACTGTGACCGACCTGGAAGCAAGCATTGCGGCGGGTGGTTACGCCGTCACCGATGACCCGATGCTGCTGTGCCGGGCTGAGGGCATTGATGCCCTGATTGAGGTGACCGGTGCGGTGGAGTTTGGTGCCCATGTGGTGATGGAGGCGATCGCCCACAAGAAGCACGTTGTGCTCATGAATGCTGAGCTAGACGGCACCATTGGCCCCATTCTCAAGACCTACGCTGATAAGGCAGGGGTGATTTTGTCGGCCTGCGACGGCGACCAGCCCGGCGTTGAGATGAACCTTTACCGCTTTGTTAAGAGCATCGGCGTTACCCCGCTGGTGTGCGGCAACATCAAGGGTTTGCAGGATCCCTACCGCAACCCCACCACCCAAAAGGGATTTGCGGAGCAGTGGGGCCAAAACGTGCACATGGTCACGAGCTTTGCCGATGGCACCAAAATTTCCTTTGAGCAGGCCATTGTGGCTAACGCCACCGGCATGACCGTCGCCAAGCGCGGCATGATGGGGCACGACTTCAGGCTTCACCAGGACGAGCTGGTCAAGCAGTACGACCTCAACTACACCGGTCACATCGATGACCTGACCAAGCTGTACGATGTTGACCAACTCAAGGAGCTTGGCGGTATTGTCGATTATGTCGTGGCGGTAAAACCCGGCCCTGGGGTCTATGTTTTTGGCACCCACGACGATCCTAAGCAGCGCCATTACCTGAACCTATACAAGCTGGGTGAGGGGCCGCTGTATAGCTTCTACACTCCCTACCATCTGTGCCACTTTGAAGTGCCGCTGTCGGTAGCTCGTGTTGTGCTGTTTGGCGACCCGGTTATGACTCCTCTGGCTGGGCCAAAGGTCGATGTGATAACTACCGCCAAAATTGACCTGAAGGCTGGTGAGACTATCGACTGCATTGGTGGCTATATGACTTATGGCGAGTGCGAAACCGCTGAAATTACCGCGGCGGAAAACCTGCTTCCGGTGGGGCTAGCTGAGGGTTGCAAGCTAAAGCGGGATGTCGCGAAAGATCAGGCGTTGACCTATGACGATGTCGAACTACCCCCAGGCCGACTTTGCGATAAGCTGCGGGCTGAGCAAAACGCTATGTTTGCCCCTCAAAAATCCTTGGCCGGGGTCGCGTAGGTCAGGTCGAATTGTAGGGCTAGATTAATCTGATCCAGCTCAATCTAATCCCGAAAGGGGAAACACATCACTGTGTTTCCCCTTTTTATGCTGGTTGTCCGTACCGCTAGCGCGGCAACCCATGGAGCAGCCCGGTCGTAGCCGTCCCTTCGACTCCGCTCAGGGAACAGCTACGGCTGGGCTAATTTGCATTCAAGAGTGATTAGACATAGCGGGTCAGCCCGACCCGATACCGTTCTTTTTTGGTGACGGCGATGTCGCCAATTTCAAGCCTTCCCTTGCCTCGAATCGCCACTAGATCTCCGGTCGAGAGGGTATGGCTGGCCTGGGTGACTGGCTTCCAGTTCACTCGCACATCGCCGCTGTTGATCAAGTCGGCCATTTTGCTGCGCGACATGCCAAACCCAGCTGAGGCGACGGCATCGAGGCGCAGAGAGGCCTCTACAGTGGTGAGGTCTTTCTTCTGGGGTGGACGCACCCGCAGCTGGTCCCAATCTAGAGGCTGAGTCTTAACGGGCACAGAGCGCACCTGGGTCAGCGACTGAACCAAAAATTCTGCCAGTTCTGGCACAACAATCGCCTGGGCACCGCGCTCGCCGAGCACGATAATATCGCCCACCTTGCTTCGGTCGAGACCTGTGCCCAGCAGCGACCCTAAAAAGTCGCCGTGGTTGGCGGGGTCGAACATGAAGTTGCCGCTGATGGTCAGCAACGATAGGGGGATTTGGCTTTGATCGAGGGGAATATCGGTGCGGGCGATCGCCAGTCGCTGCCGCTCGGCCTGGGGATAACCACCCCAGGCGAGGCCGTGTACATCGCTGAGTCGCTGGAGCATTTCGTTAGCTTCAACCTGCTCTGGGGGCGACAAAAAGTCGGTAACAACAATCTCCCAGGTTTTAACAGCCTGATCGGCCTGGTCTAGAATACGGGCCAGGCGATCGCGGTTTTCAGCTGATTTGAGCAGGTCATCCTTGGGCAACATGGGTGGTAGTTGGGGAAAATAAGTAGGCTCCAGTGACCCAAAATATTTTTGACCATCTTCAGGTCGTTGGAGCCGTGTCTGACTTTACCTTACCGAGTTGCCGCACCAATGGCATATCTCTAAAACCCTAGTTTTGGAGATATGCAGGGCCGATGGATATTCTGCCTACCCTAGGGGCTGGGGCCTCAGCTAGTTGGCTATGGCCTCAGTAACCTCTCTACGCTTGGCGTAGATGCTTTTTAGGTGGCGCTTTACCGTATTGACGGTGATGTATAGCTCCTTGGCGATATCTTCGTAGCTACGGTTGGCTCGCCGTAGAACCCACACGGCTCGCTCACGGGGGGTCAGGTTGTACTGCACTGCCTCCAGTAGGGCAGACGAGTGAGCCGAGCGAGTTTTATTCTCTAGAGAAACGAGTAGGTAAGAGCCGGACTTAGCCGGAAAATCGAGCCACTGCACGCGAACCCGAATTTGGTATCCCGACTGGGATATTAGCTCATGGGTGAGCACTAGAGGACTGTCGGGGTAGATCTCGCGACTTTCTAGGAGATGCCTGCTCATCGTTCTGAGGCAGGCGGGCAGCGACATAGAACTATCATCGTCGCTTAGGTCGCGGCAAAGGGCTCTGCCCTTTTGGTTGCTGTGCACACAGGTGCCAGCTTCAGACAGCACCAGAATGCCGTCTACAAAGCCCTCAAGTACAGCACTGAGCAAGGGAAGGTTAGCCGTCTCCTGGGTGATCGAGGGGGCAACAAAATCGAAATCAGGGAGGGTGGTGGATGAACTCATAGTGACCATGGGGCTACCTGGTTTAAGACACAACAGAGTTAGGGGAGTCATCCGGAAACACAGCTTGTAAAATGGTGTTCTTATGAACTTACGGTAAAGAGAACCTCACTTTTAAGAGTGGAATCTCCGTATACGTAGGACAGTTTTCTAACTGGTTCTTAGCGCGCCGATGCAGCAGGAGGTAGATATTCGCTGCGTCGGAGCCTCTCAAACTGACAGATACTTCACGTAGATGAAGCGTCAGTCTGGAAAATTTGGAATTTTTTTACGTAAATTTACGGGTGAAGTTCCTGAAACCGAATGAGCTGGGGTAAAGCGATCGCCAAACGTTAGCGGTGCCGTTGGGCAAACCAGAGGGAGCAGTTGAAAAAATGAGCGCTTGTCTATATTGTTATGGGCGTTCTATCGGGCTAAGGGCACAGCAGTACGCCATGACACGAGCTAATCTACAGCTGTTGCGGTACGTGCAAAGGAGTGTGGTTGCCGCTGCGATCGCGCTTCCTCTTCTGTCTGTCTCGATGCGTCCGCTGCTGACTTACGCCCAGTCAGCGTCCCCGTCCTCATCCAGTGGGGTGGCAGCAGAGGCGGCCCTCAATCAGGGCCTAGCGCTAATTTTGCAGGGTGATGTTGATAATGCACTCACTCAGTTTCAGCAGGCAGCGGCCTTAGACCCTAACCTGGCCGCAGCTCACTACAACATTGGGCTAGCCCTGCGCCAGAAAGGACAGCTTCAGGATGCTGCCTCTGCCTTCTGGGCCGCCATTCGAGCTGACCCACAGTTTGCCCTGGCCTACGCTAATCTGGGCGGTGCTCTGATTGAGGGCAACAACCTGGACCAGGCCGAAGCCTACCTGCAGCGGGCGATCGCGATCGAACCAACCCTGGGCAATGCCCACTACAACCTGGGATTGGTCTACCAGTCTCAGGGGCGATTTCCTGAGGCGCTGGCCGCCCTGGAGAAGGCCGGGCAGTACAGCCCCCAGGCCCCCGAATCCTTTTTACAGCGAGGCATTATTTACCTCCAAAGCGAGCAAAATGCTGAGGCTGAGGCGGTGCTGCAGCAGGCTCTGGCCCTTAACCCCCGCTACGCTCAGGCTCACTACAACTTGGGCATCGCGCGTTTTAACCAGGGCCAAACCGAAGCCGCCCTCGACTCATTTCGTACCGCTACTCAAATTGACGGGGGCTATGCCGACGCCTACTACAGCGCCGGGCTGGCGTTTATTCAGCTGGGGCGGCTTGACGAAGCTCGTACCGTGCTGGAGTACGCCAAAAACCTTTATATCACCATGGGTAACCCCACCTGGGCCGCCAAAGCTCAAAACCACCTCAGCCAGCTGTCGGGAGGTTAAGTTAGCGGCACGCCGGGCTCAAGCTGGGCCACTACCAGAACTTGAGCTTGCGCGAAGCATACAGGCACATTTGCAGCAAAATCATGCCTTCTTTAACGTGGGCGATGTTTGAGCTGCCGTAGGTGCGCGGCTGGTAGCGAATGGGCACTTCGACAATGTGCAGGTTGAGCTTGGCTGCCCCAAACAGCAGGTCAAAGTCGCCAAAGGGGTCGAAGTCGCCAAAGTAGCTGCGTCCGGCGGCAATGCGCTGGTAGTCGCGCCGCCACAGTACCTTGGTGCCGCACAGAGTGTCTTTGAGGGGCTGCTCTAGCAGAAACGAGAACAGCAGCGCAAAGATTTTGTTGGCTACGGTGTTAAGCCAGGGCATGGCGGTTTTAGAGCGAGGGTAAACCAGCCGTGAGCCATTGGCAAACTCGCCATACCCTGCGGCTAGCACTTCCACAAAGTGGGGCAAGTCTTCGGGGGGTACGGTTAAATCGGCATCGAGAATGAGCAGGATGTCGCCACTGGCCTGCTCAAACCCCAGGCGCACCGCATCGGCTTTGCCTCGACCCGTCTGCTGAAAGGCCTTGAGGGTAAACGGCCCCTGATAGGTCTGCACGAGCTCTTGAATAGTGGCCCAGGTGCGATCGCGAGAGTGACCTTCAACAAAAATAACTTCGGTGTGCTCGCCCAGCTGCGGCAGGCGAGCCACGGCGGCGGCAATATTGCCTGCCTCGTTGCGGGCCGGAACGATGACCGAGCAGGTGGGCTTAGCCTGGGTTGGGGCTGCCTGGGGGCGGGCGACGATAAACGTCGTTAGACACAGGTGCTTGACCAGGGGCAGTGGAGCCAGGTAGCGGTTGACTAAACCCGCCACGCCGGGTACAAACTTGGGCCACAGAAACCGACTGCCGCGCTTGAGCGGACGATAGCCCGTGACCGTCAGCAGGTTGGCCATATCGTCGGTGCTCAGCCAGTTTTGAGGCGGCTGGGGCCGACGCTGACCCACGCGCTCGGCTAGCCCCAGCAGCGGCTCCCACAGGTGGTTGTGAAACGTCAGAATGAGGCGAGTCTGAGGCTGGCAGAAAGGCTGTAGGCGCTGTAAAACCGCCTGAACATCGCCCAGGTAGCCCAGCACGCCCGACAGCACAATGTAGTCAAACTGGCGATGCTCAGGAGCTAGCTGGGCGGCATCTAGGGTTTCGGCATCCAGGTTGTAGAAGCTGAGGTGGGGATACTTTTGGCGCGCGATCGCCACGACGGCTGGAGCAAAATCTAGGCCAACCCCCAAGGCTGGAGCGGTGGCCTGGAGGAGATCGCCCGTGCCGCAGCCAACTTCAAGCACGCGGCTGCCGGGCGGAATCAAAAACTGATGAAGCCGAGCCAGATCGCTGTAGTAGTAGCGGTTGCGGCTACTCCAGCGGTCTAGCTCGGGAGCAATGCGGTCAAAGTAGGCCCGAATGTCTTGCTTGAAGTCTTGCTTGGGGGCCTCAAGCAAATTAGAAAAAGGGGCTTGCAGCACGAACGTTTTAGTTTTTTAGATAGGGCCTAGGCAGCGTCTTCCCGCTCAATGTAAAGGAACAGAAAGGCCATCGCCACGGCGGGAAAAACAAGGCCCACTACAGGAACCAGGATCGAGGGTAAAAAGGCAGCTGGCATGGGATTTACCTCAATAGCAACATCACAGCATTGAGCATAAGACTACTGCGAATGGGCGATCTGTATGTCTGTTTCGTTACAAACTTTCTCACTCGGTAGGTCGCCCTCGGCGGTTTCGGTCTCGTCCCGCTGTCGCCGGGTGTGCCACCAGGCTTGGGTTGCCCGATCGAGCTTAGCGGTGTACAGGGTGGTGACAAACGACTGCGCCCCATAGCCCTGGCCCACAATTTCAACACAGTAGGAGGGCGATTTGCGCGTGGCCATATCGGGCACTAGCCGCTTGCCAATCCGCCGCCAGCTGGGTTCTTTGCCCCGCCACTGCAGGCGACAGCAGGGCCAGGGCAGCTGATCGCGATCGAACAGACGGCAGCAGGGGCCTACCACCCGGTAGGTGAGGTGCGCCCCAGGGCTTTGAAAAATGTGGCCCGTGGGCCAGGGGTGCTCTGAGGAGGGGGGCAGGGGCGGTATCATAACAGCATGTAACAGATGGCCAATGTTGAAGTAGTCTACGGGATTTTTTATGGCTGAGCCAATTACTCCAGCGGTGAGCGATCGCATCTGCAAGCACATGAACAAAGACCACGCCGAAGCGGTGCTGTTCTATGCCACCGCCTACGGCAACCAGCCCGCCGCCACCGCCGCCCAAATGGAATCTATTGATGCTGAGGGCATGACTCTGGCGGTGACGGTAGACGGGGCCCAGACCCCGGTGCGGGTGCCCTTCGACCACACCCTGGAGGGGGCCGAAGATGCCCACCACACCCTGGTTGCCATGCTCAAACAGGTCCAAGCCTAAGCCATTTAGTCGCACCGCCATGAGCGTTTCAGTTCAGTTTTTGCCCGACGGCGTTACCGTTGAAGCCGAAGTAGGGGAACCTCTGCTGGCAGTCGCCGATCGCGCCGGGGTGAGCATTCCCACCGGCTGTCTGATGGGGTCGTGCCACGCCTGCGAGGTGGAACTAGAGGGGCAAGCAGACCCGATCTGCGCCTGCATTTCAGCCGTGCCGCCAGGGCATAAGACGCTGGTGATTAATCTGTACGTAGACCCTACCTGGTGAAGGGTTCGCCCTGGCCGGGATTGGCTAGAGTTTTTGTGAATTTTCACCCACGGGGCCGCCAAAGATCCTTGTATGACCTGTGGAATGAGCCTCCTACTTACCTTGGGACAGTCAAGACGGTTATCCCACAAGGCTTTGAATTCTCTAGCTGCGCTAAGCTCGAAACTTTTGCCCCAGGGCCGATAGAGGATGGATAGAACGGATTGAATGAGCCCTTTCTGGTGGGGATACTGAGAGGCGATCGCGATCGGCCACCAGCTCCCGCAAATTTCCCCAGACCTGCTGCTGCGCCGCCGCCCAGCTCAAGTGCTGTCGGTAGTGCCGCCACGATGTCAGCGCCAGGTTTTGGTAGCCAGGGTAGTCGGCCATGGCCGCCGCAATGTACTGAGCGTAGTCGTTGGCGCTGGCACCGGCAGCGAATGCTTTGCCATTGGCACCCGCCTTCAGCACCGTGGGAATGCCCCCTACAGCAGCGGCGACACAGGGTACCCCGGCGGCATTGGCCTCGCTAATCGCCACGCCAAAGGTGTCAGCTTGAGTTGGAAAAATCAAAAAGTGGGCATTGCTTAACAGGTGGGCAAATTGGGCTTCACCTGCTGGGGTAGCGCGATCGATAAAGCCGTAGGGCTTCACAAAATAGGGTAAATTGCCCTCGCTCTGGGGCTGACAACCTACCACCCATAGCTCGGTTTCCACGCCCTGCTGGTTGAGGGCTTGGGCTACCTCCAGCGCCAGAGGGCCGCCCTTGCGCTGCCAGTCGACGCCCAAAAACAGCAGCCGACAGGGGCCTGGGGGACGCTGGGCAATAAGGGCTTCTACCTCAACCTCAGACCAATCCTGGGCGCGGCTGGCCCCACGGGGAATAATCCGCAGTTTGTCGGCGGGGAGATTGTAGAGCGCCATCGCCGACTGGGCCGCCCACTCGGAGGTAAGAATGACGCGATCGCATCGTTCTAGCGCCGCCTGCTCTACAGCGTGTAGCCGTCGCCGAGTTTCGGCGCACAGATTGGTCAGGTGAGGGTAAAAATCGACCAGGCTGCCCAGCAGAGCATCGGTCCACAGCACCGTGGGCAGGGTAGTGCGCACCTGCGCCAGGGGAATGGCATTCTCGGGGCAAAGCAGCAGGTCAGCCCCAGTTTGGGCCAGCTTGGCGTGAATCTGGCGGGCATAGTAGGGCGCAACCCAGGGCTCGACCGGGCTGTAGTAGCTCTGCCCCCAGCGACGGTAGTACAGCCACTTGAGCCGAGTGATCGGAATTTTGCGCTGGTGCAGCGGACCTAAAAACGCTAGCTCGGCCCCGGCACTCTGCAAGACCTCAGCAATTTTTTGCCCAGCCCCGTAGAGGCCCAGGTGGCGGCGGGGCCAGGCGGCGCGATCGCGCACATCGTAGGTGGTAGCGTAGGCAATCTTCATATGAATAAGGGTTGAGCTATGGCTAACTCAACCCTCTCAGCGACTGTCCCTAGAGTGCCCAGCTGCTGATGCTGTTAACCATTAGCAGCTGGGCCGCCATTTTGGTACAGCCTAAATCAGGCGGATCCAGTAGCGATCGCGCCCCCTCCGTTTCGCCTGATACAGCGCGGCATCGGCGGCGGCGATCAGGTCTTCGGGGGATTGCTCGGCGGTGGGCACCACGCTGGCGATACCAATGCTGATGGTGAGGTAGTCGCTAATCGGCGACTGGGGGTGGGCTAGCTGGAGGTCGGCAATTTCCTTTTGCAGGGCCTTGGCGACAATTTCGGCCCCGGTGCGGCGGGTGTTAGGCAGCACCACCGCAAACTCTTCGCCGCCGTAGCGGGCCAGCAGGTCGGCCGCCCGCTTGACGGCGCGGGTGGCGGCGGCGGCAATGGCGATCAGGGCTTCGTCGCCCTGCTGGTGGCCCAGGCTGTCGTTGTAGGGCTTGAAATAGTCAACATCGAACATAATCAGCGACAGAGGCTGCTGCTCGCGCACCATGCGCTGCCACTCCTGGCTCAGGTATTGGTCGAACCGGCGGCGGTTGGGAATGTGGGTGAGCCCGTCCAGGGTAGCCAGGCGCTCTAGCTTTTCGTTTGCTCCCTTGAGGGCGGTTTCCATGCCCTTGCGGTCGGTGATGTCGATGCAGTTTGTAATCACGCCGTTGACGATGCCGCTGGCGTCTTGAAAGGGGCTGATCACCACCTGATACCAGCGGCGAGCGCCAGCCCGGTCGATAATTTCCTGCTCGCCCTGGTAGGGCTTTTGAGTATCAATTACCTGCTGGTGAATGCGGCGCTGCTGACTGGCCTCAAAAATTGAAACATTGGGATTAAAGTCGGTATCAAACTTGCCCACCATATCGGTGGGGGTAATGCCGTGCAGGGCAGCGCTGGCCCGGTTGGCCATCTGCACACGGTCTTCGCGGTCTTTGACCACAATGATGCTTGGAATGCTGTCAATCACGTTTTGCAAAAACTGCCGCTGGCGGGCGATCTCAGCCTCAGCCTGCTTGCGCTCGGTAATGTCGCGCACGATCGCCAGCACCTGATTGGGACCGCTGGGGACAACGCGGGCCTCCTCGTAGTGCCAGCTACCGTCGACGTAAAAGCGATACTCGTAGACCTGGGGCTGACCGGTTTGCAGCGCCAGCTGGATGTAGTGCATGCGCTCGGCGGCCATATCGGCGGGCAGCGTCTCAGACAGGGGCTTGCCGATTTGTTCGCTGGGCTGGGCAATTAGATTTACCGCACCAGCGTTCATGACATCAAGGCAAATGCCCTCACCCGAGAACCGCACCAGCAGGTCAGGAATGGCCTCTAGAATGATGCGCTGGGTGGCTTCGGCCTGGCGCAGGGCGGCCGTGCGATCGGCCACCTGACGCTCTAGGGTCTGGTTGTAGTCGGCCAGCAGGGCTTGGGCCTGTTTGCGCGTCGTGATGTCTTGAAAGGCGGCGATCGCATACTCGACCCGCCCCGCCTGGTCAAAGATCGGGGTCGTGGCCATTTCAATGGGAATTGGCTGGTTGCCGGGTCGCAGTTCGATATCGTCGGCCCAGCCGGGCTGCCCCTGCAGCGCCTGGGTAATGGGCAGATCTTGGGTGGGGTAGCGCTGCCCCGTACTGGAGCGGTAGGCAATGCAGGTCGCTTCGAGGCTGAGCGAAGGGACCGAGGGCATGTCTTCAAGACAGAGCAAAACGCGGGCCTGCTGACTGGCAAACACCATCGTTCCTTCGCGATTGTACACGGCGATGCCCAGCGGAATGCCGTCTAAAAACTGCCGCCAGCGCCGCTCGCTGCGCTGCATTTCGCGGTTGAGGTGCTCCAGTTCGGTAAACGAATCTTGGAGCTTGGCCGCCATCGCGTTAAACGCCCAGGCCAGCTGGCCGAGCTCATCCATACTCTCGACCGGCAGCGGGGTTTGCCAGTTGCCCTGGGCTGTAGCCTGGATGGCGTGGCGCAGTTGGGTAAGGGGCTGCAGCACCCGGTTGACCACCGCCAGCCCCACCACCACTGAGCTCCCGATCGCCCCAATGCTCAGCAGCGCGATCGCCCAATTGCCCAGATAAAAGCTCAAAAACCCCAGCAGCCCTACGGCAAAGATGGTTTGTAGAACAAACACCGCTGTCAGCACCGTGCTGAGGGAAAAGGGCCTAAGCAAACGGCTTAATGGACGGTAGAAAGGGAGTTTTGGCACTGGATTGAGCGGCAGTATTAAGTTGAGCAAAACACCCTACCTTTCTAGAATAAAGCGCCTAAACAGCCCTGAAATACATGCTGTGCACATGTTTACAGAAAGGGCAGGATTTGGCTTATGGGCCTATCCTAGGAGCTTGAAGGGGCGTTAGCCCGTGATCTTAAGCAGCTATCTCAGCACTTTAGAGAGACTCATTCGGTGATTTAAAGCAGCTGTGGAAAAAAATTAGGGGTTCTAATCTGGTACCTGGTTCGGTTGCGGCCCTACAGCAGCTAGTTTCAGCTCCCCGGTGGCTATGGCTCTCAGCTTGGAACCTCATCCGGCGGGGCATTCCAATGGCTCTTCTGTCGGGGCCGCGGGGGCCGCGATCTAGTTGTAGAAACGGGCTGTGGAAATGTAGATGACTTGGTGGTTGTGGCTTCTGGGCCAAGGCTGGCTGGCTCGGCTGTCGGGACGTGACGTCTTGTTTGAAGTACCGGCCTGTAACTGGTCCCTTAGCCTTCCCTTAACCCCAAAACTGGCCGCCGCCTGCGATAGTTGTGGTGGGAGTCTTGGCTCCGACTGTAGCGCAACCCTGGTGCCCAAATGTCTAACACCTATGCTCCACCCTCCGCAGACGTTGCCCTAAGGACTCAGAACCTTAGCGTTTACTATGGCTCCAGCCTGGCCGTGCGCGACGTTGACCTAGACATTCCCCGCAATGAAGTGGTTGCCTTCATTGGCCCCTCCGGCTGCGGCAAGAGCACGGTGCTGCGCTGCTTTAACCGCATGAACGACCTGATCTCATCCTGTCGGGTGGAGGGCAAAATTACCTTCCACGGCAGCGATATCTACGCCAAGGGCGTCGATGCGGTGGAGCTACGCCGCAAAATTGGCATGGTTTTCCAAAAGCCCAACCCATTCCCCAAGTCGATTTACGAAAATATTGCCTGGGGAGCCCGCATTAACGGCTACAGGGGCGATATGGATGAGCTGGTCGAAACCTCGCTGCGCAAAGCCGCCGTGTGGGATGAAGTGAAAGACAAGCTCAAGCAGAGCGGCCTTTCATTGTCGGGGGGGCAGCAGCAGCGCCTCTGTATCGCCCGCACGATTGCGATTCAGCCCGACATCATTCTGATGGATGAGCCCTGCTCGGCCCTCGACCCGATCTCGACCATCAAAGTTGAGGAAACCATGAAGCAGCTCAAGGAAGACTACACAATTATCATCGTGACCCACAATATGCAGCAGGCCTCGCGGGTGTCTGACCGCACGGCTTTTTATAACGCCGAGGCCACCGACCGGGGCGGCAAGGTGGGCTACCTGGTGGAGTACGACCGAACCGAGGTGATCTTCAACAACCCTCGCGAACAGTTCACCCGCGACTACGTATCGGGCCGCTTTGGCTAGGGCGATCGCTGAGGTCTGGCAAACCTGTCATATTCAGCAACAAAATAAGCTTGCACTCGACTACCCAGGCCTAGCCTGGGTTCTTTTTTCGGCTGTTGTCTACGCTGGGTCAGTGCTGGTCTAAGGTATTACTATTCCTCAAAGATTGCGCTCAACGCCTTTTAAATTTCCTATGACTAGCCCCGATGTCTCGCCTTCGGCTTCTGGCTCATCGGCCACCGCTAAGCCCAACCTCAGCATTTTGACGATGCTGCGCCTGGGGG
Source organism: Nodosilinea sp. AN01ver1 (assembly GCF_050565655.1). Lineage (NCBI taxonomy): Bacteria > Bacillati > Cyanobacteriota > Cyanophyceae > Nodosilineales > Nodosilineaceae > Nodosilinea > Nodosilinea sp. AN01ver1. The sequence goes on along the minus strand of NZ_JBNXVS010000047.1, from coordinate 24,510 downwards.
TTTTTAACATGGGCCTGGGCATTATGTCGCTGCTCACCCTGGGAGTGCTCAACCGGGTGATGATTGAAGAACTGCGGGTGCCGGCCCTGGTGGCGGCAGGCGCGATCGCGGTGCACCAGTTTATGGCCCCGGCCCGCGTGTGGTTTGGCCAAATGTCGGACTCGCGGCCTATTTTTGGCTACCACCGCAGCGGCTATATCTGGCTGGGCATTGGAACGGTGGCGGTGACGGCCTTTTGCGCCCTGCAGGTGGTGTGGCAGATCGGCGATCGCATCGCCGAGACTGGCTGGGGGCCAGCGGTATACCCCTGGGTGGGGCTGCTGGGGCTCTTGTTTGCGCTCTACGGGCTGGCCCTGAGCGCCACCTCGACCCCGTTTACGGCGCTGCTGGTGGATGTTTCGGACGAAGACTCGCGATCGCGCCTGGTGGGCATCGGCTGGGCCATGCTGATGGTCGGCATCATCACCGGGGTGATTATCACCTCGATTGTGCTGAAGCCGATTGAGCTGGATGCGCCGATCGAGCAGGTGCAGTCGCTGGTGAACCGGCTGTTTGTAATTGCCCCGGCGGTAGTCTGCGTGCTGGCTTTTCTCAGCACGGCAGGCATCGAGAAAAAGTACTCTCGGCTCAAGAGTCGCTCCTCCCTCAGGGATCGCGAAGACAGCCTTACCCTGGGCCGCGCCCTCAAAATTCTCACCGCTAGCCGTCAGACGGGGCTGTTTTTCACCTTTTTGCTGGTGCTCAGCCTCAGCCTGTTCATGCAGGATGCGGTGCTAGAGCCCTACGGCGGCGAAGTCTTTGGCATGACCATTGCCGAAACCACTCAGCTCAACGCCGCCTTTGGCATGGGCACGCTGCTGGGCATTATCACCACCGGCTGGCTGGTAGTGCCCCGCATCGGCAAAAAGCGCACCGTGGTGGCGGGCTGCGGCTGGGCGGCATTGTGTTTAATGGGCATTACCCTGTCGGGGTTGACGGGCAACCCAACGGTGCTGCTGACGGCGGTATTTTGCTTTGGCATTGCCTCGGGCATTCTCACCCTGGGGGCGATCGTGCTGATGCTGGACTTGACCGTGGCCGAAACGGCGGGCACCTTTATTGGGGCCTGGGGGCTGGCTCAGGCGATCGCCCGCGGTAGCGCCACGGTACTGGGCGGTGGCGTACTCGACCTGGGCCGCGCCATTCTCAGAGCCTTTGGCAGCACCGGGGACGTGGGGCAGCCCCAGGCTTTTCTGGCCTACGGGCTGGTGTTTACCCTCCAGGCGGTGGGGATGATGGTGGCGATTCTGCTGCTCAGCCGGGTCGATATTCAAGAATTTCAGGCCAACGCCAGGGCGGCGATCACCGCCGCCTTGGAAAGCGATATGGACTAGGCATGGCAGAAAACTTTTGGGAACAGGTGCTGGCTTTTGCCGAGGCCACGACCAAAACCGTGGGGCAAAAGCTGCTCGAAGACTTCGGTCAGGTGCAGGCCGATCTGAAGGCCGATGGCAGTTTGGTGACGCGGTGCGATCGCTGGTCAGACGATACCCTGCGCCAGGCGATCAAAGCGCAATTTCCCGACCACGGCGTGCTCAGCGAGGAGGTCGAGCACATCTTTCCCGCCACCGACTGGTGCTGGATTATTGACCCCATCGACGGCACCACCAACTTTACCCGTGGCATTCCGGTCTGGGGCATTTCGCTGGGACTGCTGTACCGGGGTACGCCCGTGTTTGGCTACGTGGCGATGCCGCCGCTCCACCAAGCCTTCTACGGCTACTGGCCTGGGGAAAGCGGCCTGGAGATGCCCAGCGGGGCCTACTGCAATGGTCGCCCTGTCCACGCCAGCGATGCGGCTCCTAATAAAACTCAGTTCTTTAGCCTCTGCGCCCGCAGCACCTCGGTACTGGAACGCCCCTTTCCCTGCAAAATTCGCATGCTGGGGTCTGCCGCCTACAACCTGCTGCTGGTGGGGGCGGGCTGGGCTGTCGGTGCGGTCGAGGCAACGCCAAAAATTTGGGATATTGCGGCAGTGTGGGCGATCGTGCAGGCTGCCGGGGCCACCTGGGTGCCGCTGAATGACATTGAGCCGTTCCCGCTGCAAGCGGGGAAGGACTACAGCCGTCAGCCCTATCCAACCCTGGCTGTAGCCCAAACGTCTCTGGTGGAGACGTTTCGGCCTTTGGTGCAGCAGGTAGCCGATCGGTCGTAAGCTCCGGCTGAGGATCAGGAGCGCTTTGGCTTGAGCCGCTTGGTGCGCGAGGGTTTGGGCAGCTTTAGGCCGGGGTGGTGCAGGGCCAGGGCCTGGTGCAGACAGTCCAGCGTCAGCGTTGGCGGGTCGTTCTGCTGAGCCAGGGCGACGGCGGTCTGGGCCAGGGTGTTAATGTTGCCACCGCTGAGCGCCAAATGCTGAGCTACGTAGGGCCAGCGCAGATTGCGGTCTTTTTTGGTGCCCTGGGGAATGGCCCGCTTCCACAGCAGCTCGCGGGCGGGGGCATCGGGCAGGGGAAACTCGACAACGCCGGTCATCGCCTGCCGCCAAGAGGGTTTGATGCTTTGCAGATAGGGGCTGGCCAGCAGGGTGAGCCCCGGCTGGCGGCGGCGCTGAATCACCCACGACTGCACCAGAGCGGCTTCGGTGGTGGGGGCGCGGCCAAACCAGTGGGGCGCGTTTTTGAGCAGCAGCACGCAGGGGGGCAGGTTGGCCAGGTCGTCGAGTTCGGGAATGGTGCCGTCGTCGTCGGGAGCGATCGCGGCCAGATCGACGATTACCAGCAGCAGCTCTAGCTCGGCGGCCAACACCTTGGCGGCCAGGGTTTTGCCGGTGCCGCTGGGGCCAGCCAGCAGCACCATGGTGCCGTCGGTGGCGCGGGCGGCAGCGGCGACGGTTTTGAGCTGCGCCAGCTGGGAGTCGGGCAGCACCAGGCTATTCCAGCTTTCGGCGGGAACTTCAGACGACTCACTGGCTTCGGCCATGGGGGCGATCGCCCAGGTATCGACGCTGGTGGGATCGGGGTCTTCGGAGAGCAGGTAGGTGGCCAGGTCTTCGGTGAGGCGCAGGTGGCGGCTGAGCAGGGTGGTGTCGTCGGCATTCAGCCACTCGACCAGGCCGAGGCTGGCCAGGCGGCTGTTGGGGGCAATCAGGGGGCGCGATCGCCGCCACTCCAGGTCGTTGCGGCACAGCAGTCGCAGGCACAGATCGACGGTGGGTAAATCCCAGTCGGCCTCGTCGTGCTGGTAGTGCAGGTAGCTGTAGAGCCGCCCAAACCGCTGGTTGACCTCGGGGGCCAGGGCCAGCAGCAGCACGTTTTTTTCAAACAGGGTGAGCTGCAGGCGATCGCGCAGCTGCGGCAGGGCCAGCACCACCCCCTGCCGCTGGCTGGCGACAATGCGGGCCTCCAGCTGCTGGGCATAGTTGCCGCCCGTGCGCGGCGCTTTGGGCGGACGGGCATGGTCGTAGTTGGGCTGCCCGGTGAGGTGAATGATGCCCTTCCACCAGTGGCGGGTGACCCGGTCTTGGTCGGAGAGGGCAAAGTCGTCTAGCTCCTGCAACTCGCGCTTTTGCCGCGACACGGCCACCATCAGCAGGCGATCGAGCCAGGCCAGCTCGGTTTTGAGGTAGGCCCAGTTGTCGGCAAAGGGGGCCAGTTTGTCAGGGTTAGGGCCATCAGGATTGGACATTGCCCAGCACTCGAATAAACTCCAGAGGCAGCCCGTCGGCATCGGCTAAGAAGGCGACCTCGTAGACGCGATCGCCGATAATCTGCTGCTGCGGCTCCAGCAAAACCTTCAGGCTGCTGGAGCCAGGATGATCGGCAGCGTTAGGATCGGGGTCAAACCGCTGGCGCAGCTCCTTCAACCAGGCGGGCAGGCTGGGGGTTGTCTCAGTCAAATCAAAGGATAGGTGATAGTAGCCGGTGTAATGCTCGTCGCTAAAGGCGTCGGCGGCGTGGCGCGGCTCGGGTACCTGAATTAATTCAATTCGTCCCCCCAGCCCCTCCATCCAGCAGGCCAGGGTAATGCCAGCGGTAAAGCGCTCGTGGACGGTAAACCCCAGGGCTTCGTAAAACGCGATCGCGCGGTGAATATCCTGGGTGCGAATTGATGCGTGGTGGAGCATCGGGCGGGCGGCCTGGCTATTCAAAGAGACGAAAATAAGGATAGCGCACCGGCACACCCGGCTCTTTTTCGAGGCTAAAGTTAATCACCGCCCAGCGGGGGTCCACCTCGGCGGGGGGGCTAAACTCCACCGGCAGGCCGTAGAGCTTGGGGGCGGTTGAGGTTTCAACCTGCCCGCGCCAGGGCGAATTGCGCTCCAGGTAGGCGTTGACCAACTCCTGGTAGCGCTCGGCGATAATTACCCGCGTGGCCCGGTAGCCCTGGGTGTAGAGGCGATCGAGCGCCTCGTGAATCTCAAAGCGAATGCCGTCGGGGTGGGTGTGCTGGCGATACCACTCGCCCTCCCACTGCCGCCAGTGCCGCCCTGACTGCAGATGCACCAGCTCTTTCGAGTCGGGGTTGGCCTCAAAGGCCCCGTGGCGCGTGCACAGGTACGTGTCGGTCAGCGTCAGGGCCGGAATCGTCTGACGACAGTGAGGGCACTGGATTTCTGGGCCATAGATGGGATACTGCAAGGCGGAGTTGACCATTGGGCTGAAACCAGACGTGTCCTCAGGGGCGGGCATGGGGTGAGCAGGTAGACGGGCAGTTTGTGCTGTATCCGTAGCCGTATTATACCGTTGGGAACTCGGCTCTCCCTGTAGCTGAGGCATCCCGTTGATGGAATCCGCTAATTTTTTTAGGAACTTTACCGGAGAACTCACTTCTATGGATGCTGCTTCCACCTCGCTCTGGCCTCGACCTGACCTGTCTCAGGCCGCTTTTGTCGCCCCCACTGCCACAATTATGGGTCAAATTACGCTCCATGAGGGCTGCAGCATTTGGTACGGGGCCGTGCTGCGCGGCGATGTGGAATCGATTGAAGTAGGGGCCTATAGCAATGTGCAGGATGGAGCCATTCTCCACGGCGACCCCGGCCAGCCCACGGTGCTCGAAGACTATGTCACCGTGGGCCACCGGGCCGTCATCCACAGCGCCCATGTCGAGCGGGGCTGCCTGATTGGCATTGGGGCGATCGTGCTCAACGGGGTACGCGTGGGTACGGGCAGCATGGTGGGGGCCGGAGCGGTGGTGACTAAAGCTGTGCCGCCGCGATCGCTGGTGATGGGCGTACCGGGCAAAGTCGTGCGCCAGGTCTCTGACCAGCAGGCCCTCGAACTGCTAGAGCACGCCCAGAAGTACCACCAGCTCGCCCTGGCCCACGCCGGCCACAGCAACGACCTGGGATTTGTCTGAACATGACACATTTAGGCTACTGGGCCAGCGGCAAACTTCGCAATTTGCTAAGATTTAGAGTGACTTACCCAAGCCCATGCACATCATTACCCGTGCTCGTCTAGCAGCGTTTTGGGAAAAACATCCTGACTCAAAAACCAGCTTGCTACTTTGGTATAAGCTGACATTGACAGTCAGATGGCAAAATTTGACTGAAGTACGTCGGGTATTTCCGACCGCCGACCCAGTTGGCAACCTGACCGTTTTTAATATAGGCGGCAATAAGTATCGCCTAATCACGTTGATCGACTATACCTATCAAAAAGTGTTTATCCGCAACGTGCTGACCCACGCCGAGTATGACAAAAACAACTGGAAGAAAGACAATTGGTATGAGTGATCTAACAGGCAAGCTTCGTGTGGTCTGGGCACAGAAAATCTTATTGAGCAGTTAGCGATCGAAAGCAGCAGAGGATTTCACCATGTTTGCCACTGAACCAGAAGGCTATCTTCAGCTTCTGCAAAAATTTCCGCCTCGGCCAATTAGATCCGAAGAGCAGCTTTTAGCTGTGCAAAGCGTCATTGACAGCTTGATAGATGCTGAAGAACTAACCTCAGAAAAACAAGACTATCTCAATCTTCTAGGCATGCTTGTTCATGACTACGAGGAGAAGCATGTATTGATACCAGACCTGAGCGGAATCGATTTGCTGCGGGCGCTGATGAATGAGTTTGGCCTCAAGCAAAAAGATCTGGTTCCTATCTTTAAAACCGAGTCTATTGTTTCGGCTATTCTCAATGGCCAGCGTAACTTTACCGTTGAGCACATTGAAAAGCTGGCTGAATTTTTTCATATTTCTCCTGCCGCATTCTTTCCTCGAACATCGTGATGAATCTGGTTTTTCGGCCTCTAGTAATAGCTCTGCTCTGCGTGCTCTGCATTACGGGTAGGGGATTGCCTGCCCAAGCGCAATCTGATCTTTCCGAGCTATCGCCCCAGGTGGTGCAAGACATCTCTGATCTGCGCCAAAAAGCCTTTGCCGCCTCGCAAAAGGGCCAGTTTACCGAGGCCGAAACCTACTGGAGCCAGCTGATCGACTACCTGCCCGACGAAGCTGCCCTGTGGAGCAACCGGGGCAACGTGCGGGTGAGCCAAAACAAGCTGGAAGAGGCGTTAGAGGACTACAACCGGGCGATCGCTTTAGCCCCTGAGCAGCCCGACCCCTACCTCAACCGGGGAGCGGCCCTAGAAGGGCTGGGGCGGTGGGAGGATGCGATCGCTGACTACAGCCAGGTGCTCGCCCTCAACCCCGACGATGCCGCCGCCTATAATAACCGGGGCAACGCCCAGGCGGGTCTGGGCCATTGGGAAGTTGCTCTGGCCGACTACCAGAAAGCCGCCAATCTCGACCCCAAATTTGCCTTTGCCCGCGTCAACGCCGCCCTGGCCGAGTACCAGCTGGGCAATGCCGACGAAGCCATTCGCCAGTTTCGCAGCCTCACCCGCCGCTACCCCAACTTTGCCGATGCCCGCGCCGCCCTCACCGCTGCCCTCTGGGGCCAGGGCCAGAGGGGTGAAGCCGAGAGCAACTGGGTGGCTGTCATGGGCCTCGATCGCCGCTACAGAGACCTCGACTGGCTGAGTACGGTACGCCGCTGGCCCCCGGCAATGGTCGCCGCTCTAGAAAAGTTTTTGAACCTATAGTGGGTTTATTGGGGAGACCATGGCTAAAGTTGTTGCCATTACCGAAGCATTTAAAACCCTGGCAGAGGTAGAGACTCGCCTGGGTTTGAGCCGCAGCGAAGATGTAGCCTTCTTCCCAGAGTGGCGCGCCCCCCTACCCGGCCTTAGCGGCGTAGAAAGCGATCGTCTGGAGGTGATGCGGCAGCGACTGCTGTATCACAGGGCCGACGGCGATTTACTAGAGGGCTCTGTCATGCTGCTGGTGGCATCCCCGCTGCTAGAGCTAGCCGGGTTCTATGACCCGCCCTTTAAACTCAAGGCCGAGGCCGCAGTAGAAGTTGCCGTAGACGATGGCGAAGAAGTTCTCCGAGGGCGCATTGACGCACTGGTCTTGCAGCAGAGTGAGCAGCAGAGTGCGCAACAAACCTTTTGGGTGCTGGTGCTAGAAGCGAAGAAAACGACAATTTCTACCCGCCCTGCCCTGCCTCAGGCCTTGGCCTATATGATGGCCAATACTCAGATCGACAAACCTACCTTTGGCCTACTAACTAATGGCGATGACGTTTTATTCGTAAAACTGAGTCATCAGCCTGCGAAGCAATATAGCTTGTCGCGCGTTTTCTCGCTATATACCCTGCCTGAAGAACTGCAAGCCGTTCTACAAATTCTCAAGGGCATCGGCAGGGCGATCGCATCCCCGGCCTTTAATTAAGCTCACTAATCAGCCCATCTGTCCGGCAGTGTTGACGCTCCAAAAACCTGTGCTACCCTTAAAAATAACGAGCGCTCAGTTAAAAAAGAATGCCCAAGGTTGTCGACCACGACCAGTACCGCAAAGCGTTATTAGAGCAGTGCTTTGACCTGTTTGCCGAGCACGGCTACGCCAGCCTAACCACCCGACAAATTGCCAAGGCGCTGGGCGTTTCAACCGGCACGCTGTACTACTACTTCCCCAGCAAAGAGGATTTGTTCATGCAGCTGATTGAGGAATTGACGACTCAGGATCTACTGCAGGCCAGCGCCAAGATCGAAGGGTTAAGCAGCCTGCGGGAGCGCATTCTCGCTCTGGGCGATTTTCTAGAAGCCAATGAAGACTACTTTGCGAAGCAGACTTTGCTAATGATGGATTTTTACCAGCAGGCGGGGATGGGGCCGTCGCGGGTGAATGAGGCCGTGCAGCGGGTAAGCCTGCGATCGCGCGACGAAATCATGGCCGCTCTACAGATCGACAATCCCCTGATTGCCACCCACATTCTCTGCTTAATCGACGGGCTGATTTCTGAGCGCATGATTAACCCGGCGATGGTGTCTTACCGCCAGCAGGCTGAGCTGTTAGCTGATTTGCTCACCGCCTATCTGGAGAAATTTCCGGGAGGACAGCGATGACGCTGCGTTTGCGTTCGTTCTGGGTTTGGCTCCGCTATGGCCGTCGCCAGCTTTACCCCTGGCTGGTTTTGGCGATCGCGGGTTGGCAACTGCTGGTTGAGTGCGGCCAGTCTCGGGACCGCGCCGCCATTCGTTGGATGGCCACCCTGGTCAAGATCGACGGCGTTAAATTGACGGAATTTTTCAACGACTTAATCTGGTGAACCCATGGAAACCCTATCGCCGCTAGCCGTTCTGCAACCGACCCAGTTCGATGCCGCCACTGAGTTGCTCTGTGCCGCCTTTGCCGACGACCCCCTGTTTAACTATCTAGTACCTGCTGATGTAGGCGATCGCCAGGGCTTGATGACCTATCTGTTTCGCATGCTGCTGCTCTGCGGCGGCGACCACGGCTACGGCCTCACCGACACCAATGGTCAAACCCTGAAAGGCATTGCCATTTGGATGCCGCCAGGCCGATCGGTCGATCTGGTCGACCTGCTGCTGGCCGGGCTATACGAGTTGCCCTTTCGCCTGCCTTTGCACTATCTGCCCCGCTGGCAGGCGGCCCTTGCCCTCGATCGCTACCATCATCAGGCCATGGCCATGCCCCACTGGTACCTGATGCTGCTAGCTGTTGGCCCCCGCTACCAGCGACAGGGGGTGGGTCACCAGCTGATGCAGCCCGGACTGGAAGGCTGCGATCGCACTGGCCAACCCTGCTACCTCGAAACCTCAACCGAAGGCGCAGTGCGCTTCTACCAGCGCCACGGCTTTGAGATTGTCAAAACTGGCTCCTTTGCCGAGCAGGCACCGTCGTTCTGGACAATGCGACGGAGTATTAGAGTATAAGAAATAGGTGGCAGGGAGCCGCTTCCGGCAGGATATGGGTAAGTGGGTGGAAGAAGCAGCAAATCCTAATTGATTACCTTCGGGGTAAAACCGGTTCTGAATCGGCGGTCAATGAGGTCCGATGAGCCACCTCTTGTTTATAGTTACTAAAATTTAGGGTCTCCTGAGAGTCTGAACTGTCTCTACAAATTTTGTGAACAACACTTTCAACCTGGGCCTGCCAGCTCTTGGAATATGAGAAAAACTGCTTTCTGAGAGCCATTGCGTTTTTCTGCTTTTGCTCATAAAAATCGTTGTCTGTTGCCAGCCTCAAAATAGCGTTGAAGTATCCGTCCACGTCGTCAGGCGTAACTTCCACTGCGGCATCTCTAACTACAGACAGGGCCGGGCAAACAGACGAGGTAACAATTGGTCGCCCCACAATCACGCCCTCAGCCACAACTTTATTGAACCCTTCAACAAAGTCTGTCGTGGTTGGTACCACCACTACGTGAGATGTTTCGTACATGTTGCGTAGCTTATCTCGCTTACAGTGACCATGCACAACAAACTGCTTAGCAATGCCAGCTTTCAATGCGGCAGCTTTGAGGTTGTCTACCTCACCACCAGTGCCGCAGACGTTGAAGACGCAGTTGGGATTGACCGCTATAAATTTCTTCGCGACTTCTAGAAGCAGGTAAACGCCCTTACTCGTTTCCACTCTGCCAGCGAATAAAACTCTAAACGTATCGGCTTTAGCATTGAAGCTTTGGACCTTGATATTTTTGAGAAAGTTTTCTCTGTAGGTAGGAACAAATGTCCGAATAGGACGGCTTCTACCATTGGTAATCTTAATGATTTGGTCCTTGATGTCTTCGGAAACGACGCAAATTTCCACACAACCATACTGAAAGAACCAGCTGTTCAGCTTGTGAATCATTCGCTGTATGGTAGTGGGTCGCTTATACTTAGGCCACAGCGTACAGTGAATTGTGGGGACGATTTTAATACCGAACAAAGGCAGAATGCCTAGAAGAAACCAAAAGGTTCTATCTTGAGTAGCAATCAAAATATCGGCTTTGAATAAGATTGCTGACACAATCAGCCTAAAGCCTGACCAAAGCTGTCCAGCAAAATAAGCAATACTACTTCTGAAATGATGCCTTAATGATCTAAATTCAATCCTAAAGTTGTTATCTTCGATGAGACCTTGCTTATCTCTTGACGAAATAAGCCATGATTTTGCATCAAGCTTGCTGGCTAGTTCATAAAAGTGCTGTGCATAGGTAATCGCAAAGTGGGAGGGATCATCCTGACCCAAAACCCAATGCATGTAAACGCTAGTAGCGTCTACAGGTCCCGAAGAATATAGTATTCTCAACTGTTTAGCGGAGTTCATAGGGGCAATGGGGCAAATGTTTTCTGAAGGACTTTTATGCTACTACTGACACAAGATCAAATGTGTTAGCCACACAACACTCAGGGCTAAGAGTGGCTTGTAGATTAGCAATTTAATCAGGCTGATCCATCTAAAAGCTCGGTTTAGAAGTTCCAATTTTAGCCAAACGCAACATTAACGTAGGGCTAACCTAGCCAGAGTTACTATCAGCTATGTCTAATAATATACAAAGCCTTTAGAAGCACCCTATACCTTTAGACAGGGCTTTGAATCTGACTAAAAACCTTCTACCGCTACTTCTATCAGGATGAGGACAAAGACAACTGCACTGAAGTGACTAGGTTGAACTAGATCGCTTTAGTTACTGGGTTTGTCTAGCTTCCTGGCTTCTAAAATCAGACTCCACGTGTTGAGCCTAGTGACGACCATTGAGGAGAAAAAGTCTGAGCACACTTTTCACTTTACAGTACCTTTAGCTTTAAGTAAATATTTCGTGAATATTGATCGTTGTCTATCAATGCCATTGATTAATCAAAATTTATTCTGGGCTTAAGCAGCCCCTACGTTTAGGACAGGGTAGGGGCTTATAGCGATGAAATTGCTGAGCTGTTTTAGGTCAGCTGCCCAGCTCTCCTGCATTCTTTGGCTTTTACTGTACGACTAACGTTTCAGGCGCGCCCTTTGCCACCTTTTGCCGAATCAGCTCAAACACGGCCCGTATCCCCATCGCTTCACCTCCTTCGGGGCGACCGGGCAGGGTGCGCACGTTCCAGGCCATCAGGTCGAGGTGCACCCAGGGAATTTCGGGGCGGGTAAACTCCTGTAGGAACAGGGCGGCGGTGATCGAGCCACCAAAGGAACTGTTAGAAATATTCGAGAGGTCGGCCACAGCACTGTCGAGCATAGTTCGGTAGGGCTGGTGTAGAGGCAGTTGCCACAGCGGGTCATCTACAGTTAGCCCGCAGGCGAGCAGGTCATGGGCTAGCTCGGGCCGGTTGCTAAAGCAAGCTGGTAGCTCGGTGCCCAGGGCAATGCGGGCGGCTCCGGTGAGGGTGGCAAAGTCAACGACCAGCTGGGGAGCCGGTTCTTCGCAGACGGCTTCCCAAAGGGCATCGGCTAGCACGAGGCGGCCTTCGGCGTCGGTGTTGCCTACCTCTACCGTGAGCCCTCGGCGTGAGGGCACTACATCGAGGGGGTGAAGGGCGTTGCCGGCAATGCTGTTTTCAACGGCAGGAATTAGCACCCGCAGGCGCACGGGCAGCTGTAGGCCCATGATCATTTCAGTTAGTCCCAAGGCGTTAGCGGCACCGCCCATGTCTTTTTTCATCAGCTTCATGCCGGCAGCGGGCTTAATATCGAGGCCGCCTGTGTCGAAGCAAACGCCCTTGCCCACTACGGTTACTTTAGGCGCATCGGGGCTGCCCCAGCTGATGTCGAGCAGCCGTGGGGCCTGGGCGCAGGCTCGGCCCACGGCGTGGATCAGGGGGTAGTTTTGGGTGAGCAGGTCGTCGCCGACAGTGACGCTCAGATTGGCAGAATGGCGATCGCACAGTTTTTGAGCCGCCGCTTCTAGCTGCTCTGGCCCCATATCGCCAGCGGGGGTGGTAATCAGGTCGCGCACCAGGGTAGTCGCGCGGCTGGTGGTATTGACGTAGGCGGCATCGGCCCCAGGCGGCGGCACCAGCTCGGCGATCGCAGGCCCAGGCTGACGCTTGTACTGAGAAAAGCTGTAGCGGCCCAGGTTCCAGCCCAGCCAGAGCTTTGTGGCCAGGTCTGCTGGCCACTCGTCGGCCAGAGTGTAGGTATGGGGCGGCAGGGTTTTAGGCAGGTTGCCCAGAGTCCAGGTATCCACTGGGTCAGGCCTGCCGACTAAAACCTTAGCCAGGCTGCCCTCGGCACCGGGCACCAGACAAACCGTATTGGGTTCAGCCTTAAATCCGGTAACCTGGGCCCAGGCCTGGCTGTCGGCGTGGTCTTTGGCAAAATCGGTCTGGCTGACCAGGTAGATAGGAACTGGTGTGGAAATCGGCGTTGACAACGGTTATCCTCCGGGAATGGCACCCAAATCAATCAGTCTATCGGAGTTTTAGCCTGGGGCGTAGGTCCAAGGCAGAACGGCTTTACGGAGTAGCGTAGACAGGTCGCCCGTGGGCCTCGTCAGGTTCCGGGCAGCTGCCAGTAGCGATAGCTGGTGTAGGCCATGGTTAGCACCCCGGCCACAAGTGCCGATTCGTCGACTTCAAACTTGGGGTGGTGGAGTGGGTAGTTGATGGCGCGATCGGTAAAGCCTACCCCCAGGCGAAACATGGTACCAGGAGCGTGCTCCAGGTAGAGCGAAAAGTCTTCGGCCCCCAGCGATGGCTCGTGGATAATTTGTAGATATTCGCTACCCAAGGCCTCGCTGGCACAACGAGCGGTGAGTTCAGTTAGGGTGGGGTCGTTGAGCACCGAGGGCACCCCTCGGCGGTAGTGAACCTCGTACTTAGCCCCGTAGGCTTGGCACACCCCCGCCACAACCGACTCGATCCACTGGGGCAGGTGGTTGCGGGTGTCGGGATGCAGCGATCGCACCGTGCCCAGCAGCCTGACCGTATCGGCAATCACGTTGGGGGCGCGTCCGCCCTGAATTTGCCCAATGGTCAAAACAATCGGGTGCAGCGGGTTTTGGGTGCGGCTAATGGCTTGCTGAAGGGTGGTAACCACCTGAGACGCAATCCAGATGGCGTCAATGGCCTCGTGGGGACGGGCTCCGTGGCCCGACTCACCCACAATTAAAATTTCCAAATCATCGGCGGCAGCGGTGAGCGCGCCGTAGCGAATGCCAATGGCGCGGGCGGGTACTGAGGGGTAGACGTGCAGCCCCAGCACCGCCGAAACCCCCTCCATCACGCCATCTTCAATCATCCAGCGAGCGCCCTGGGCGGTTTCTTCGGCGGGCTGAAACAAAAAACGCGTGGTGCCCGGCAGCGGCAGATTTAGCTGGGCCAGCACCATGGCCACACCCAGCCCGACGGTGGTGTGCACGTCGTGGCCGCAGGCGTGCATAATGCCCGACTGGCTTGAGGCAAACGGCAGGTCTACCCGCTCGGCAATGGGCAACCCATCCATATCGGCCCGAATGGCTAAAATTCTAGGATCTTCACCCCCCGGCAGCTCGGCCACCACGCCGGTTTTGCCCACCAGTTCTTGCACCCGCAGCCCGCAGGAGGAAAGCACCCCCGCTACGTAGGCCGCCGTTTTATACTCCTGCCCGCTGAGTTCGGGGTGGCTATGAATGTGGCGACGAATCTCAACTAGGCGAGGCGAAATTGCCTCAACAATAGACTTTATCTGGCTCAGCATGGGTTAGTACTGTCAGTAATGGCCACGTTTAGCCTAAAGCAGACCAGAGTTGATGTATAACACCACACCAACCTGGTTTGCCGACGGCCTATTAGCCCAGACTCCTAGCTTAACCACTAACCCAGCTCAGCTAGCCTCTACTTATCAGGGGGGATAAAGGGAGCCGGTTCGGTAGGTGGGCCAACGGGTACTCCACCGTTAAACGGCGGCGGCTCAGCGGGTGGATTAGCAGGTACCTCACCGTTAAACGGCGGCGGATTGGCGTTGCCAGGACCGGTACCAGGATTGCCAGTCACGGGACCAGGATTGCCAACAGGGCCAGGGTTACCAGTCACGGGACCAGGATTGCCAACAGGGCCAGGATTACCAGTCACAGGACCAGGATTGCCAACGGGACCAGGGTTACCAGTCACGGGACCAGGATTGCCAACGGGACCAGGGTTACCAGTCACGGGACCAGGATTGCCAACAGGGCCAGGATTGCCAGTCACGGGACCAGGATTGCCAACAGGGCCAGGATTGCCAACAGGACCAGGCGATGAGATCACTGGCTGGGTAGGAGCAGTTGTAATCAGACCATCCCCAGGGGTGAGCAACCCCCGCAGAATAGAGACAGGAGCAACACCTGAGTTGGCGGGAGACAGGACCCAGGGCTGTTCACCGGCGATTTGATTGGTGCTGTCGATGCCAATCAGAGCAGGGTTGAGGGTAACGGCGTCGGTAAAGGGAGACTGCGTTTCTAGCGCTTCCAAAGTTTCTTGACGCACGGCTTCAAGGTCAGGGCCGAGGGGAGAGTCGGCGTCGGGGTTGTCTAACTCCAGCCCTTCTACCAAGGGGCTGGTCTGGTAGAACATGGGGAGGTCGAACTCGACCACCTGCACCTGATTGTTTTGAATCAGGGCCATCTGCCCGCCATAGAGGGAGTATTCAGTAGCGCCGCAGGCGGTGCTGTCGCCGCCGCAGCTGTTGGCCGTAATGGTCATTGGCCCGGCGGGGTTATTGGTGAGGGCCATGACAACGGTCAAATCGCTGTCTGGAATGTAGCGCACGACCACCGCTGAACCCTGAATGCCGGTTACAGCACTGGGAGTTTGAATGTTGGTGCGGCCCCGTCCGGGCGGAATCAGCAGCAGTACGGTGCCGTTGCTGAGCCGAAAATTGCGGGTGTTGGGCACAAAGCGAAAGGTGGCTCGTTCGCCCACGCGGGCCAGGGAGCCATCGTTGAAGCGCAGGTCGGCCTGGGATGCGGAGGCGGTACGCAGGGCATCGCCTACCGCTAGAACATCTGACATTCTGGCCGAGCGGGGCTGCCGACCGCGGGGAATAAACTCGACTCGGTTGCGCAGCGCCTCAACATCGGCCCGAGTTAGGGTGACGCTAGCCTGGGCGGGCAGGCTAACCAGCACCAGCGCCAAGAGGGAGGCTAACCCAGTCACGCTAGAGGCAAGGTGGTTGGGGCCTCGTCGGACAAATTGGCTGATGTTCAGCATGGCATACCCGCAGTAACAGCTTGTTAAATTCTCAGCGCCCTCTGCCGGATCTGATTTAGACGCGATCGCACCGGAGAAAATCGCTGTGGACGACGCTAGAGACACAACCCCTTCGGCCTTTATTAGTAGAAACTCTACGTATATCTACTAGTGCATTAATAACAGATCCGTAAGAATGGCATAAAGTTCCTGATCAGAATTTTACTTCATCTTCATATACATGCCGCTCAGTGGTTGTATGTAACTATTTACACTTTTTCTGGCCAGTCTGGCCCGTGAAATTCAGCAGGGTGGCTTAACCTCGGTCGGCTGAAGCTGGGCCGCTAGAGCTTGGGTAGAGAAGCCGATCGCCTTCTGTGGCAGCGCGATTCAGCCGATGGTTCTCAACCTAAATCGCTGTCCTCAGCCGCAAGGGGTTCGATGCAGTCTGGGGCGTCGTGCTGCGGTTTGTTGACTGCTTTTGATACCGGATAGCGCTCCATGGCCTCGGCCTCGTAGGGGCGCAGCATGGCCTGGAGGGTTTGGGGCTGGTAGTAGCTAGGGTCTAGCCAGGTCGCATAGTCTTCGGCGGGCAAAATAACCGGCATGCGGTTGTGGATGGGCTCCATCAGTTCGTTGGGGTCGGTGGTTAAGATGGTGCAGGTTTGCAGCTCACCACCGCTGACTGGGTCATGCCAGTGCTCCCAAAGCCCGGCAAAGGCAAAGGGCTGGTGATCTTTGAGAAAAATATAGTGGGGCTGCTTGGGTTGCCCGTCGCCCTGTCGCTGCCACTCGTAGAAGCCATCGGCCAAGATCAGACAGCGCCGCCGCTTAAACGCCGCCCTGAACGAGGGCTTTTCGGCCACGGTTTCGGCCCGAGCGTTGATCATTCGACTGCCGATCGCCGCATCTTTGGCCCAGCTTGGCACCAGACCCCACTGCAAGAGGTGAAAATGCGGCTCTGGCTGCTCTGGGGTGGCAACCACCGTGGCCACGGGCTGGGTGGGGGCGACATTGTAGCGAGGAGCCACCGGTGGAACGGCCTTGAGGTGAAAGGCCGCCGCCAGATCTTCCCCGGTTTGATTGAGGCTAAACCGTCCACACATGGGCTTTTCCCTCCACAAACCCCGACCATCTCCTTATTATCAAAGTGTAGCAAGCGTCTCTGGGAAACCCCCTGGGGGAGACTATCTTGAGAAACCACTTTGAGAAACCGCTGACGGGAACCATTGCCCTGGTTACCGGGGCCACCCGAGGTCTGGGCAAGGGAATTGCCATCGGCCTGGCAGAGGCCGGAGCCACGGTCTATCTGACCGGGCGCACCGCCACGGCCACGGCTGAGTCGGTGGGCTCGCTAGAAGAAACCGCAGCGGCGGTCACCGAGGCGGGTGGGGTAGCCCGACCAGTGCAGGTTGACCACAGCGACGATGACCAGGTGCGCGCTCTGTTTGAGCGCATTGAAACCGAGCAGGCGGGGCGGCTCGACCTGCTGGTCAACAATGCCTACGCTGGGGTATCGGCGCTCAAAGCCGCCTACGGCAAACCTTTCTGGGAGTCTGAGCCCGACTTTTGGGATGCCTGCAACCAGGTGGGGTTGCGCAGCCACTACGTCGCCAGCGTCTACGCAGCCCGCCTGATGGTGCCGCAGCGGCGGGGGCTGATCTGCACGCTGTCGTCGTGGGGCGGGCTGTCGTACATTTTTGGCGTGCCCTATGGGATGGGCAAGGCCGCCTGCGATCGCATGGCCGCCGATATGGCCGTAGAGCTAAAAAAATATCAGGTCACCTCGCTCTCGGTCTGGCCCGGCATTGTCGGCACCGAGCTGATGACCCAGTTTGCCGCCGAGATGGGCCTGGGGGCAAACTCTGGCGGCGGGCCTCAGGCCGACTCGAACAAGACTAACTACAACTGGGAAACGCCCCTGCTGACGGGCCGCGTGATTGCCGCCCTGGCGGCAGACCCTGAGGTGATGCGCCGCACCGGGCAGGTGCAGATCGTGGCTGAACTGGCCCGCGAGTACGGCGTAGTTGATGCCGACGGGCACCGACCGGCCTCGCTGCGATCGCTGCGGTTTGTGCTGCCCTCGGCGGTGCCGGGGCTGCAACCTCACGCCGACCTGGTGCCCGATGTCGAACTGCCCTGGCCGTTTTTGCTGCTGGGGCCGCTGGGTTCGCCAAAAGTCTAAGCTGACCGCAGCAGCTCCACCAGCGCCTGAATCAGGGCGGCGGGCTGCACCGGCTTGGGAATGTGGCGCTGAAATCCGGCGGCCAGGGCCTGCTCTTGATCTGACTCGCGGGCGTAGGCGGTCAGGGCGATCGCCGGAACCTGACCGCCCTGACTGGCGGGTAGCGCCCGGATTTGGCGCATCAGCATGTAGCCATCCATCTCGGGCATACCAATATCGCTGATCAAAATCTGGGGCTGAGCCTGCTTGAAAGCATCGAGGGCGGCACTGGCGCTAGTGGCTGAGCTCACCGTGGCCCCAGCCTGCTCCAGCAGAAAGACAACAAAATTGCGCGTATCGGCATCATCATCAACCACCAAAATCTGGCTGCCGCGCAGATCTAGCGCGGGTTCGCTAAATCGGGCACTGCGGTCGGCATCGGGCTGGCTGACCAGAGTCGGCAGGGTGACGGTAAAGGTTGCCCCCAGCCCTTCGCCAGCGCTATCGGCCCGAATGGTGCCGCCGTGCAGTTCGACCAGGTGACGCACGATCGCAAGCCCCAGGCCCAGTCCGCCAAACTGCCGCGTCGTAGCGCTGTCGGCCTGGCGAAAGTAGTCAAAAATGAGGGGCAAAAAGTCGGGCGCGATGCCCTTGCCGGTGTCGGTGACGGTAATTTCGGCCTGGTTGGCGTCATCTCGGGCCAGCCGCACCACAATCTGCCCCCCGGCGGGGGTGAACTTGACCGCGTTAGACAGCAAATTCCACACCACCTGCTGCAGGCGAGTGGCGTCGCCCGAGACCAGGCCAATCTGGTCATCGAGGTGAACGTCTATGTGAATTGACTTGGCCTCTGCCGCCAGCCGCACGGTCTCAATGGCGGCGCGAATGGTGGCGGCCAGATTGACCGTGGTGGCGTTGATCTCAAGCTTGCCCCGCAGCATGCGCGACACGTCGAGCAGGTCGTCGATCAGCTCGGTTTGCAGCTTGGCATTGCGCTCAATGACGGCGAGGGCCTGCTTGGTTTTGGCTTCGCTCAGGGTGCCGTTTTGCAGCAGGGTAGCCCAGCCCAAAATGGGGTTGAGCGGTGACCTCAGCTCGTGGGAGACGACGGCCAAAAACTCGTCCTTGGTGCGGCTGGCGGCCTCGGCGGCGGCGCGGGCCGCTTTTTCCTGCAGAAGCAGCTGGCTGCGCTGGTTTTCGAGCTGTTTTTGGTCTTCGATATCGGTGGCGGTGCCAAACCACTTGATCACCTGCCCCTGGCTGTCTTTCATGGGTACGGCCTGGTGCAGGTGCCAGCGATAGACCCCGTCGGCTCGGCGCATGCGGCCTTCGGCCTGGTAGTTGGTGCCCAGCTGCTGGGCGATCGCCCAGTTTTGCGCCAGCACCGGCACATCGTCGGGGTGAACCGCCGTCTGCCAGCCCTCGGTGCGCACCTGCTCCAGGCTCAGCCCGGTGAAGGTCAACCAGCGCTGGTTGGCATCGACAATCACCCCCTCGGTACTGGCCGTCCACACCAGCTGCGGAATCGACTCGACCAGGTAGCGGTAGCGCTCTTCGCTCTGGCGAAGGGCTATTTCGGCCTGTTTGCGATCGCTCAAATCGGTGATTAGCGCCACAAACCCCTCCACCTCTCCCCAATCGTTCACGCGGGGCACGTAGGTGGCGGTCAGGTAGTGAATACGGCCATTTTGAAACTCGACGGAGCGCTCGAAGGTAACCTGCTGCCCGGTCAAAACCTGCTCCACATAGGGGCGAATCCGTTCATAATCGGCGTCACCCACCACATCTCGAATGGGCTTGCCGTAAAGCTCGGCGGCCGACTGGCCAAACCAGTCCTCGTAGCCCTGGTTGTTGTAGCGGTAGCGCTGCTCAGCATCGACAAAGGCAATCAGGGCGGGCACGGCGTTGGTGACCAGCCGCAGCTCGGTTTCGCGCTGGCGCAGGGCTTCTTCGGCCTGCTTGCGATCGTGCACATCAAAACCGGAGCCGATATAGCCCAAAAAAGTGCCATCGGGCGCAAAGCGGGGTTCGCCGACGTCAAAAATCCAGCGGTACTCACCGCTAACGTGCCTGAGCCGATACTCCATCTGAAATGGGGTGCGGGCGTTAAAGGCATTGGTGTAGGTGCTCAGGCAGTGCTGAAAATCGTCAGGGTGAATGCCCTCCGTCCAGCCGTCGCCGATTTCTTGCTCCAGGGTGCGGCCCGTAAAGGCCAGCCACGACTGGTTGAAATAGGTACAGCGCCGGTCGAGGCCAGAAAGCCACACCATCATCGGGGCGGCATCGGTCATCTGCCGAAAGCGGGTCTCGCTCTCGCGCAGGTTAGACTCGGTGCGCTTGAGTTCGGTGATGTCAATGGCCGCAGCGTAGAGCAGCTGCTCGTCGGGGTAGGGTTGGGCATTCCAGAGAAACCAGCGGTAGGAGCCGTCTTTGTGGCGGTAGCGGTTTTCGAAGGAAAGCGTTTCGCGGCCCGCCGAGAACAGGCTGGCGTCTTCGGTTATGGTTTTAGACAGATCGTCGGGGTGGACAAACTCAATCCAGGGTCGGGCGATCATCTCAGCCGGGGTCCAGCCCAGAATGCGCTCTAGAGTCGGGCTGACCCACTTAAAGTAGCCATCGCTGCCGCTGACCACCTGCAAGTCTGAGCCCACCGCCAGAAACCGCTCGCGATCGCGCTCCGCTCGGCGGCGATCGGTAATATCGGTAAACAGAATCGCAAACCTGCGATGCTGAGGATCGTTGAGCGCAAAGGCGCTGACGCTAAACCAGCGGCCCAGAGCCGCCGCCTCATGCTCAAACCGATAGGGCTCCCCGGTTGCCAGCACTCGGCTATAGGTCTCGACCCAAACCTCTTCCAGATTGGGCACCAGTTCTTTGGCCGTTTTGCCCGCCATCTGCTGCATACCGCTGAGGGTCTCAAAGGCCGGGTTAATCTCCAAAAAGCGGTAGTCAACCGGCGCGCCGCTGGCATCAAACAGCATTTCACAGATGCCAAAGCCCTCTTCCATCGACTCAAACAGAGTGCGGTAGCGGTGCTCGCTGTCGCGCAGGGCTCGGGTGGCGCGATCGCGCTCAAAGGCAATGCTGGCCACCTGAGCCCCAAAATCGGCCAGCTGATACTCCCAGGGGGTAGGCCGTCGGGCCTGGTCAAAGCACAGCATTAGCGAGGCAAAGGGCAGCCCCTCTATCCCCACAATCGGTACAGAGTGGCAGGCCAAAACGCCGTGGGCCAGCAACAGCTCACGCCACTCGGGCGACCAACGATCGTCGTTGGCTATATCGACACAGGTGACGGGCTGAGCCGAATATGCGGCCTCGCCACAGGTGCCTATGCAGGGTTCATTGATGGGAGCCTCTTTGAGGCCGGCCCCAAAGGCGGGGGGCCAGTCCGGCGTAATCGCTCGCGAGAACTGCTGACGTTCGGCATCACACAGCAGAAAGCTGGCCCGAATGTGGGGATTGAGCTGAGCGATAGTGGTGCAGATGGCCGTCAGGCAGTCATCTAGCGAATAGCCTGAAGCAATTAGCTCTAGCAGGCGCGTCTGCTCGGCCAGCAGAAGTTCGGTATGCTTGCGCTCGGTAATATCGTGGACGGTGCCGAGCAGCTCCATGGTGCGGCGTGCCCCGCCACCCCTAGCCGCAAAGAAGGCTTGCCCATTGGCCGCGATCCATCGTTCGGTGCCATCGCTGCGTCGAATTCTGTATTCAATCACGTAGGCTCCTGACGCCCCCGGCTCCAGGGCCGCACTCACCGCGCTGGCCACCCGGGCGCGATCGTCGGGGTGAATGTGTTCGACCAGCTGGTGCAGGGCCAACTGGGCCGCTGTCTGGCCCCAAATATCCTGCATGCGCTGATCTAGTTCGACTAGATTGGTGCGCAGGTTGTAGCGCCAGGTGCCCAGCTGAGCCACCTGCACCGCCAGGCGCGATCGCTCTTCGCTGCGCTGTAGGGCAATCTTGGTTTCCTGCCGCAGCGCTGCCAGCTTGAGGGTGGCCTCTACCCGAGCCAGCAGCTCGCGGGCCGAAAAGGGCTTGGTTAAGTAGTCGTCGGCACCCGCCGCCAGCCCCTCCAGGCGAGCTTCTTCTCCGGCCCGCGCCGACAGCAAAATAATCGGCAACTCTCGGGTGCGCGGGTCGGCCCGCAGCCGTCGCAGCAGCTCAAAGCCATCGAGCTTGGGCATCATGACATCGCTGAGCACCAGATCGGGGGGCTGCTGTCGAATGGCCGCCAGCGCCGCTTCGCCATCGCGCACGGTTTCGACCCCATACTGCTGGCTCAGCAGCCGCCTGACGTAGTCGAGCATGTCGGCGTTGTCATCGACGAGGAGAATGCGGGCGGCGGCGGGGAGTGGGGGGGAAGGGGAAGCGGGTGAGGAGGGTGAAGCGGGTGAGGGAGGTGAGAGCTGGGGCCAGGTGAGGGCGTCTTCTAGGTAGGGTGTAGGGCCAGTCGCGGTGGAGATTTGGGTGCGGGGCGCGCCAATGCGCTCGGCGGGGAGATGGGCCGAGCCCAGGGGCAACGTGACCGTGAACTGGGTGCCCTGGCCGACGGCGCTGGTCACTTCCAGGGTGCCGCCGTGCAGGCTGACGAGTTCCTGCACCAGCGACAGGCCAATGCCTGAGCCCTCGTGGGTGCGGCCTGGGGCTCCCTGCACCTGGTGAAAGCGCTCAAAAATGTGGGGCAGCTCGGCGGCGGCAATGCCAATGCCGGTATCGCGCACCGTCAGCAAAACGTGGTCCTGTTCTGGGCGCAGGGCGACTTCGATCTCGCCCTCAAAGGTGAACTTAAAGGCGTTGGAGAGCAAATTCAGCACAATTTTCTCCCACATGCCCCGATCGACGTAGGCGGGTGCACCCAGGGGGGCACAGTTGACCACCAGCCGCAGCCCGGCCTGCTCGATTGCGGCCCGAAAGCCCCCGGCCAGATCGGTCGTCAGCAGGGCCAGGTCGGTAGGTTCGTAGACGGCCTCAATGCGCCCCGCCTCAATGCGGGAGAAGTCGAGCAGGGTGTTGACCAGCTTTTGCAGGCGCAGGGCGTTGCGGTGCACCATCTCTAGGCGATCGCGCTGTTCGTTGTCCTGGGCGGCGGCAATGGCGTCTTCCACCGGCCCCAGCATCAGGGTCAGCGGGGTGCGAAACTCGTGGCTGACGTTGGAGAAAAAGACTGTTTTGGCGCGATCGAGTTCGGCCAGTTGCTCCGCCCGCTGGCGCTCTTCTTCGTGGGCGCGGGCGTTGGCGATCGCGGTCGACAACTGGGCCGCCACCTGCTTGAAAAAGTCGCTGTAGTTGTTGTCTAGGCGACGACGAGGGCTGGCCACCGCCACCAGCACCCCAGACACGCTGGCCTGCCCAGGCACAACAATCGGCAAAATCATCGCCTCCTGGGGGGGCTCGGGCCAGGGACTACCAGGAATATGGCCAAAGCGGCTGGCCAAATGATCAATAACCTGGGGCTGCCCTGTGCGAATTGCCACGGCGATCGGCCAGCCACCCGAGTCATCGGCGGCGCTGGATGGCTCCAGGCTGACCCGGCTGGGGACAAAAGGCACCGCTGAGGCAGAGGCAGTGCCCTTGCAGAGGCAGGCCGTTTTTTCGTCAGCATTGACCATATAGAGCAGCGCCAGGGGAATATCCGCCGGATCGAAGCTCAGGGTTTCGGCTACCAGGGCGCAGGTTTCCTCGACGGTTTTGGCGGCGGCGGTCTTGGCGGCAAGCTCGCGCAGCAGCTGGGCGCGGCGATCATTCAATACTCGGTATGTGGTCTCACTGACGACGTTTAAGATCCCCTCCACCCGCCCGCTCTCCCCCTGAATGGGGTTAAACGTGTAGTCAAAAAAGCACTCTTCGGTATAGCCAAACCGATGCATGGCCAGCAGCTCGTCGCTGTGAAAAATGCCGTCTCCAGTGGCAAAAACATGGGCAAACTCAGGCCCAATGTCGTCCCAAATTTCGGGCCAGACCTCCTGCCCAGCTCGCCCCAGCGACCAGGGGTGCTTGTCGCCCACGATCGGTCGCCAGGCATCGTTGTAGAGCAGCAGGCAGTCTGGCCCCCAGTAAATTGCCATGGGGAAGCGAGAGTTTAGGCAAATACTCAGGGTCGATCGCAGACTTTGAGGCCATTGCTCAACCGCACCAAAGGGTGTTTTTGACCAATCGTAGGCACGCATCAGCGCCCCCATCTCGCCCCCGCCGCCAAACAGCGGGTCAGCCACCTGATGCTGCGTCATCTATCTGCTTTCTCCCTTCTTCACCCACCTATGAGCTCTAAGCATAAAGTTTATTAATAGTTAATCGACTTGAAGAATAGAGGCAAAACTATCAATAGGCCATAGCTAACTAAATGCTTTTCCTGACTGATTTGCCGGGAGCGGCAAAGACCCAGATAGGTTTTGAAGCCAGTGTCTAGGCCAGGTCTAGCTAAGAAAGCAAAGGTAGAGCTGGCCCAACTCTACCTCCAGTTGCTCTAGGCGCAAAACGGCTCGCAGCACGTCATCTCAATATCCTTCAATTGATGAGGATGCTTATTGTACCGAAACAATTTTCAACCTAACTAAAAAAACAGGAATCTGCCTGGAGAGAGATAAGCCTGGAGAGAAATAAAGTAGCTGTCTGCCCGTTGTCATTTAATTGCGCCTTAGCAAGTAATTGCGCCTCAGCAAGGTCACAAGCAGCGCATAAACTAAGTATTAGGGCGGGCTTTAGTGAGTATGAGTAGAGACACTATCGCTGCCCTAATCGTGTTTTGGAAACGCTATGCCCAACCGATGGCCAGAACTATCGCTCGATGATTGGCAAGACACCTGCACCACGCTGCATCCTGGTTGACTGACAAAAGCTGAGTCCAGGTCGCTGGGTGCCCTACTGTGCGGTAGTTTCGGAGATTGGAAGGGAGAAGGGGGAGCCAGCGTTCTAAGCTTAGATACCACTCAAAACCATGAACGCT
>NZ_JBNXVS010000046.1:0-51661 GCF_050565655.1 Nodosilinea sp. AN01ver1 | reverse complement strand
TCACTCATAACCGCGATCCTGAACCCGCTATGGCGTCTCGGAAACAGCATGAGCAGCGCACCTATCGAATCGAGTTCAAAATACACACGTACTGCTATGGCGCTGATTAGTTTTGTCAGTCAACCAGGTAGAAGGCTGGCTCTAACTTAAGTTAGACTCCGAATTTGATCGAAAGTACATCTTACAAACTGACAATGCCGCGCTTAACGGCAACAATCACAGCCTGGGTGCGATCGCTGACGTCTAGCTTATTCAAAATCCGGTTGACATGAGATTTAACCGTGCCTTCACCGATGCTCAAAGCAGCCGCAATATCAGCGTTACTCATTCCCTGGGCTAGCGAACGGAGTACCGCCATTTCTCGTTCACTCAGTTCTGGATTGCTGAGACGTTGAACTAATTTTGCTCCCACATCGGGCGGAATGTACTTCTGACCCCGATGAACGGTACGAATGGCATTCAGAAGCTCATCCGGTTCAGTTTCTTTCAACAGATACCCTTTTGCGCCTGCCTGCAATCCCCGGTAAATATCTTCGTCACTATCGTACGTAGTCAGTACAATAATCCGAGCCGATTTAGCCGTCGCACAAATTGTGCCGATGGCGGCAACTCCTTCCACTTCCGGCATTCGCAAATCCATTAGCGTGATATCCGGTTGGTGTTCCTCAAACAGCGCGATCGCCTGCTCCCCATTTTCAGCTTGAGCAATTACCTGCATATCCGGGTCATGGTTGATAATCGTGGCTAATCCTTGCCGAAAAATGGCGTGATCGTCCGCAATCAGAACCCGAATGGTTGTGGCTTGGCTCATTGTGATGCTCACTCAAGGGTTGACGGTGACAATAATCTCTGTTCCCTGCCCAGGCTGACTCCGAATCGTGAGTTGTGCGCCGATGCGCTCTGCCCGTTCGCTCATGCCGAGTAAGCCAAACCCCTCAGAGGCTGAAATACTCCCGACTCCAAAACCCTGTCCATTGTCTTTCACGCGCAAGCAAAACTGATCGCGATCGTAGGCTAGCTCCACTCGAATTTCGTCAGCATTGGCGTATCTAATCGCATTAGTTAAGGCTTCCTGCCCCATCCGCAGTAGGTTACTCTCGACTTCAGTGGGGAGAGCATACGTTGCCCCCTTGACCTCATAATACAAAGTAGTGTCGTTTGCAGCCGCTCTGATTTGAGTTACGAGACGATGGAGAGCGCTCTGTAAACTGCCTTCCTCCAAAAGCTGAGGACGGAGTGCGATGACCGATCGCCGCGCTTCACACAGTCCAGTTCGCGCCAATTCTTTGATCAAGTCTAGATGTGCCTGAGTTGCTTCTACATCATCCGTTAGCACCTGGTTTGCAGCTCCGACCTGAGCCAGAATGCCTGTAAACGCCTGAGCGAGTGTATCGTGAATTTCGCGTGCCATACGGTTGCGTTCTTCCAAAATTGAAGCTGCTTCAGCCCGTTTGTAATTGTCAATATCCGTATAAACTCCCAACGCTCGGAGGGGTTCACCAGATTCATTCCAGGCAACAATTTTGCCGACAGAAAGAATCCATTTCCACTGACCATTCCGGGTACGCAGGCGATATTCTGCTTGATAGTTCGGGGCTTCTCCAGTCATAAAACCACTGTAAACTGCAACCATTGATTCTCTGTCATCAGGATGCAAACTCTCAACCCACCTAGATTTGGTCTCTCGAAATGTTGTCGGATCATAGCCCAGCATTAGAGCGTATTCTGGGTTAACCACGATTTCTTCAGTTTTGAGATTCATATCGTAGAGTCCCTGCTTTGAAGCAGTTAATGCTAAGCGTAGTCGTTCTTCACTCGCTTGTAGAGCGGCTTCTGCTTGTTTGCGATCGCTAATATCCGCAATCACCCCTTCGACATATCCATCAGCTGCATTCAGATAAGAAGAGGTAAGTCCCCAAAATACTGTCCCATCTCGTTTTCGCATCTGTGCTTCAAAGCTTCGCAGTTCCCCATCCCGCTTCATCACCTCACGGGCGTGTTCGCGATCGCTGGGGTTTACAAAATAGTCGATGCTATGTTCTAGCCCAATGATCTCCTCGGGTGAATCAAAGCCCAACAGGTTGGCAAGGCGTTGGTTGGCATTGAGAATTAATCCATCCGAGATGCGGTTTCGGAAGATGCCGACCTGCGAGTTTTCAAAGATATTGCGGAACTTGGCTTCACTGCGTTGTAATGCCTCCTCTGCTTGTTTGCGATCGCTAATATCCGCCATCACCCCTTCGATGTAGTCATCGGTTGCATTCAGATAAGAGGAACAAAGGCCCCAAAACAGCGTCCCATCTCGTTTTCGCATCTGGACTTCAAAGCTTCGCATTTCCCCATCCCGCTTCATCACCTCAATGGCGTATAGGCGATCGCTGGAATTTACAAAATAGTCGATGCTGTGTTCCAGCCCAATGATCTCCTCTGGTGAAGCAAAGCCCAACAGATTGGCAAAGCATTGATTGGCATCGAGAATTAATGCATCATAGGTGCGGGTTCGGTAGATGCCAACCTGCGAATTTTCAAAGATCGTTCGGAACTTGGCTTCACTGCGTTGTAATGCCTCCTCTGCTTGTTTGCGATCGCTAATATCCGCAAGCACGCCTTCAATGTATCCATTAGCTGCATTCAGATACGAAGAGAACTGTCCCCAGAACACTGTCCCATCTCGTTTTCGCATTTGGACTTCATAACTTCGCACTTCCTTATCTCGCTTCAGCAACTCAAGGAACTGTTCGCGCTCGCTGGGATTTACATAGTAGCTTCTGGTTCGTTCAAGCCCAATCATCGCCTCTGGTGAGTCAAAGCCATACAGATTGGCAAAGCGTTGATTGGCATCAAGAATTAATCCATCCGAAATGCGGACTTGGAAGATGCCGATCTGCGAGTTTTCAAAGATAGCTTGGAACTTGGCTTCACTGCGTTGTAACGCGGCAGTTCGTTCTGCGACCTGTTGTTCTAAAGTGCAGTTGTAGTCGGCTAGGAGTTTCTCGGCTTGTTTGCGCTCCGTAATGTCCTGAAAGGTCGCGATCGCATAGGTCACATTTCCCTGTTCATCAAAGATGGGTGTTCCCCAGACTTCAATGGGAATAGTTTGACCGTTTTGGTGGATTTCGATATCGTCAACTCGGGTGTGCTTACCGCTCAACGCCTGGATAATGGGCAGTTGGTCATTCGGATAGAGCTGATTTGTGCCCGCCCTGTACAGGTGATATACCTCGGACAGATGATCGGAAGAGATAGTCGGATCAATGGCTTCCCCCAGCATCTGAAATCTCCGCTGATTCGCATAGTAGGGGTGACCTGTCGCATCCAAAATGGAAATGCTAATGGGCAGCGATTCCAAAAAGGCTCGGAGGCGGGTTTCATTTTCAGCCAGGTTTTGGTTCAGGGTCTGCAGTTCCAAAAAGGCCGTTTGCAGCTGATGGGCCATCTGGTTAAAGGAGTTTGCCAGTTTTCCCAGTTCATCGGACCGCTTAATATTGACCGTTTGATTCCATTGACCATCGGCGATCGCCTGCGCTGATTGATTTAGACTCAGCAGCGGTCTGGTAATCCAGCGAGCCATTAACACACTCAAAATAAGCGCTGTCACTAACGCTAAAACGCATAGCAGCAGCGTATCTCGAATATTTGACTGAATTTGTCCCAGATAGTCTGCTTCTGGAAGCACAATCACAATCAGCCAGTCCAACCCGTAGCGATCCTGGAAGGGCACAACCTGCACAAACTGTCGTGCCCCGTCAATATCAAATGCCATTCGCTGCGTCACTTGAATCTGATCAAAGCCATCAAAACGCTGTTCCAAAAAGTCAGCCGTTGCCCGGATTGTTGAATTACTGCTTTGATTGGCCAACAATCGCTCGCTATCGTCGCTTGTATTTTCAACAATAGGCTCAGCCGTAGACGTGGATACCAACCTTCCTGAACGCTCCATAATGAATGCGCTGCCAGTTTTGCCGATATTTAAACTTTTCAAAAACTGGCTCATTTCCTGAGGCAGCAAAAAGTCAATGCCGCAGGCTCCGATCAACGTCCTACCACTAGAATCGTAGACGGGGATGCTAGTAGCGATCGCGGGCCAGTGGGTTGTGAATCCTAAATAAATTGGGCTCCAGGTGGGCTGACGGGCTTCCTTTGCTGCTTTATACCAGGGGCGAACGCGAGCATCAAACGGCTCGGCACCTTTGTCAAATTCGCGATTGCGATTGCCCTGATCGTCCAGGCCGTAAAAGTAAGGAATACGGTTTGTGGAGTCATTCACAACCCAGGTTTGCAGGTGAACTTTATTGGTCATCTTGCCCACGCCCACCAAATTTCCCTTTTCGTTGCCACAGTAAACGAAACTCGCCGTCGGAAAAATCTGATTTTGCTGCCAGAACACCGTCTCTCCGGCGGCGCTGTCTGGATTAATGTCTCCCTTGGCCAGTGCGATCGCATTCAAACGATTGATGTCGTGCGCCACCTGAACGTAATCGTCCAACTTGTCCGTAATCTGATGGAGAATCTCATTTTGGAGTTCGGTCGCAACTTGATTGACCGCCCGCTGGCCGTTTCTGAATGAAAGATAACCGACAACTCCAACGGCCCCCGTCAGTAGCAGCATCAGAGGCACAATGAGGACGACTTGCAGCGGTAGCTTGTTAGGCAGATCAATAAGATTATTGATCGACGAACTCATCCTCATTTTCATCCCCATCGGATCAATACTCCTATTAAGGTGAGTCGTTATGTCTATCCAATACTTGGATACTTGGATGGGCTAGGGAGCAGACACTCTCATAGAGATGAAGGACTGTCATCCGTTTACCAAAGTATATCGCTTGCCCACCAACGACCGCACCTGGGCGAACAACTCCACATCCCAATTGGGGCAAAAGCCATGGGTGACCTTATCGAGAGCCGTATTGCAGAAGCGTTGAGGCAGTCAGGGTCTGTCGTCGGTTCACAGCAATAGCTCGTAGTGTCAGCCGCTTCATCCGGAGGGCAAACAGGTTGTCGCCCGCTCATTGGTGTGGGACATCGCTACCGGATTTTGCATTCAAGCATTGATAGTCGATCGGTTGTATGAATGTACTTTCGATCAAATTCGGAGTCTAACTTAAGTTAGAGTCAGCCTTCTACTCCGCGATGGCACGGGTAATCTATCAATTTGCACTACAAAAAATTTGACTTGCTATAGGCGACAGCTTGAAGGCGACCACCTATATTGAATTTGTGCAAACAGTCATGCAAAGGGATCGAGCAAGTAAATTGCATTTTTATGTCATCCTGAAATTTCTCATTTACAAATCGCTCAAATAGGAGAGTTCAATGTCTAAAAATCCCAAAATCGGTCTAGAAGGACTGCTTCGTCCAGAAGATAGCATCCTGGTACTGATTGACCACCAGCCTTTTCAGTTCACCAACTTGAACAGCCATGAACCGACCATGATCATTAACAATGTGATTGGTCTTGCTAAATCGGCAAAGGTGTTCAACGTACCCACAATCCTTACCGCAGTCATTGAAGAGAGAGGGGGTTACATCATTAAGGGATTACAGGATGTTTTTCCCGATCAAAAACCGATCAACCGCACTTTCATCAATACCTGGGAAGATCCAAATGTGACAGACGTCGTGAAGAAAAGTGGTCGCAAGCAACTGATACTTGCTTCGCTTTGGACCGAGGTCTGTCTGGCAATGCCAGCAATCCAGGCGCTGGATGAAGGTTATGACGTATTCATCGTTACCGATGCTTCAGGCGGTGTGACTGCGGAAGCTCATGACATGGCGGTTCGCCGGATGGTTCAGGCGGGTGCAGTTCCAATCAACTGGATGGCTGTACTTGCTGAATGGCAACGTGACTGGGCACGCACAGAAACAGCTGCGGGCGTATCAGAGATTCTTCTTGAGCATGGCGGTGCGAGTGCGGTAGCCCTGGCATGGGAACTTCAGCTCCTTGCAACAACATCAAATACTGGCTCTGCCAATCGTGAACCCCTCATGACTGGTGTGTAACTGAGTGGAGGTTGTTGCTCAGTGATCCAGTTCATTTGCAGCCTTGCAGCAGCACTGGATGATTTTGTGCCTAGAATAGGGGCGATCGCCAATGATCGCCCATTAACCATCATCACGTCCTTGCAGCTAGAGTTTTTGAGGTCATGTGTAATGCAGGATTCACTAGTCGTGGGTACAGATGAAGAAACTCACCAGGTAACCGCCATCATTTCTCACTTCATTCGACCTGGACGTGAGCAGGGATATGAGGAGTGGTTGCACGGGATTGCGACGGCTGCTCACCAATTTAAGGGACATTTAGGGGTCAGCGTGATCCGACCTCATGATCATGCTCATCCTGAATATGTGGCAATCGTCAGATTTGATCATTACAACAACCTCAAAACCTGGCTAGAATCCAGCGTGCGGCAGGAATGGCTGGAGCGGTTACAGCCCTTAATTGAAAAGCCTGAAACCATTCAAACTCTAACGGGTCTGGAAACCTGGTTTACGCTTTCCAACAAACCCATGAAGGCTCCACCGCCACGCTACAAAATGGCGATCGTGACCTGGCTAGCAGTGTTTTTCACGATATCGATTCTCAATCGTTTGCTAGTACCGCTTCTAGCGGAGCTTCCGGTATTGTTCAGAACGTTGTTGGTTACAGGTCTAACGGTTGCCCTACTGACCTACGTGATTATGCCGCGTCTCACTCAACTTTTTCGCAAGTGGCTGTATCCCGCTTGAACGAGTACATACTTTGCCCATTCACAGGAGCATTTCATGTCTTGTCAACATCTAAACGAACTGACGCTAGAGACCATGATTTCGAAAGCCAATTACCCGGTATTTCGCTGTGAGGAATGCCTGCGAGTTGGTGGTCGTTGGGTTCATTTAAGAATTTGTCAAACCTGCGGCAAAATGTTGTGCTGCGACTCGTCTAAGAATCAACACGCTCGCCGCCATTACGAAGAGAGCGGACACGCAGTAATTAGTTCAGCCGAATTAGGAGAACAATGGCTGTGGTGTTTTGCCGATGAACAGCAGAAGACCTATTAATCACCGCACCCCTTTTCTACTCGCGGAGAACTCATGATGTCAAATCAGCCTACCCTAACAGATATTTGGCCAAGTTTACCCCTGGACGCATGGCAAGAGACCTATACCACCTTGCACATGTGGACGCAAATCATCGGCAAGATCCGATTAGCCCAAACGCCGTGGATTAATCATTCCTGGCATACTCCCCTCTATTTAACCGTTCGGGGCCTGACCACGTCCACAATTCCCTATGGTAGCCGCATCTTTCAAATCGACTTCGATTTCATTGATCATGAGTTGCTGATTCAAACCAGCGAAGGGGCAAGACGGGCGATCGCCCTCTACCCTCGTTCTGTCGCTAATTTTTATCAGACTGTAATGGAAACTCTTAGAGAATTAGGTTTCCACATCACCATTAACACCAAACCGAACGAAGTTCCTGACCCAATTCGATTTGAGCAGGATGAAACCCATGCTGCTTATGATGCGGATTATACCAATCGATGCTGGCGAGTGCTGCTACAGTCCGATCGCGTCTTTCGAGAATTTCGCTCTCATTTTTCTGGAAAGGTCAGCCCAGTTCATTTTTTCTGGGGGAGTTTTGATTTAGCCGTGACGCGCTTTTCGGGGCGATCGGCTCCTGAGCATCCGGGAGGGGTACCAAATCTGCCGGATGCAGTGGCACAGGAAGCCTACTCCCAAGAGGTCAGTAGTGCCGGATTTTGGCCCGGAGCCGGATTATCATACCCAGCGTTTTATTCCTATGCCTACCCAGAACCCGATGGCTTTAAGCAGGCTGAGGTTCGCCCTGATGCTGCCTTTTACAGTAAAGAGTTGGGTGAGTTTGTTTTGCCCTATGACGCTGTCCGTGAGGCAGAATCACCCGATCAGATGCTGTTAGAGTTCTTGCAAAGCACCTACGAAGCTGCTGCCAAGTTAGGCAACTGGAATCAAAAGGAACTTCAGCAGTTGACGTTTAAGTAGCAACTGCATTCCCCAACGTCCAATTACGGAAGCGGCATTGAACGAGCTTCTGGTATACCCGCATGGAAGTTTGTGCTGTCCTGGTTTATTTATGGCGATCGCGACTCAATATCCCAGCCGCCGCCCTATCAAAGCCGCTCCGTGAACGCTCAGTAAAAATGTGAAGCCATCGTATACGAAATCGCCTCATTCCCTAATTTCAGTGATTCGCCTGGCCGTTAAAGAGAACGTCTAATTTACCGTACTAGGCATAGGGAATTAGATGTTCTCTTTAATCACAAACAATCGAGCTTGCACAGTTTCAATCTGTTATCGCACTTATTCCGCACTCTGACAATTCATTGGGCTTTCTAGCACAATCGGAATGTGGTTTGAACCATTGTGATCTAATAACTGACCAGTACCATCAGTTTGGCGACGGCATCTGCAATCATCGTTATAGTCGTGGCCAGGGTAGGCTGATTGGGCGATGGCAAGGGTAGACTGCATTGGTACGGCAACAAAAGCCGTCTGGATTTGATCGAGACAGTTCACCAAGACCAGCAGTGGTGTAACAACCGACAGCGCCGTCAAAATTACTCGATGATTAACCCCTAAGGGCGTGCTATCCGCCAGGGCATCGCTCTGATAATTACCCTCGGGTAGTCGAGTTAAGCTAAGTAAGTTGAATAGAGAATGTAAGGTGGAGTTGTTCATAGCTAGCCGGGTGAAGTGGCAGGTTGATTACATAAAACAAGGCCTTGGCCGTTATTCTCGATGCTCTTGATAGGGCGGCATGGGGGGGATCTCGGCCCCATGCCGGGGCGGGGTGGGGCGGTGGTAGGCCTGCCAGTGAGACCCTGACAGATGGGCGCTGCGGGCAAAGGTAATCACATCATTGACGATGCGGTTCAGCCGCTCGGCTTCTTCTAGGGCCAGGGTTAGCCGCTGGCGGGCAATTTGGGGCAGGGGCATGCGATGACACAGCCGCAGACCGTTGATGATCACGGTGAGGGGGCTGCGCATGTCGTGCACCAGACCAGCAGTGTTTTCGCCGATTTTGGCCAGGTAGAGCAGGTATTGCTGACTGTGGGCAATGGGCGGTGGGTTAGGGGGCAGGTGCAGGTCTGGTTTGAGGGGTGAGCTTAGGGGTGGCGGCACCAGGGAGGGATCGCTGGAGGGTGGCCATGGCGTGAGGTTGGGCTGTTGGTTGAGCATGGGGGTGGATGGGTCGGGAGTGGATGGGTAGAGGTAGACCTGTGGATCTCGCCTGAATCTTGACTTTGAGGTATTCGGATGACTGATTATTCCTGCTGAAGAAAGTTCAGCAACACGGGATTGACCTGATCAGCGTAAGTCCAGTTGATGGCGTGCGGCCCGCCAGGAATGACAATAAGTTCACTGTTTTTAATTAGCTTTGGCAGTCTGGCTGCGGTAGCCTCCAGCGGTAAAATGCGATCGCTATCACCATGAATAATCAGAGTCGCCACATCAATATGGAGCAAATCATCGCGGAAATCGGTGAGCCAGGAGGGTACACAATCCAAAGTCCCTTTGGCAGAAGCCCCTGCTGCCACATTTCAAATGGCCTGAATCGCCTCATTGCTGATACGGTCACCAAGCAGCACATCCATATTAAAGAATTCTCTGAAAAATGCAGAGAAGTAAGCTAGACGGTCTTCAATGATCGCTTTCATAATGCCGTCGAAAACGCTTTGATCAACACCTTCTGGATTGTCACTTGTCTTTAACAGAAACGGTGGAACAGGAGCCATCAGCACAGCTTTTTGCACCCGTGCTGAGCCATATTTGCCAAGATAGTGTGTAACTTCACCTGTCCCCATCGAGAAGCCGACCAGCACAGCATCTTGCACGTCAAGCTTGGTCATTAGCTCATCCAAATCTGCTGCAAAGGTATCATAGTCGTAGCCAAACGAAGGTTGACTAGAAGCACTAAACCCTCGGCGATCGTAGGTAATCACTCGATAGCCCGCATCCAGCAGCACCAAAACCTGCTTCTCCCAAGAATGCCCGTTCAATGGAAATCCATGAATAAGAACAATTGGTTGACCTGCCCCAAGATCTTCGTAGTAGAGATCGATAGTTGCGGAATTTTCTCGTCCGACAGTAGCGTAAGGCATTGAAAGCTCCTATGGATAACGCATTAAATTCTCCTCTGACTCAACCTGAGTGTAGTAAGTTCTAATGCTCGGTTTCTTTCAGATTCTTAGGGTGTTTTGCCAGAATTTCGCGTAATAGCTCTCTCAGCTGCCGCAGCCGAATCAATGGCCATCAGAGCTGCAGCCGGGACAGTGAGGCATGGGCATCGTTGCGTAGCTTCTTAATCAACCTAGCAATTTCATCATTACCCCTAGAGTTTTACCCTTCTCCGGAAGCTGAATTAATGGAAACGGCGATTTTACCCACGGGCAAAATCGCCGTTTCGCTCTTCCCTCTCAAGGTCAAATTTGGGCACTCCTGTCAGTGGCCCATCTCCAAAAGCGCCACGAGTTCCCCATGCCCTCCGGTTGCGCCAACACCTCATTCCAGTCCTTCCCCTGGTTTGGCGTCAGCCGCTCAATCCCCGGCACCTGCTGCGCCTACTGCCACTTCGGCAACTACTTCAAAGCCGAGCGATGTGACCTGGCGCAGCAGTCAATTTGGCAAAGGGAACCTTAAATCTTGTACCTGTTAACGAGGTTCTGATTACCGAGTGAAATTATGCGTCTTTATACCTTGCCCGTGGAGCTTAGTTGGGAATTTTAATGTAACGATTCGCACGATGTACCCCAAAGGCCCTGTATGTCATCTATTCAGCTCGTGATTGCCGATAACCATGCTCTCGTTCGAGCGGGGTTTCGCTCGCTCGTCGAAGATATCGATGGGGTCGAGGTGGTGGGCGAGGCTGAGAACGGACGCGAAGCGCTACAGCTGGTAGAAACCCTCAATCCCCAAATTGTGCTGATGGATATCGCCATGCCTGAGATGAACGGGCTAGAGGCCACCGCCCGCATTACCCGCGAGTTCCCTCAGGTGCGGGTGCTCATTCTCTCGATGCATGCCAATGAAGAGTACGTCTATCAGGCCCTGCGATCGGGGGCCAGCGGCTACCTACTTAAAGACAGCGGTACCGAAGAGCTAGATCTGGCCCTGCGGGCGATCGCTCGGGGAGAAACCTATCTCTGCCCCGCCATCTCTAAGTACGTCATTAGCGACTATGTTAAGCGTCTGGGTCAAGACCAAAACCCGCTTGACCAGATCACTCCTCGCCAGCGCGAAATTCTTCAGCTAATTGCCGAGGGCAAAAGCACCAAAGATATTGCTGACATTCTCTACATCAGCACCAAAACCGTCGAGACCCACCGGGCTCAGCTGATGGCTCGCCTAGATATTCACGACATTGCTGGCCTAGTGCGCTACGCGATTCGAATGGGGTTGGTAGTGTTGGAATAGGTAAAACTCAGGCCTTAGAGACTGCAAACTCAGGGGTTTGCTGATGGAGCGATCGCCCTGCGATTGCTACGGTTGAATCAGCTATTAGATGCCCTAACGCATCTGGAGTGCTTTTCTCTGAGGACTGACGATGAAACTCAGCCATTCTGCCTCGACGAACGGCGACAACGTGCTGGCTCGTATGGCTCCAGAAGTGGCCGCCACCTTTAGCCCTGCACAGGTGCAGGCGTTAAGGGCCGCGCTGACACCGCGCCACCACCCGGTCAACATTCGGCTATCGCTGCCGCTGGGCATAACCAGAATTTACCTGGTAGTACTGGCCGGTTCCGAACTTCGAGCCCCTGATCGCCTTCGTCAGTCAGCAGCTCAGCATCCCCTGTGGACGCCGATGAATATGCTGGTTATGGCTGGCACTGTAGGACTTAGCATTTTGGCGCTGCTGGCGCTGGTGCAGCTGGACCATACCGATTTGTCTAAAGTCTTTAACCCTAGGGCAGCCCCGGCGAGCATTCCCTTTAAGGCCGATCGAAATAGTTGCGAAGAGAGCGGTCGCATTTGGCGAGAGGGAAGCTGCCTCGACCTTAGCCACGACCCCACCTTTTAGGAGGGCACCCGCAGGCAGAGGCACCAAACGGGTGAGATTGATAGCAAAAAGTCGCCCTTTCCAAGTACGGCGCTAGGGCGCAACAGAGCACCGTAATCCACAGATTGGCGATATCAAAGAGTTTAGGAAGCAGCTATGAGGCATACCTGCGAAGATACTGAACCGCGCCGCCTACTGCTGGCATCAGCAACAGACCAGCCGGAGCTAGGGGAGCCTAACCCCAACTCCCTAGCAGCGGTCTTCAATATGCTGCAGCGCATTCATCAATCCTTAGATCTAGATGTCATTCTGTCCACAACGGTGTCTGAGATGCGGCAACTGCTGCAGGTAGATCGGGTGTTTTTGTTTCGCTTAAAGGCTAACTGCAGCAGAATAGTGGTCGAGGATTGCGCTTTCGGCTGTTCACCACTCCAGGATCAGCAGGCCTACGACCATTGCTTTGCCGAAAATTGGGTTGGCATCTATGCCCAAAACCGAGTGCAGGTCGTGGCCGATGTAGAAGAGGCGGAATTAACGCCCTGCCACCGAGATTTACTGAAAAGTTTGGGGGTGCGAGCTAATTTGGTGGTGCCGCTGCTGTCCTATGGCCGCCTTTGGGGCCTGCTGGTGGCCCAGCACTGCTCTGCCCCCCGCCGCTGGCAGCTGACGGAAGTGCAACTAATGCAGCAGCTGGCGGTGCAGGTGGGCCTGGCCATTCAGCAGTCGGAGCGGTACCAACAGATGCAGGCTGAGCTGGCCGCTCACCGCCAGGCGGAGGTTCAGCTACTGAATCAGGCCCAGCGATCGCACCATCGCCGTTTAGAGAGTATTGACACCCTATCTAGGGGTATGGCCCAAGACCTTAGCGATATTTTCACCCCAATTATGCTGGCGGCGGAAATGCTTCAGCAGCCCACCCTCAATAGCGAGCAGCAACAGCAGTGGCTCAATCGCATTCACACCAGCACCCATCGGGGCGTCAGTCTGGTCGAGCAAATTTTGTCTTTTGCCCAGGGTATGGGGGGCCAGCCGGGAGACATTCAGCTGGCCTACCTGCTGGGGGAACTGGTGCAAACCCTGCAGGAGATTCGCCCCGAGGGCATTGCGGTGACCTCGCAGCTGCGGCTGCCCCACCTGTGGACGGTGAATGCTAATGCTCCTCAATTGCAGCGGGTGTTTATGAACCTCTGTCTTAACGGCTTTGAGTCGATGGCCCAGGGCGGTACCTTGCACATTGAGGCGCACAATATCTGGTGGCGGGGTGCGCCCGACCATCCCCAAACCAAGCCGGGGCCTTACGTGGTAGTGACGGTGTCCGACACGGGCACGGGCATGACAGCAGCGGTGTGCGATCGCAGCTGTGATCCCTTTTTTACCACCCGCGCCGCAGCCGGCCATTCAGGGCTCGGGCTTTCCACCGCTCAGGGATTGGTGAAGGTCCACGGCGGCTGGCTCAAAACCGATAGCGAGCTTGGCAACGGCACCACCGTTGAGGTCTATCTACCGGCGATCGCTGAGCCCGCAGCGTTGGTCTTAGATCTGGTGTCAGCACCCGCCGGGCTGGAAGGCGGCAACGCCCTGGTACTCCTGGTGATGGCCGATGATCCTGCCCGCGAGCTGCACCGCACCCTGCTAGAGGGCTATGGCTACCGGGTACTGGTGGCAGAGGAGGGGGTCGATGCGATCGCCCTCTTTATTCAATACAAAGCTGAGCTAGCAACGGTAGTCTTAGACCTGGCTCTGCCCACCCTTAACGGCACCGCCATGCTGCACCGCATGCACCACATTTTACCGACGCTACCCTTGGTCGGCTTCGGCAACGGCAACT
Source organism: Nodosilinea sp. AN01ver1 (assembly GCF_050565655.1). NCBI lineage: Bacteria > Bacillati > Cyanobacteriota > Cyanophyceae > Nodosilineales > Nodosilineaceae > Nodosilinea > Nodosilinea sp. AN01ver1. The sequence goes on along the minus strand of NZ_JBNXVS010000046.1, from coordinate 37,811 downwards.
CGGCGGGGATAGCTGTAACTATGCTCCCCCCAGTGCCAGGTGGATTGACCCTATTGAACACTCTGGCCCAGGTACGTCCCCATGCCTGAGCTACCTTTGGGGATAATTTGCCCCAGACTCAGGTTTTTCCTGATAGCTAAAGCTGCTGGTACTGACTAATCTAGAACTGGTTAGAGGTGTTGTCGCTGGGGTTAAGTCAAGGCTTGGTTCACCGTTAGGCTATATCCTTACCCCAGCTTTTCCGCCGCCGTTCGCCGAGGCGCAGATGTCGCTTACTAAAGAATTGTGAGGCGACTGCAAATCCTCTAACCGTGCCAGTACCCGTAAAGAACCGATCAACTAAATCATGTGCTGACCTAGCTAGTTGACACTATACGTAAATCAGCCCAGGGTAACTTCCTGCTCAACGAGCAAGTCCTAGCAACACTCCCTAAGTTGATTTATAAATAATTTTATTGTTTCAGACATTAAGACAACTAAAAAGTTCTAACGTTTGACATCAACTTGAGAAATATCTCAGTCCGGCTAGCTATAGCTATAACTAGCACTCGAATTCTCAGCCATCCAGACAGCGTTGCTCACTTTTCTAGCGATCGGCTTGAGACCTTAACATTTAAATCCGTGATTCAATCGCTGTGATTTAGCCTAAGGCTCAATTTAGCTGTAGGCGATTGATACTGCTTTAAATGATTGACTGCCACCATAACTTAATTGACGATAACTTTTAGGCGTCAATCGTCTATTTATTTTAGTTTTAGGTCAATCAATAAAATTACGTAGACGACTTATTTCTAGAAGACATTCTAGGCAAAATATAGGTGTAATTAGCATGGGTTAATCTGGCTGAAGCAACTAAAGTAATAAACATGAGGGAAAGAGAAGAATGCTTAAGCGAAGTCAGGTGGTTCACCCATCTTCTAGTCAAATTAAAAAACGATTAGTACCTTTGCTGAAAAGTTCATCAAGCTTACTCTTTACCTCAGTCAAATCTGCCTTACTACTGGAGATAAATAAGACATATTCCTTATTTACAAAAAAGGATTTATGTCTAACTCAATACAGGAAGTAGGCCATCAAGGCATTGCAAATGCCCTACAAAACAAACCCATTCAGGCAAAATTGCCACTTCAGGAGATCCATCATGTTTGCTAAAACCTTCCGTAATACCTTAGTTGCCTCTAGTCTGCTCGTCGGCGCATCTCTGATTGCTGGCCCCGCTGTTCTGGCGGCTACCGATAACGATACCGTAACCGCTACTGTCGCAGAAGTTAACACGATTAATTTTGTGGCTGCGACGACCGCATTCACTGGTGGGGCCGCGGCACCAACTTTTGCCATGGGAAATCTAGACGTTCAAAACAATGCAGCCCTGGGCTGGACTTTAGATGTAAGTTCTGGAAACGGTGGCAAATTAGTCAATACCGTCACTCCTGCTCATGCTATTACCTACACGCAGCTCACCACAGCTAATATTGGTGCTTCAGTAGCGACACCAGTAACCCCTACCGTGGCAACTCCCTCGGGGCAACTGCACACTTCTGCCTTCGATGCTACTGTAGCAGCAGGAGTTACTGGTGTTGCTGTCACAGCTAACATCGCGGCCAATCAATTCGTGCCCGTTGGTTCTTACACCGATACCTTGACCTTCACCTTGACCTCCAAATAATTCTCCCTTGGGAAAATCAAGTTGAGTTGACGGTCTAATCAGATCACTAAATTATGTGGAGGTGCCCTCGGGTATCTCCACGTAATGAACGTGCATGGAGATCACAAAATGCGAAATTGCTTCCTCTTTAATGGCTTAATTTCTACAGCTTTAGGGTTGGGTGTGTTGTGTCCAGCAGCGGCTTTAGCCTTGAGCCAGGTTACCTACACCACTAGCGCCACCTTTACCCTCGACCCAAGTGGCAACCCCAATCAAGACTTTGGCACCGTTCATATCCAGCCAGTTAGTGCTAACGGATGGGAACTGCGGGTGCGCTCTACCGAAGGTGGGGCACTTCGCCACGGAGATCACCTATCTACAGTTCCCTACATCCTGATCGTCGGCAACACTCAAGTAGGCAGCTTAGCTAGCCGTAACGACATTACAGTATTGGACGGCTCAATACTTTCTTGTCCACCCCTCCTCGGCGGCTGCACCCTACCCGTACGGGCAATCATATCAACAGATGATATCGCCCGAAAACCAGCCGGATCTTACTCAGATACTTTGACTTTTACAGTCGTTGATAAACCACTTTAACTAAGCAGAAAAAATATTTTAAAGTCTCTTCAAGATGCTGATGGATTGCCCAAGAAAAGGGAACTATTACCCTAGAGACTCACTGCAAAGCCAGGCGATTCACCGTATTTTTGCAACCTTTCAAAGCGCAATCTCTCTGTAGTTTTTTAACAAAAAATAGTCATGAAAACTTTGGTTCGCGTCGGCTGTCTAGCCTCCCTTCTTGTTGGGGCAGGGGCGTTGGTAGCCCCACCCAGTTGGGCTGATGCCACCTATCAACTCTCACCCTCAAGCCTTACGCTGGAACCCAGCGGCTCTCGCTCCACCGGCTTGTTTCAGGTACGCAGCACAGGCGATGAGCCCGTAGCGGTCGAAATTCGCGTCACCGAACGCCAGATGGATCTGCAAGGCACAGAAACTCGCCCTGACGCAGAAGATGATTTTGTTGTCTACCCGCCCCAAATTTTGCTGCAGCCGGGCCAGGTGCAAACCGTACGCGTTACTTGGCTAGGCGAGCCTAACCCCGAGCACGAGCTGCCCTATCGACTGATTGCCGAGCAGTTACCTATCGACCTCGACGAGCCTGAAGCTGCGGTCACAACCGCCGTGGTCAGAATTAACGCCCTCTATAACTATGTAGCGTCTCTCTACATTTCACCCCGAGGGAGCAGCCCCAACATTGTGCTCGAAAGCGCCAGCCACCAAACTATCAACGGGCAAAATGCCCTGGTACTGCAATTCAACAACCAGGGTACGGCCCATCAAGTGATGACTGGCTTGCACCTCACCCTCACGGCAGCAGGCGGGCAAACAATCACCCTTAGCCCTGAACAACTACAAGGGGTAAGCGGCGAAAACATGCTGGCCCAACATCAGCGGCAGTTTACCCTGCCCTGGCCCGATGGTTTTCCCGTGGGGCCGGTGAGCGCCACGTTTGATCTGCGATGACCTTTTTGTGCGCTGGTTGCAGCGTGCCCCTCCTGGATACCCTGTGTTCAAGCCCTACTTTCTCGCCACCACAACGCTCCTACTTATTAGCTCATTGCCGCCGCTACAGGCATCTGCACTTACCACTACCGCCCTGATCTCACCCCAAACTAACGCAGCCCCCAGCCCTACCGTTGCTGAAAACGAGCCCTCCGTCACGGTATTAGCACCAGTAGATGCAGGGCCAGTAGATGCAAGGCTAGAGTCTACGTCACTAGATTTAACCCTAGCTTTGGGCCTAGATGCTGCAGGGCCTAGTCTAGGTTTTGTTGCCCTTGGGCCAGAGTCTCAACCCATAGCGTTAGAGACTGACTCCACCTCCCAGCCCGAGCCCCCAGCCCCCGAACCAGGGGCACTGATAGCTCAACCTGTCGTTCCGCCTCCAGCCGCCGGCGTTCCCCCCCCAACAGCGGGTGGGTCTACCGAAGAATTGCCTGAAACTGAGGCTGAACTCTTTGAGCGAGTATTCGGGCGTCCCCCGGCCCAGAACCAATCAATTTCTGTGCCTTTTTTTATAAATGACCAATCCCAGGGGCAAGCCGTTGTAGTGATTGCTGAGGGTCGTGCTAGCCAGGTGCAAGCTGGCCCTATCCTTGACAAAACAGCCTCTATTTTGCAGCCAGACTTGCAAAATCAGCTGGTTGCGATCGCCGACAGCGACGGCTATTTACCTCTAGATCAGCTGCAACAGTTGGGCATAGCGGTTGTGTTTGACCAAACCCAGCTAGAGCTCTATTTACAGATTCCGGCGGCGCTGCGGCGCACCAATGTGGTTGGTACCTATGGTCTGCCCCCTGAAGCTGCCGATGCCCTGCCCGTAAGTAGCGTCAGTGGGTACCTGAATGTTTTGGCTGGCCAAGATGTTGTCTGGTCGGGCGCAGGGGCTGGGCGACAGCCCCTGCGACTAGCGTTGGATGGAGCCCTAAATCTATCGGGCTGGGTGCTAGAAGGCCGGGCCAACGTGACTGAAGGAGGTGCGCCGGGGTTTAGTCGGGGCGATGTGCGGCTGATACACGATGACCCGCTCAATGCCCTGCGTTACATAGCGGGAGATTTGTCGATTCCGGTGAGCGGTGCGTTTCAGACGGTGGTGCCCCTGGGCGGTATCTCGGTATCTCGCAACTACAGCTTGCAGCCCTATCGCGTTACCCGACCCACGGGAGAATTTACCTTCTTTTTAGAGCGGCCTTCACGAGTAGAAATTTATCTCAACGGAGTACGGGTACAGCAGCTACAGCTAGAAGCGGGGCCTCAAGACATTCGTAACCTGGCCTTGAGCACCGGGACTAACGACATTCAACTGGTCATTACCGATGATCTGGGACAGGTGCAGCGCCTCGATTTTGCCACCGCTCTGGCCGGTAACTTGTTGGCACCGGGGTTGCAGCAGTTTTCCTACAATCTGGGGTTCCCCACCCGGACCCTGGGCGGGCAGCGACAATACCAGTGGAACGAGCCGCAGCTGGCCCTGGCCCACCGTTGGGGAGTTAACTCCACGTTGACTCTAGGCGGCTATGCACAACTGACGCCCTCGTATCAAATGGTGGAAACCGATGGGGTGTGGGCATCGGCGGTAGGTAACTGGGGTTGGGATGTCGCGGCCAGCCACAGGGGCGACTTGGGCACAGGCCTGGCGATGCGATTGCAGTATGAGCTACCCCCTAGCCCTCAAGATACCGCCAATCGCTCGCTGCGCTTGGCCGCAGAATACCGGAGCGATCGCTTCACTACCCTGGGTGCGCTTGGCCCCAGCACCGACTGGCTGACTCTGTCGGGGTCTTACAGCCAACGCATTTTTGACGACACCAGTTTGAATGTAGGCGGCAGCTACCGCCTGGGGCGCAATGGGCCAGATAGTTATACCGCTAACCTGGGCCTATCTCGCTCCTTCGGCAACGGCCTGAGCGGCAGCGTCAATATTAATCACAGCCGCAATCAGCAGGGACAGGCCGAAACTCGTGCTTTTTTGGGCTTGTCTTGGCTAATGTCTCAGCAGCGACAGTCGGTTTCGCTCAACACCGCGGCTAGCAGCACCGAAATGATGAGCAGTCGCCTGTCGTGGAGCCGCAACCCAGCTCGCCGTCTGCAAAGTCCAGGACTATCGCTGGATTTGAGTCGAGGAAGTAGTGGCTCCAATTTGTCGGGACGGCTTAACTATACTGACTACCGCTTTGATTTAGGCCTCACCCAAGACATCTCCTGGGCTGCCGGATCGGGGGCTGCCAACAGCAACACTACCCGCTTAACGTTTGGTACAGCCCTGGTGTTTGCCGACGGCCACTTTGGCTGGTCTCGCCCTGTTACCAATAGCTTTGTGCTGGTGGTGCCGCGCGATCGCTGGCGGGGGCAAACCATTGGCGTCAATCCCAGCCAGGAGGGCTATGGGGCCGTTGTCGATGGCTTTGGCCCAGCGGTGCTACCCGATCTCCAGCCCTACTACGTCTCGCGGGTGCGGCTCGATGCCCCCGAGGCCCCCCTGGGCTATGACCTGGGCACCGATGAATATGTAGTTATGCCCAGCTACCGCAGCGGCACTCTGATTATGGCCGGTACCGAGGCTACGGCCTTTGTCCGCGGCACGCTGGTAGATGAGGCTGGGGTTGCCCTAGGGTTGCAGGCAGGCGAGGTCGTGTCATTATCCGATGCTGACTGGGCTGCCCAGCCCCTATTTACTAACCGCACGGGTCGATTTGCGCTGCTGGGGTTTACCCCAGGGCGCTACGAGATTCGGCTGCGCGATCGCGCCCCGCTACAGTTTGAGATCTCACCCGAGCAATCAGGTTTGATCGATCTAGGCCAGCTAACTCTATCACCGCTCTAGCCCGTGACTATAGTGCTCCGGCTCATTTCGCTGAAGTTCTTATATTGCAGTAGTTAATTCAGTTAGAACACTTTGACAGGCAAAATCCTCTGGTAGAGGCATTGCACTGCAATGCCCCTGCGTCAGACCCGTCCCAACCCAATGGACTTTTGCAATAGTGGAGTCGACCAAGTACAACTCATTACACCAGCAAAAAAGTCCCTGGGTTTTGAAAAACCTTTGGGACTTACTGCACCGCAGCAGAACTCAACCGTGAGGGAACAGACTTAGGGGGTGGAGTGAGAGGGTAAGGAGTAAACGTTGGGTTGTGACCTTCACCCACATCCTGCCCCCCAATCCTTAGTCCGGCAAAGCTACTCGCACGATAGTCTGCTGGCCAGGGATGCTCTCGATCAGAACTTCGCCCCGGTGTAGCTCAATCAGGCGTTTGGCAATGGTGAGACCTAAGCCAGTACCGGCAGCTTCGGCTTCGGGTTCAAACTGGAGGTAGGCTCCCACGTGGGCGATCTGATCGGGGGTCATGCCCTGGCCGTAGTCGATTACATAGAAGGTGACCTTGCCGTCGCTCTGCGATCCAAAGACTTTAATCGGGGTACCCACGGCGGAAAACTTAAAGGCGTTGTCGATCAACTCTTCGCAGACCTTGCGAAATTGGGCCTCAGACATGGGTGCCGCCAGGTGCTCTAAGGAAATCTCTAGGTCGTCGTCGCGCAGGTAGTCAGCGGCCAGCGCTTGGGCAATCTCGGTGATCACCTCGTCGGCGCGATCGGTGTGCTGGCGCTGAAGAGCCTGGGCAGAGACTTGCTCGGGGCTAAGCCTTTCGAGCTTGGCAAACAGCATTACGTTTTGGGTCAGGCGGGCGGTTCGCTGGGCATTGCGGTGAATGGCTTTGGCTAGGGTGACTACCGCTTCGGGTTCGAGGGTTTCGGCCTCGTTGATTAACGTGGTAGAAAGCTTGAGCATTTCGCGCATGGGGGCACCCAGCTCTCGGGGTAGGGCGGTGCTGATGCTGCTGCGCAGGGCACCGAGCTGCTGCTGATTTTTTTCTTCTACCGCGCCTTTGGCCCTCAGACGAGTGTGAATCATGCGCAGCAGATCGTCGTGGGTGAAGGGCTTGGTGAGGTAGTCGTCGGCACCTAAATTCATGCCGCCGCGAAAGTCGCCCCGTTCAGCCTTAGCGGTGAGAAACACAAAGGGTAGAGTGGCCAAATCAGGATCTTGGCGGATCTGCTGAAGGACACCGAAGCCGTCGAGCACGGGCATCATCACATCGCAAATCACCATATCGGGTTTGAATTCGTGAATTTGGTGCAGACCTTCTTCGCCGTTGGCGGCGCTGTTGACGATAAAATCTTCGGCATTGAGAATGTCAACAATGCTGTCGCGTACTCCAACTTCGTCTTCGATTACTAAAATCTTAGCCATGATGGTCACTCCACAGTACAAGGGGTAAAACAACGGTAAAGGTGGTGCCTAGGCCCACTTCACTGACAAACGAGATCAGCCCTTGATGGGCTTCGGCAGCCCGCTTGGCGATGACCAAGCCGAGACCGGTGCCAGAGATATTCCCCACGTTGTCGGCCCGGTGAAAGGCACCAAAGAGCTGGGCCTGGTCGGCGGGGGGAATGCCAATGCCGCGATCGCTCACCCGAAATATACTTTCGCCGTCACCACAGGTCACGGCAAAGGTGACCGGGGTGTGCTCGGGGGAATATTTCACCGCGTTGGAGAGCAGATTGAGCAAAACGTGTCGCAGCAGCTTTTCGTCGGCCAGCACCTGGAAGTGATCTCCGGTCGCCGTAAACTCGATGGGGCTGGCGGTACTGACCTGGGCAAACTGCACCTCCTCGACCAAGTCGCGGCAGAACTGGTGCAGGTCGATGGGAGCCAGAGTGCAGGACAGCTTGCCTGCTTCGGCCTTGCCTACCGTAAGTACATCGTTGAGCAGACCAATTACATGGTGCACCGAGGTCTGAATGCGCTTCAGCACGGTCTGCTGCTTCTCCGGGGTAAACTTGTGGGCGTAGCGCTCCAGGGTTTCGGCAGAGGCCAAAATGGTGGTCAACGGGGTGCGAAACTCGTGGGAGGCCATAGAGATAAAGCGAGTTTTGAGATCGCTCAGCTCTTTCTCGCGGGTCAGGGCTTTGCGAATATCGACCTCGATTTGCTTGCGCTCGGTGATGTCGCGGGTGATACCCCGATAGCCCTCAAACTCACCCTTAGCGTTAAAGATCGGTGAGCCACTAATCTCAAGGATGACGGCCCCGCCGCTGGGGCGCAGGCAAGTGGCCTCAAGCTGTGTGAAGGGCTGGCGCTGACCGACCAACAGCGCCAAAATGGTGCTAAAACGCACCGCTTCGTCCTTGACCATAAAGTCAGTAAACTTATGGTTGAGAATGGCTTCGGCAGGGCAGTCGAGAATTTCGCTGGCGCGGGGGTTGATGTAGCTAAAGCTGAATTCGTGGTCGATCTCCCAAACCCAGTCATTGGTCTGCTCGACTAAGCTGCGAAACTTAATCTCGCTGGCTTGCAGGGCGGCTTTGGCCTGCTCGCGATCGCTGATATCCAGCCCCACAAACACTGCTGCGTCGCCCTGGTCATACTTTTGAGCCACCAGCAGCCAGTGGCTAGCGATCCCATCCACCGAGAACTGCATCTCTTGCCTGATAATATTGGCACTGCCGCCTAAAAAGTCCTGCGCAAACTGGCAGAAGGGCGTTGCCTGCCCCAAAAAGCCCAGGTGCTGCCCGATAAAATTGGCGGGCAGGAGGTTAAAGGATGCGGCCAGGCGATGGTTGCAGCCGAGGTACAACCCGTCTTTGCTGACCCACGACACCATAGCGGGCACCGCGTCGAGCACCGCCTGCAGCTGCTGGTTGGTTTTGGCCAGGGTTTGTTCAGCCTGGCGACGCTGATCGACTTCTTGCCGCAGCTTTTCAGTCACCTGACGCCAGGAGGCGGTGCGTTCTTCCACCCGCTGCTCTAGCTGATCGTTGAGCTGCTGTAGGTGCAGCTCATACTGCTTGCGGGCTTCGAGATCTTCCTGGAGCTTTTGGTAAAGTTCTGACTGACGCACGGCAATGGCTACCGATCGCGCCAGCTGTTCCACCAGCCGAATTTCCCAATCGCGCCAGCGGCGAGCATCGCTGCACTGGTTGATGACCAGCAGCCCCCAGAGCTGATGGTCACAGACAATGGGCACCACCAGGTTAGCTCTGATTTGCAGCGCTTCTAGCATATTGATATGGCAGGGGCTGAGGCCCGCCCGGTGAATGTCTTCCACCGCCTGAATGCGACCATAGCGGTAAGCCTCAGACCAGTGCTTTTCGAAGCAGGTGTCTTCAATCGTGTGACCCAGCAGCGAGTTCCAGGGTGGCACTACCGCCTCTACGGCTACGGTGCCGCTAGCGGCGGTGTCAAATCGATAGATCAAGGCGCGATCGGCCCCCAGCAGCTGCCTTACCTCCCTTACCGTGGTGGCGAGAACGTCTTGCACCTCAAGAGATTCGTGGATGCGCTGGGTCAGGGTGGTGAGTAGGCGATCGCACTTGGCCTGTTCTTCGAGCTGCTCCGTACGCCCCTGCACCAGACGCTCTAGCTCGGAGCTGTGGCTTTTCCAAAGCTCAATCTTCTCGCTGTCAGACTGCTTAAAGGACTGCCACAAATGACTAAACGAGGCCTGCAGTTCGCGCCGGTCAAGGCTATAGAGCAGGTCTGACTGACTGATCACCCCCAGGGGCTGCTGCTCGGGGGTGACGACCACCAGGCAGGGCAAGCGGTGCTGGTTCATCTCCTGGTAAGCCAGCCAGAGCGAGTCGTCCGGTTTGAGACAGGGTTGCGGGTCTCGCATGATGGCCCGCACCGGCACCTGGGCCAGGTTGAGCTGCCGTGCTTGAAAGCGCAGCACATCCTGCCGCAGCACCAACCCGAGCAACACGCCAGCCGCGCTTGGGTCAACCACCGCAACGCAGCCGACCTGGTACTCTGCCAGCAGCGCTGCAACCGTCAGGGCCGAGTCGTCGGCATGGGCGATCGCTAGGTTAGTGGCCATACGCGACTGCGCCCGCTGTAGCTTGAGCACGTGGGGGGGCTGTAGTGATTGCTGGAGCGAGCCAATGGAAACCAATCGCAGGGGGCGCTGATCGATATCGACTATGGGTACATGGTGAATCTGCCGCTGGCGCATGAGGTCCAATATATCGAGGGCGCTGGCGGTGGCGTTGACCGGCAGCACGGTGAGGGCCTCGTTCATGCGCTGGTAAATTGGGGCGTCTAGGTCCACACCGTTGACCAGCAGACGAATGGCATCGCGATCGGTGACCAGACCCACCAGCTGATGCCCCTGCACCACCAGCACGCAGCTGCGCTCCTGGATAGTATCGTTGCCCAGGTAGCTAATCACCTCTCGCAAGGTGGCGGTTTGAGGGACCATCGCTGGGGTCATGCCGAGGGACCAGAGGGCCTCGGGCTTGTGGCTTTGGGCAAAATCTGCGGCTTGAAGATTGGGCATGGCTGTGGCCGCCGGTAGAGGGGAGCGGTGGCAAGACTAAACGGGTTACCGTGCTGCTCACGTCAATGACGGGAGCCGGTAAGCCCAGGGGTCTTGCCCTTTCTTCTCTCTAACCTAAGGGCAACTCACCCGATGGCGTATCAGGAGATACCTGAGATCCCATTCAAAAAATTCTGATCCGCTTGGCCCTCATTCCCTCTGCCCCTTATATCCGAAAGACTAGGATGGTGAAACGATTGCCCCATTCAAGCTGTGGCTGAACGGGGCGGTACAGGTATTTGGCAGGGCAGCAGGGATATTTACGGCAGTTTTCGTGACCGCGAAGTCTTTGAAGACCGCTTAGCCGTTATCGACACTGAGGATTTTTCTCAGGCGCTGCTTGAGAATCGACCAGTTGATGGGCTTAGTCAGGTAGTCAGTGGCCCCGGCGGCAAAGGCCTGTTCCACCGAGTTGTCATCATCTAAGGCGGTGATCATCAGAATGGGGAAGGGCTGTTTCTGCTGGGTTAGGACGGCAAAAGCAGATGAATTTGATGGACTGTGGGCCTCGATAGCCTGAAGCGTGCGGAGCTGGCGGCAGCAGGTAAAGCCGTTCACCTCCGGCATCATGGCATCTAGCAAGACCAAATCGGGGTGGTGCTGCTGGTAAAGATCCAGGGCTTCGCCGCCATTGCTGGCTTCAATGGTGCGGTAGCCAGCCTGCGAGACTGCCAGGGTCAGCAGTTTACGGAGGGAGCGATCGTCGTCTACAACCAGCACTAGAGGAGCGTCTTCGGCGTGAGTCATGGCAGAGGATGGGGGTAGAGGCTCGGGCAGGAAAGAAAACGGGTTGCTGTGGTCTAGCAGTCGGGTAACCGTGGCGACGGGGCTTGGTTTGGCAAAGCCATGGCCCTGGCCGTAGGTCACGCCCATCTCGCAGGTGCGCCGATGCTGAAAGGCCGTTTCAATTCCCATGGCCACCAGGTCAATAGATAGGTCATGGGCCATGACGATCAGGCTTTTGAGCCACTCGGCCAGGTTGGCGTCGATATCGAGGCGGTTGATGGTGCGGGCATCAATTTTGAGGCTGCTGACCGGAAAGCGGTGCAAAAAGCTGAGGGAGGCATAGTGGGTGCCAACGCCATCGATGCAGAATCGATGAACGAATGAAAGGCAACTATCACAGAGCAACAGAGCAATACATTGACTTATTGCTAGAGACGATCGAAAAAGACCCGCAAGAGTTGGAATACGAATTTGGGAGGTGGACGGCTGAGCGCATAGCGGTTTATCTAGAACAAGAAACAGGGATTCGCTTAAGTGGAAGTCAGGTCAGGAGAACACTTAAGGCAAAAAAGTACGTTTTCCTCTGGGCCAAGTATAGCTTAGAGGAAAAGCAAGATCCCGAGAAGCGGAAACTATTCAAGGCTAAGTTAGACCAATATTTAAGAATTACGAAAGAGACGCCAGACAATCTCCAGGTATGGTTTTGGGATGAGTGCGGATTTAGTTTGAGAGTGATTTGTCGGAAACTTTGGACAAAAAGAGGAAGCCGCAAAAAGGTTTCAGGAGTCCGCAAGAAGGGTCGGGTCAGTGTGATGGGAGGAGTACGCTTTTCAGATAAGAAGCGACTGATTGACTTTTGCCAAAGGGGACAGGAGAGAACTTCTACAAAGTTTTGAAGGAATTTTACGAAGAAGTCAAGTGTGAGTGGGCGGGTGACGATAAAGAGATTAATGATTTCGAGAAGGAAAGCCCTAAGATAGTCATTATTTTGGACAACGCAAGTATTCATAAAAAGGAAGAATTTATTGAAAGAATAAGAACAGAGACGCCCAGCTTGGTGTTAGAGTCCTTGCCAGAATATAGTCCGGACTATAACCTCATAGAATTAGTTTGGCATTCGGCGAAGGAATATATTTCTGGTCGTCTATTTAAGTCGATAGAAGAGCTTGAGGCTTTGATAAATAAGCTACTCAATGATGGGGAGTTAACTATAAAGTGGGACCGCAAGCTCAAAAATAAAGGAAATGCTATCAATGCATTTTAGATGCGCGACAGCTTATCTCTAGTCAATCGCAGCCTGTTAGGCCCATGGGTTAACCGTGCATACTGCATTGGGTATAGGCGATGGAAGCTGGCTCAGGGACAGGTGAAATAGACGCCGCCCACCCCAGCTAGCTTATTACTCCCCCATTAGCGTGTCCATGATTATGATGCAGCCCGCTCTGATTCTGGTCGTTGACGATGACCCCACCAACTTTGATGTCATCGAAACCCTTTTAGATGGTCAAGACTATCGGCTGCTCTACGTCAACAGTGGAGATGGGGCGATCGCGGCCCTGGAGCACCTAGAACCCGACCTGATTTTGCTCGACGTGATGATGCCTGGCCTGAATGGTCTAGAGGTCTGTCGCCGAATCAAAGCCATGCCTACGGGAGCCACAATCCCGATCATTATGGTGACGGCTCTCTGCGAAAAACGGGATCTGGCTGACGGCTTTAGCGCCGGGGCCAACGACTTTATCAGCAAGCCCATCAACCGCATCGAGTTACTGGCTAGAGTGCGCTCGATGCTGCAGCTGCGCGAACAGTACAAGCAGCTGCAGGGCTTTAATACTCGCCTAGAGGCCACGGTGCAGATGCGTACAGCCCAGCTGCAAGCCCTCTCGATCAAACTGCTAGAGGCCCAGGAAACCGAGCGCCGCTTTTTGGCCCACGAGCTCCACGACGAAATTGGTCAGGCCCTTACCGCCATCAAGATCAACCTGCGCCGACTAGAGCGGGTCACCACTCCCCAGGCCAGCGAGCCGCTGGAAGACTGCTTAGCCCTGGTGGATGGCACGCTGCAGCAGGTGCGGAACATCTCCCTCGACCTGCGCCCCTCAATGCTCGATGACCTGGGGCTGGTGCCCACCCTGCGCTGGTACATCAACCGCCACGCCAAACGCACCGGCCTGCAAACAACCCTCACCTGTGAACTGCTGGCGCAGCGACTGCCGATCGCCACCGAAACGGCCTGCTTTCGCATTGTGCAGGAGGCGCTAACCAATATTGCCCGCCACGCCCAGGCCCAAATGGTGGCCGTTACCCTAACGCAGACTGACCACACCCTGCATCTCACCATTCAGGACGACGGAGTTGGCTTTGACCAGAGCAACCTGAGCCGAGCTAAGGGCACTAGCCTGGGAATTTTGGGCATGGAAGAACGAGGTACGCTAATCGGCGGCCAACTCAATATTGCCTCGGCACCGGGGCAGGGCACCCGCATTGCGCTGCAAGTGCCCCTAGCGACATCGGTCTAGTTCACCAACTGGGCAGCTTTCTGCCTTGCGATCGCCAATCTAAGGCGTCCGCCTTCCCTCAGCCTGGCCCAGGTGGCAAGGGCTCTATTCAATAGTGAATCCGCCTTAGCTACCTCGCCCAGTCTGGGCTAAACCCCGTAAAGCCTTTGGTTTGGCTTCGCCTATGCCCCCGACGCAGCTTACCGATCTGGAATCGGGGTGAGGCGATTTTAGTTTGCTGTAATACTAAATCCGGGTAGGATACTCCCGAAATGATTAGGCTTGTCATGCGGGCCACCAGTGATAGTTGGTCAAGGCTTTAATCTCGGACTGCATCGATAGCAAGGTGCGGCAGCGAGCCTCAAGGACCGCTTCGAGATCACTGAGGGCGTCAAAGCATCGGTTGATCAAGGGTTCATCGGCAAGCCGCCAGAGTCGTTCTGCCGGTTGCAACTCGGGAGAGTACGGCGGTAACACCTCTAGATGAATACCGTCGGGTATCACCAGGTCTTTGCAGGTATGCCATCCAGCCCCATCGATGACCAACAGAATCCGCTTGTGAGGGCCAGCCCCGACTTGCTTTGCAAAGGTGGCCAGGGCTTGATTAAACCAAGCGCCGTTCACCCGAGGCAGAATGAACCATTCGGTATCGCCTGTGGTGGGATGAACAAACCCGTAGAGGTCCGTCCACTCATAGCGTGGGTCGAGCAGGGCTAACGGTCGTTGCCCGACGTTGGCCCACACTTTTCGAATAATCGGTTTTAATCCCAAGCGATGCTCGTCAAACGACCAGGCTTCGACGAGTGCTTCAGGGTATTGCTGCTCAAGGTCAGCCTTACGCTCCTGGAGTTTTTTTAAATGCCTCCTGGGCCTCCAGATCGCCTTTGCGATGCCGGGGTCGAGGCACTTGCAACGATTGCTCCAAGCGCTTGAGATAGTCCCAACCCCGTTGGGGCCAAACCTTAGGCACCCCGGTGACCTCGGCAATGACGCGCGCCACCTTGGGCCCACTCCAGACTCCGTCATCGTCCGGGGGCGATTGCAGCCGAGTTTCTAGCGCTCTCAGTTGCTCGGGATTGAGCAGACTACGCGACTGGTGAGGTCGCTGGTCTTTGCGTCGATTCCGCAGTCCATCAGCACCATAACGGTTGTAGTCTTTCACCACCGCTCGGGCGTAGTCGTAGTTTAAGCCCACCGCTTTAGCCGCATCGGTCAGCGTCGTGTCTGTGTGAACCAGCCACAGCAAATGCCAGCGTCGAGACTCGATCGGGTCACCGCTAGCCCGATAACGCGCTTTGAGCTCGTCGGCTGAAAAATGGGGTTCAGATGGAGGGGTCTAGGCATTCCACAACCCTACACTATTTCGGAGGTATACAAGTCGGATTTGGTATAAAAACCTACATGACAATACGGTTTTTGATTTCTTGTGGCTTCTCTCAACTAGTGCTTCGGAGCAAGCTCCCCGGTTGTATCGCTAGAGTCACCTGGGTTATGGCAAAGCAACCCATCAGCTATTGTTGAGCTCAGGCTAGTTTTGGGCGCAGGCTAACTTCAAGAGCTGCTGAATTAGAACCTTCAGTTCTTTCATTTTGAAGGGCTTTGAAAGGTAGTGATTTGCGCCTGCGGCCAGGCACCGCTCGCGATCGCCGGGCATGACCAAGGCGGTTAGGGCAACGATGGGAATAGTGGCACAGCGAGCATCGCTGCGAATGAGCTGCATGGCTTCTAGACCGTCCATGCCGGGCATTTGAATATCCATCAAGATCAGATCGGGGGCCTGAGTTTGGGCCACCTCGACCGCTGCCTGGCCATTTTTGGCGTAAATCAGGCGATACCCCAGGGCTGTGAGGTAGCTAGAAACCGTCGCTATATTCATATCATTGTCTTCGGCCAGCAAAATTAGCGGCATCTCGTCTGCCGAATTAGCCGAGTCGGGCGGGGGAATAACCATCACTGGAGACAGGGGTGACGAGTGGCTGGGTTGCAGTTGCGCGATCGCTCTACCGGCGATCGCTGTGGGGTAGGGGAGATCGATGGTGAAGCAGCTGCCCTGATTGACCTCACTGGTGACCGACACCATGCCCCCGTGCAGTTCAACCAGCTTGCGGACCAGAGCCAGACCCAGACCTGTGCCGTTGTACTGGCGGTTTAGGCTACTGTCGATTTGCACAAAGGGCTGAAAGAGTTTGGTGATATCCTCTGGGGCAATGCCAATGCCGGTGTCGCTGACCGACAATCGGAGGTAGCTGATGCCGTCTTTGTGTTCGACGCGAGCCCGCAGGGTGACCTGCCCGCCGCCGGGCGTAAATTTAACCGCGTTGCTGAGCAGATTGATCAGCACCTGTCGAATGCGCCGTTCATCGACCAAAATATCTGGCATAGCCTGCGCGCTCTCCAGGCTCAGATTGATATCTTTGGAAAGCGCCATCTGTCGAACAAAGGTTACGCTCGATTCGCACAGATGATGAATACTGACTAATGCCTTCTCTAGTTCAAGTTTGCCGGCCTCAATTTTAGATAGTTCGAGAATGTCATTAATTAGATCGAGCAGATGATTGCCGCTGTGCTCGATCGTCTCTATGGTCTGCCGTTGACGATCGCTTAAGCGGCCAAAAACATGTTCTTTGAGCCCCTCAGACAGGCCCAAAATGGCATTGAGCGGGGTGCGCAGTTCGTGGCTCATGTTGGCGAGAAACTCATCTTTGAGGCGGGTGGCGCGATCGAGCTCGGCATTGGTTAAGAGGAGCTGTGCATTGATCTGCTGTAGGCGATCTTCGGCCTCTTTGCGCTCGGCTTCGCTGCGCTTGCGATCGCTAATGTCTAGGTTGATCCCAATCATGCTTTTGGGGTTGCCATGGGGGTCGCGCACCACCATGCCGTAGGCCTTGATGTGGTGGATGCTGCCGTCACCGTGGAGCACCCGAAACTCAGGATCGTAGACGGCTCGCCCCAGCATGGCCTGTTGCAGCAGGGTTTCGGTCGCTGGGCGATCGTCAGGATGAACGCTGTTAGCCCAAATCTCGTAGGGCACAGAAGAGGCTACATCAGCGGCAGAAGCTCCGTAAAGCTCATACATCCGCTCATCCCAGAGGATGGTATTTTGCTGAATATCCCAATCCCAACAGCCGATCGCGCCAGAACTCAGGGCCAGGGCCAGACGATTGGATAGGTTTTGGCGCTCTAGTTCGGTAACTTTACGCTCCGTAATGTCTAGGGCCGTTCCAAAGATTTTGGCAATTTGCCCCTGGTCATCCCGTTTGGCTTCCCCGCGCGCGTCTAGATAGCCCACGGTACCGTCCACCCGCAGAATCCGCAGCTCAATTTGAAAGGGGATGCCCTCCTGTATGGCCCGCTCCACATGCTGCTCTAGGCGATCGCGATCCTCTGGGTGAATGAGATTGAAATGCTCTGCATAGTCAGGTTCGTGCTGACTGGGGTCGAGCCCAAAGCAGCGGAACACTTCATCGGACCAGCTCAGCTGGCGGGTGGCGGCATCGACTTCCCAACTGCCCAAATGCACCATGCGCTGAGCTTCTGCCAGGGCAGCTTCGCTCTGGCGCAGCTCGTTCTCAATGGCTTTGCGATCGCCAATGTCGGCAAAGTAGCCGACAATTTCGACCGGTGTGCCCTGGTCATCGCAAATCAGCCGCAGCTCGTTGCGTACCCAGATGTAGTGGCCAGCTTTGTGCAAAAACCGATATTCATGGATGTGCTCCCCCCGCTCAAACAGGGCCGGTAGCTCGGCTAACAAGCGCGGGGCATCGTCGGGATGAAGGTGGATCGTCCAAAAATTGGGGCGAGACAAAAATTCTGCGGGCGTGTATCCGCTCAGGTTAACAATGTTGTCGCTCATGAAGGTAGTGGCCCCGTCGAGCTGGCAGGTAAAAATAGCCGCTGGGCTAGAGGACAGCACAAATTCCAGCTGCTGTTTCAGGGTTTGGGCCTCCAGTTCGGCTTTTTTACGCTGGGTAATGTCCATTTCAGAGCCAATGATGCGGGTTGGGTTACCGACCTTATCCCAGACGGCCTGGCCCCGATCAAGGATCCACAGGTAGTGACCGTCCTCATGGCGAAGGCGATATTCCTGCTGGTAGAAGGCCGTTTTTTGGGCTAGATGGTCAGCCATCGCCGCCAGAACGCGATCGCGGTCATCGGGGTGAATGCGATCGGACCATGCTTCGGGATGGTCGCTCACTGCGTCCTCCGCTAACCCCCGCAGCTCGTGCCAGCGCCGGGTGCGAAAGACTTTTCCGGTTTTCACATTCCAATCCCAGAGGGAGGCATTGCTCCCCTGAAGGGCGAGCTGCCAGCGCTCCTCGCTTTCCTGAAGCGCCGCCGTGCGCTGGGCAACCCGCGCCTCTAGCTCGTGGTTCAGCTCCTGAAGGGCAATTTCTACCTGCTTGCGTTCCCGCAGGGCGGCTTGCTGCTCGCTGATGTCGCGGATCATAAACAGCACCTCGTTGTCGCCGCTGGCGATCACCCGCACTTCCTCGTACTGCACGCGATCGCCAAGCTGAATCTGCTGCTCATAGACTTGCAGGCTGCGGGTATCTAAGGCTTGCCGAATGGCGGCGAGGTGGCGTTGGGCCACCTCGGTTGGCAGCAAATCCGCCATCGACTGCCCCACCGAGTTCACCGTAGGGGGCAGCAAATCAGTGACGCGCCGACTGGCGATGTACTCCAGATAGACCCCCTCTGCCGTGGTGCGGAACATTAAGTCAGGAATGGTGGACAGGATGGCACGGCTCTGGGCCTCGCTCTGACGCAGCATTTCCTCGACCTGTTTGCGCTCGCTGATATCGCGAATCATCAGCAGCACCTCATGGTCGCCAAGCGCAACGGCCCGCACCTCTTCGTGGCGAAGTCGACCGCCCACCTGCAGCTGCTGTTCGTAAACCTGGAGCTCCTGAGTTTCTAAGGCTCGACGAATGGCGGCCAGCTGAGGCTGGGCCAGCTCCGGCGGCAGCAGGTTGGCGATCGATCCATTGGGAGTGACCAGGGCTGGATTAAAGAGATTAAAGCTGCGATCGGGGCCGATAAAATCGAGGTACCGCCCATCGGCGCTCACCCGCACCAGCAGATCGGGAATGGCGGCGAGGATGGCTCGCTGGGTAGCCTCGCTCTGGGCGAGGGCGAGTTCTGCCTGCTGGCGCTCGGCCTCACTGCGTTTGCGATCGCTGATGTCGCGAATCACAAACAACACTTCATTCGGGTTGACGGGGCTAACTCGCACCTCCTCCCAGCACAGTTCGCCGTCGATCTCAATCTGCTGCTCGTAGATTTGAACCGTGCCCGTGTCGAGGGCCTGCTGGGCCATCTGGACTTTCTGCTGGGCCAGAGTTTGAGGCAGTATGTCGTAGATGGTGTAGCTAGAAAAATCGGGGGGAGGCAGCAGCACTCTCTTCACCGAGTCGCCACTCAACATGCCCAAACATTCCCCCTGGCGATTGATGCGCACCAGCAAATCGGGAATCGCTTCGAGGATGGCGTGGTTAGTGTCTTCTAGGGTTTTGCGATCGGTAATGTCGCGCACGATGACCAGCACTTCATCTTTGCCGCAGAGGTTAATTCTGACTTCCTCAGTGCGCAGATTGTCGTTGATGACAATCTGCTGCTCGTAGATTTGCAGCTCTCCCGTCTGCAGGGCCTGCTGAATGTACGTCAGGCGTTGGGCCGCTAAGTCGGCGGGCAGGATTTCGTCGCCCCGTTTGCCCACCAGGTTGGCATCGCCGCAGTAAAGTTCAAAGTCGGCAGAGCCCACGCAGTCGAGATAGACCCCTTCCGCCGAGGTGCGGATGACCAAGTCGGGCAGCGCCTGGAGCAAAGACTGATACTGGGCCATGCTTTGGCTCAGGGATGTGGCTAGCTCCTGCTGCTGAGTGAGTTGGGCCTGCTGCGCCTGGAGCATCTCCCCTAAGTGGGGTTGCAAACTTCCTCGGGTAATCGCCCCCACCAGTGCCCCCTGCTCATCTAGCACGGCCAGGCAGTCGGTGGCGTACTGCTGTAAAAGCTGTACCAGAATTGAAATATCGCTCAGATCAGACTGCCGTACGCCGATGGCTGGCGACTGCATGACCTCAGACATGGTCAACTCGGCGAGCGATCGCCCCTGGGCCACCAGCGGCAGCAGCGCGCCCTCGGCAAAACTACCGACCAATTTTTCTCCGTCAGCGACAAAAACACAGGAAAGCTGCGGCTGGCTATTTCCCATCAAACGCACGACATCGGTGACAGATATCGTGTGGTCTACAGCGGCGGTAGTTTTAACAAACGCGTGGCTCATACAGCTGGCCAATGGGAAATCTATCCTTAGTCTAGTTTTCCCAGAACCTCAGTAATAAGACGTTTTTACAGCCACGTTCTCTAGGGCCCATACTTTACCCATACTTTAAAGATGTAAAGTCTACTCGTCTATATAGAGGGACTGCTAGCGAAAATGGCTAACCCTGTATTTTTTGATCGGCGAAAAATCCTCCGAGATTATCTATGGTTTTGATCTATCGTGCTCAAACAATTGATGGGCAATGTAGCGCCTTTAAAGGCGAGGCGTTTAGTCTCGCTCTGGGCGTGGCTCACTATAACAAACCACGCCCAGAGGGGGCCTTTGGAGGCTCTATTTTCCAACCATGGCCTATGCAGAAGTTGTATAGACCCTCAACTTATCACCACTCGGCTGGACGGCTGAGGTGCTATTGCTGAAGCAGTTTAGTTGACGCTCCTATGGCTACGTCTCAACCATTTTCTATTCTTGTTGTTGACGATGAACCCAACAACTTTGAAGTGATTGAAACCCTTCTGTCCATAGAAGAAGCTGCTTTGGGTGAAACTCAGGCCTATCAGCTGCACTATGCGGCCAGTGGGTCAGCTGCCCTTGACTGGCTGGCGTTGTTTCAGCCCGATGTGATTTTGCTCGATGTGATGATGCCGGGCATGAGCGGGCTTGAGGTCTGCCTGCGTATCAAAGCGATGCCGCAGTGGCAAGCGCTGCCGATTATTATGGTGACTTCGCTCACCGAAAAGGCAGATTTAGCTCGCTGCTTTGCCGCCGGGGCCGATGATTTTATTGCCAAGCCCGTCACCAGGCTCGAGCTAAATGCCAGGGTGCGGTCTATGCTCCGCATTCGTCGGCAGTATCAAGCCTTGGCTAGCTTTAACAGTCGCCTCGAAAAAACTGTGCAAGAGCGCACAGCCCAGCTCCAGGAGATGATCGCTCAGGACGGCCTGACCCGGCTCTCTAGCCGTGCCTTTTTGCTCGAGCAGCTGGCCGAGATGCTGCAGGCTGACTACTTCTCCTTTGCGGTGGTCTATTTAGACTGCGATCAGTTCAAGCTGGTCAACAGTGCCTTTGGCCATCGGGTTGGCAATCAACTGCTCCTGGCGATCGCCAAGCGTCTGCAACAGCTGCGGCGGCCCGGCGATACACTGGCGCGGGTGGGGGAAGATGAATTTTGCTTTTTGCTGCGCCAGATCGACAGCGAGAGGGCGCTTGAGCCCTTTATCGAAACGATACTGCAAAGTTTTGTCCGCGCTTTTGAGGTGGGTAATTGCGAGATCTTTATGACCGCCTGCATCGGTATTGCGCTGGGCGATCGCACCTATCAACAGGCCGAGGAGCCCCTGCAAGATGCAGACACGGCTATGTATAAAGCTAAACAGCGCGGCAAAAACGGCTGTCAAATCTTCGATCGCCAGATGTCTGTGGCCATGCTGGAGCGCCTGACCCTGGAGACCGATCTGCAGCGTGCCCTCAATCATCACGAGTTTGTCGCCTACTACCAGCCCATTGTCAATCTGCACACCGAAGCCCTGTGCGGGTTTGAAGCGCTGGTGCGCTGGCGGCACCCCAGTCGGGGCCTGGTGTCACCCGACGAATTTATTCCCTGTATGGAAGAAACCGGGCTGATTGTGCCCCTGGGTATTGCGGTCTTGCAGCAGGCCTGTGAGCAGCTGCTGGCCTGGCACCAGCAGGGGCACCCCGATCTCACTATGAGCGTCAACCTGTCGGTGCGCCAGTTTGCCTCGCCCACCCTGCTAGCCGATATCGACCGGGTTTTGGCCGAAACGGGTGTTAACCCCGCCTACCTCAAGCTAGAAATTACCGAAAGTGCCCTGCTCAAAAATGTCGAGACGGCCATCGACATTATGGCTCAGCTGCGATCGCGTCAAATCCACATCAGCGTCGATGACTTTGGCACCGGGTATTCGTCCCTGAGTTCGCTCCACCGCTTTCCGCTAAATGACTTGAAAATCGACCGCTCATTTGTCAGCCAAATGCACGAGAGCAGCCGCAACTTTAGAATAGTCAACACCATTATTTCGCTGGGCGACCAGCTCGAGTTAACGGTTGTGGCCGAGGGCATTGAGACTCGCCAACAGCTTGAGCAACTGCAAGACTTGGGCTGTCAACTGGGGCAGGGGTACCTGTTTAGCCAACCCCGCAGCGCCGATGATATTGAAACCTATAGTTTCCAACGTCGCCGGTAAGACCGCATTCGCAACCCACAGCCCCAATTTTGCTGGCCTGCAGGGGTTGCGGGCTGGGGGCGGGTACTCTATATCCAGGTGTGGGTAACCCGTTTACCGCTCCAGGTGGGTTTGTCTGCAAGTGTTTTAGAGACAAGATGGCTGAAGTCTTGACGGTTCTAATTATTGAAGAGAGCGAAGACGACGCTCGGCTAATCGTTGAGACTTTGCGCAGGGATAGCCTGGCGGTAACCTGGGAGCGGGTACAGACCACGGCCGCCCTAGAACCCATCCTCTCGACGCGCCGTTGGGATGCGATTCTTGCTGACCACAACCCGCCCGCATTGGAGGTTTCCACGGCGCTGGCCACCGTGCGCGAGCAGGGGCTGGATGTGCCCTTGATTGTTGTCTCTGGCGGGCTTGGCGAACAGCAGGCCGTAGCCCTGATGAAGGCCGGGGCCCAGGACTACATCAGGAAAGACAGTTTGGCTCGCCTGCCAGAGGTCCTGCGTCGGGAGCTGCGGGCCGCCCAAAATCGGCGCGATCGCAAACAGGCCGAGCTGACCGTGACCCGGCAGCGCGACCTCAACCAGCTGATGATGACTGTGACCCATCGCTTTGTAGAGGTGAGGGCCGCCCAGTTTGATGCCGAGGTAACCCGCGCCCTGGGGAAAATTGGGGCCTATATTCAGGCCGACCAAGGTTATGTGGTGGCCCTAACAGCCGCGGCCCCTTTGGAGAGCGGCTCGATGCAAATTACCCACCAGTGGCATCACCCCAATGGCGCTATTCAGCTGCCCGATGCTATTTCTACGGCGGCGTTTCCCTGGGCGACGGCGACGCTGCTGCGACAGGAGGTGGTCAACGTGCCCCAGGTGGGGGCGCTACCCGCCGACTGCGCCACCGATCGCATCAGTTGGCAAGAGCTTAATGTTGGGGCAGTACTGTCTGTGCCCCTGCTTCAAAAGACTCAGGTGATAGGTTACGTAGGGTTTCTCACCCTGGGTCGGCCCGCCCTGTGGGATGACCATATCCAGCAGATGGTGCAGGTGCTGGCCCAGACCATTGCCTCTGCCCAGGATCGGCTTCAGGCCGAGCGTTTGCTGGCTAAGCGCGAAGCCCAAAGCTGGGCCATCTTTTCGGTTATGCCCGATCTGCTGATTCGAGTCGGCGCTGATGGTCGATACCGCGAAGTGCTGAGTCAAAATCACCCCTTGGATGCGATCGCCCCCTCGCAGCGCCGGATTGGCCGCCACGTGTCAGAAATTTTTCCCGCCGAGCTGGCTGAACTCAAGCTCCAGGCTATTCAGCAGGCCCTGGCCACCCATGAAGTACAAACCTACGAGCAGCAGCTGCCGGTGGGCGATCGCCTTCAGCACGAAGAACTGCGGGCGGTGCGGTGCAGCAACGACGAGGTGCTGTTTTTAATTCGCGACATTAGCGAGCGTAAGCGCAGCGATGCCGAACGCAAACGCACCGAGCTAGCCCTCCAGCGGAGCGAGGCCCACCAGCGGGCGCTGATCGAGGCCCTGCCCGATCTGCTGGTGCGGTTGAGCAAAGACGGCATCTACCTTGAGTTTGTCGCCAGCCCCACGTTTCATATAGTAGGCAATTTAACAGAGTTGGTCGGCACCCATGTGAACGAGTCGCTGCCCCCGGTTGCGGCCCAGCAGCGTCTCGATGCGATCGCCCAAGCCCTGGCTACCCAAACCATTCAGTTTTACGAGCAAGATCTGTCTACGGCAGAGAAAGTACAGATTGAAGAAGTCCGCGTAGTGCCCTATCGGGACGACGAGGTGCTGGCCCTGGTGCGCGACATTAGCGATCAAAAAGCGGCCCTCTGGGAACGCGACCGAGCTGAACGTCAGCTCCAGGAACTCAACCAGTCGCTGGAGCGGCAGGTGGTCGAGCGTACCGCTGCCCTGCAAGAGCGCGAAGTGCGCTACCGGGGCCTGATGGAAGGCGCTAGTGACGCCATTCTGGTGGCCGATATGGAGGGCCATATTCTGGAGGTAAATCGCCGGACGGAGGAGCTGTTTGGCCGCTGCCGCGACCAGCTGACCCAGATGCACCAGTCCCAACTGCATCCGCCAGAACACCGGGCCGAGTTTATCGCCCTCTTTCAGGAATCTATCAACCGCCCCCATTTTCAAGCCTCAAATATCCCCATTCTGCACGCCGATGGCCGCCGCATTCCGGTGGATATTACCGCGACGACCATCGATTTGGGGACTAGTCGAGTGGTGCAGGGCATTTTTCGCGACGTCAGCGAACGCCAGCGAATTGAAGCCGAAAACCAGCGCCTGCGCGATCGCCTGGGCTTTTTGCTCGACTCTAGCCCCGCCATCATCTACAGCGTTGAGCCCGGCGGCAACTATAGACCGACATTTATCAGCCAAAACCTGGCCGATATCTTGGGCTACGAATCGGAGGCGTTTATCGCCAACTTTACCGACTGGCGCGAGTACTACCATCCCGACGAGGCCGACAGCCTTTGGGCAGGCATTTCTGCCGTTGTCGAGCGCGGCTTCTACGCCATGGAGTATCGCTTTCGGCACCGCGATGGCCAATACCTGTGGGTGCAGGATGAGGCCCGCGTGGTTTATGACGCCAGCGGCCAGCCCCAGGAAATCATTGGCTACCTGGCGGATATCACCGCTCGCAAATGTGCCGAGGAGCAACTGCGGCAGACCAACGCCGAACTGCTGCGCGCCACCCGCCTCAAGGACGAGTTTTTGGCCAACATGAGCCACGAACTCCGCACGCCGCTCAACGCCATTTTGGGCATGACCGAGGGGCTGCAAGAGCAGGTGTTTGGCGCTATCAACGATCGCCAGCTCAAGGCCCTTAATACGGTTGAGACCAGTGCCTCCCACCTGCTGGCGCTGATCAACGACATTCTCGACGTGGCCAAAATTGAGTCGGGCCAGATTACCCTACACCTGACCCCTACGGCGATCGCTCCCCTGTGCCAGTCGAGCCTCACCTTCGTGCAGCAGCAGGCCCACAAAAAACGCATTCAGCTGCTGGACTGCATTCCCCCCCATCTGCCTGACCTGGTGGTTGATGAGCGTCGCGTGCGCCAGATTTTGATCAATCTGCTTACTAATGCGGTTAAATTTACCCCCGAGGGGGGCCGCGTCAGCCTCATGGTCACGCCAGAGCTGCGCCCCATCGGCAACGAAACCCAGGCCGTGATGCGCTTTACGGTTAGAGATACGGGCATTGGGATCACCCCTGACGACCGGCAAAAGCTGTTTCAACCCTTCATTCAAATCGACAGCGCTCTCAACCGCCAGTACCAGGGCACGGGGCTGGGCCTCACTCTGGTAAAGCAGATCACCGAGCTGCACGGCGGCCAGGTGGGGTTGACCAGTGAGGTCGGCGTCGGCAGCTGTTTTACCATCGACCTGCCCTACGACCCGGCAGGGGTACGACCCGTTAGCCCGCCTGCCGCCGCGCTCACCGATAGTTCCACCGCCGTCGACCCGACTCAGCCATGGCCCCTAATTTTGCTCGTTGAAGATCAGCAGGCCACGATCAGCACCGTGGTCAACTACCTAACCGCCAAGGGCTACCGCCTGCTGGTAGCCAGCCACGGCGAAGCGGCGATCGCCATGGCCCAGGCCGAAAATCCCGATCTGATTGTAGTGGGAATGCAGCGATCGGGGGGAGACGGCCTGGAGACGATTCGCCGCATCCGCGACGATCCGCCCCTGGCCGATCGCCCGCTTGTTGCGCTCACTGGGCTGGCGAGCGATGGCGATCGCTGCCTGAAAGCCGGGGCCAACCAGTGCCTGAGCAAACCGCTGAAGCTCAAGCAGCTAGCCACCACTATTCAGCACCTGCTCAACCCGGTTGCGCCCTCCACTCTTTAACCTACCAGCAGACCTATGCCACCCGCCTCTATCTTGATCGTTGACGACGACCCCAATAACTTTGATGTCATTGAGGCTCTGCTCGACGCCCAGGGCTATCAGCTGCACTATGTCAGCACCGGGGCCGCGGCGATCGCCGCCCTCGATACCCTGGAGCCCGACCTGGTTTTGCTCGACGTGATGATGCCTGGCCTCGACGGATTTGAGGTTTGCCATCGGATCAGGTCTTCGTGCACCTGGGCTACCCTACCAGTGATTATGGTGACGGCTCTGAGCGAAAAACAGGACCTGGCCCGCTGTTTTAGCGCCGGGGCCAACGACTTTATTAGCAAACCGATCAACCGGCTAGAGCTAATTGCCAGGGTGCAGTCAATGCTGCTGCTGCGAGAGCAGTATCGGCAGCTCGAAACCTTTAATACCCAGCTCGAAGCCAAGGTGCGAGAGCGCACGGCCCAGCTCCAGGCGATCATTGCTCAAGATGCCTTAACCCAGTTGCCCAGCCGCGCCGCCCTGATCCAGACGTTGTCTGAGCTGCTGCAGGCCAAAAGCTCGGCTTTTGCGGTGATTCATCTCGACTGCGACCAGTTCAAGCTGATCAACGGCTCCTTTGGCTACACCCTGAGCAACCAGCTGCTCAAGGCGATCGCGGCGCGGCTTCAGCAGCTGATACCCAGCGACGGTCTGCTGGCCTGCCTGGGGGGCAACGAGTTCTGCATTCTGCTGCGGCAAACCAGCGATCTGGAGCGGATCGAATCGCTGATCCAAACAATACTAGACAGCTTTAAAACCCCCTTTACCGTGTCAGGGCTGGATCTTTTTGTCACGGCCTGTCTGGGGATTGTACTCGGCCACAGCAACTACGTCTGCCCCGAACAGCTGCTTCAGGATGCTGGCATTGCTATGTACCGGGCCAAGCAGCAGGGGACCGGCAGCTACCAATTCTTTGACCCGCAAATGCACCAAACCATGGTGCATCGCCTGGCCCTTGAAAACGATCTCAAGCTTGCCCTCGATCGCCAGGAATTTGTGGTGCACTACCAGCCCATTGTCCACCTCAAAACTCTCAAAATTGCTGGTCTAGAGGCGCTGGTGCGCTGGCAGCATCCCAGCCGAGGCCTGGTCGCTCCCGGCGAGTTTATTCCGCTGATGGAAACTACCGGGCTGGTGGTGCCGGTGGGTCTGCTCATTCTCAAGCAGGCCTGTCAACAGCTGTACCGCTGGCAGCAGCAGGGCTGGACCCATTTGATCATGAGCGTCAACCTATCGGTGCGACAGTTTGCCTGCCCCACTCTGCTCGACGATATTGATCAGATTCTCGCGACTACCGGCATCAACCCCGCCTGCCTCAAGCTGGAAATTACCGAGAGCGCCATTATGGACAATGCTGAAACCGCTATTGGTCTGGTGGAGGCCCTGCGATCGCGGCAGATTCAGATCAGCATCGATGACTTTGGCACGGGCTATTCTTCCCTGGGCTACCTGCATCGATTTATGGTCAACGACCTCAAAATCGATCGTTCGTTTACCAGCCAAATTCAAATTTTGACCTCTAAATACAAGGTCGTTGACACCATTATTGCCCTGGGCCAGCAGCTGGGCCTGACCGTCACCGCCGAAGGCATCGAGACCCAGCCCCAGCTGGCGCGATTGCAGCAGCTCAACTGTGAACTGGGGCAGGGCTATTTATTTTCTAAACCCCTGCCAGCCGCTGATATCGAAACCCGCTTTCTCAACGGCAAAGATAGCCCGATCATGCTGGTGGCCTGACGGTGCAGCGGATGCAGGTCTGTTCTTTATCGAGAGCATTGGCGCATTCGGGCATCCGCTGCCGCCGCTAGTCTGACAGGCTCGCAATGCAATTACTCAGGATCTTGGTTATCGGTTTGATCCATGCCTACGCCTTCGTGGCCGCGATCGCCGAGCATTTGAGGGGTGACAGCAGGATTTTCAATAATTTCCCGGGGGTCTTTGTCGTAGCCGCCCTTGGTAACTAAATCACGGGGATCGAACGTTTCATCATCAGTGGATTGAGTGTTGTCGGGGTTGTTCTGTTGATTCTCAGTCATAAAATCACTGCTTTTGCGTCAACTGATAGGAGCATCAGTCTATTAGCGTAAGCAGTCGCAGCAGTTGTTTCATCCCTCATTCGCTATACATTGAAAAAACCCACAACATCTCGCAGCCTCCACAGCATTCTCCCTTAACTCTTAACTACACGGTGAGGCTGTCGCTGCTTCAGACCAGCATTATTTTATGGCAACCGGCCCAACTGGCCGAGGTCACAGGCTCAGAGGGGGCATTTATGAGATGGAATATGCTCAAAGTATGTTACTGATGGGTGGAAGGTGTACCCCAGCTTTATTCCAGCGGGTGATCAAATCGTCAGCAAAACCTATATGACTCGGGTCGAGGGAGAAAACACTCGACTACGGCACTATCTAGCCCGTCTGCATCGCAAAATGCTCTGCTACTCCAAGTCCGTAGACATGCTGGCTCACTCTGTTCGGCTGTTACTTCACTACCTCAAGTTCGATGATGTGCCAGTCCCGCCAAGATTCATCTCTTAATTCAGCAACGCCGAGGCCGCGTTATGGTAGAACCCGAAAGCGTTTGCGGGTGAGGTTTTGGTGCGCTGAGCGGGAAAACCTGTGAACGATCGCTTTTCGGATTTCCTCAGCCCCCAAAATGAAGGGCGGACACACTAGCAGCAGCACCCACTGGGCCGGATTCAGCGGCGTGGTAGAAAAGATAGTGCGGAGGAAGGGAATCTGGATAATGGCGATGATCAGCGTCCACTCAATCAGCATGCCAAACCAGATCAGCGGGTTTGTAAACCAGCCCAACCGCCAGATCGAGGCTTTCTCCGAGCGGCAGGCAAACACGTTGCCATCCTGACAGGCGACGATCGCCGCCAGGGTTAGCGTTGTCGCCTGGGCGTAGATCAGCAGCACCGGGGCCGTGGCCGAGTGGGTCAGCAGGGCGGGCGTCACCGCCTGAATCTCGGCCAGGCCGTAACCGTGGCTGCGCCAGACCCAGAAAAAAGCGGCCATCCCCAGCACCGCCTCCAGCAGACCCAGCCAGCAGTAGGCCCGCAATAGCAACGCCCGATCCATCAGGGGATGGGTGTGTGAGCGGGGCGGCTGTTGCATGATGCCCGGTTCGGCGGCTTCGGCCCCGAGGGCGAGGGCGGGCACCATGTCGGTGCCCAAATCGATCGCCAGGATTTGCATAATCACCAGCGCCGGGGGAATTTTCAGCGCCACCATCAGCAGGAAGGGCACCAGCTCCGCCACGTTGGAGGCAAGGATGTAGGTGATGAACTTACGGATATTTTGATAGACGGTGCGGCCCTGCTCGATCGCGCCCACAATGGTGGCAAAGTTGTCGTCAGTCAGCACAATGTCGGCGGCTTCGCGGGCCACATCAGTGCCGTTCAGCCCCATGGCCACGCCAATGTGCGATGACCGCAGGGCCGGGGCATCGTTGACGCCGTCGCCCGTCACGGCGACGATCGCGCCCACGGCTTTATAGGCCTGCACCAGCCGCAGCTTGTGCTCCGGCGACATGCGGGCAAACACCAGTTTGGAGCGGTATTTCAGCATTTGCTGCAGCTGGGCGTCCGAGAGGTGATCCATGCTGTCGCCCGTGACCACCCGCACCTGCTCATGGGGGGTAAAGCTGTTGTCGAGCAGGCCAATCTGCTGGGCGATCGCCTCTGCGGTCAGGCCGTAATCCCCCGTCACCATCGTCACGCGAATGCCCGCCTGGTGGCACTGGGCGATCGCCTCGGGCACCTCGGGTCGGGGCGGGTCGAACATCGCCACCAGCCCCAGGAAGGTCAGGTCTTGCTCCAGATCCTGGGCTTTCATTGCCTGGAGATCAGCGCCACCGGGACGCACCGCCAGCCCCAGCACCCGAAAGCCCTGGCGAGCCAGGGCATCGTTGGCGGCGACCACGGTTTCCCAATCGGCGTGCTGCAAGGCGGCGATCGCGCCATCCCGCAAAATGCTCTGGCAGTGGCGCACCACTTCCAGCGGCGCGCCCTTCGTAAAGGCGACCTGTTCGGAATGTTGCGGAAAGGTCTGGGGCCAGAGGTCGTCGCGCCAGTCGAGCACCACTGTCATCATGCGGCGACGCGAGTCAAAGGGGATTTCTCGCTGCCGGGGATAGCGCTGCTGTAGCGCTTCGACGTTGAGTCCGGCTTTGGCCGCCGCCACAATCAGGGCCGCTTCGGTGGGGTCGCCCATCTCCTGCCAGCGGTTGGGGGCCGTCAGGTGCATCAGCCGCGCGTTGGAGCACAGCGCCGCCCCGCTCAGCAGCAGGTGCGCTTTCCAGGCCAGGGGCGAATTGTCGGACAGATGCACCTGCCCCGCCGTCGGGTCGTAGCCTGCCCCGGTCACGGCGATGTGCCCTGCGGGCAGACCGGGCTCGGCAGGGGGCAGGTCGCCCGCCACTGGCGGCAGCCAGAGATAGCGCACGGTCATTTCGTTTTTGGTCAGGGTGCCGGTTTTGTCGGTGCAAATTACATTCACGGCGCTCAGGGTTTCTACCGCTGAGAGCCGCCGCACCAGGGCGTTGTGCCGCACCATGCGCTTGACGCCGATCGCCAGCGAGAGCGTCACCGTGGGCAGCAGTCCTTCGGGCACCAGGGCGACGATAATGCCGATCGCAAAAATGAAGCTCTCTTTGACCTCCATGCCCACCAGCACAGACGTCAGCGCAAAAATCAGGACTCCCATACTGAGGGCGATCGCGGTAATCACCCGGACAATATGGCTGACCTGCACCTCTAGGGTGCTGGGCTCCCGCTTCACCTCGGTGGTGAGGTGGGCCACCTGGCCAAACTCCGTCTGGGTGCCCGTAGCGTAGACCACCGCCGTGCCCCGTCCTGACGAAACGGTGGCCCCTGCCAGCACCAGATTGCTGATTTCCGCCGGGTTTACCTTGTCGTGCTGGGGCTGCTCGCCCTGCCGCTCCAGGGGTTTGCCGCTGCGCACCGCGAGGCTTTCCCGCTGGCGTACCGGGTGGGGGTTGCGGACGACGGGCAGAGATTCTCCCGTCAGCACCGACACATCCAGGTACAGGCTCTCTGCGCTAACCAGACGGGCATCGGCAGAGACGCGATCGCCCTCCTCCAGCTGCACCACATCCCCCCGCACCAGCTCCCGCGCCGGAATCTGCGTCAACGCGCCGTCCCGATAGACCTGCACCTGGCTCGGCAGCACATTCTTCAACGCCGCCAGCGCCTGCTCGGCCCGAAACTCCTGCCAAAAGCTAAAGACTGCGTTGATCCAGATCACCGCCCAGATCGCCCAGCCCAGGGCCGCCGTGTGGGAGATAAAGGCCAAAATGCCCGCTACCCACAGCAGCAGAGCCATAAAGTGGGTGAGCTGATCGGTAAAGCGCAGCCACAGCGGTCGCCGGG
Source organism: Nodosilinea sp. AN01ver1 (assembly GCF_050565655.1). Lineage (NCBI taxonomy): Bacteria > Bacillati > Cyanobacteriota > Cyanophyceae > Nodosilineales > Nodosilineaceae > Nodosilinea > Nodosilinea sp. AN01ver1. The sequence goes on along the minus strand of NZ_JBNXVS010000046.1, from coordinate 6,240 downwards.
GTGGTTCGGGCAGCTCGTTTGCCCCAAATCGCTGGAAACGCTCCTGGGCTTCAAACGCCTCTAGACCCTGAGGGTTTGTACCCAGGGCGGGGTAGACCGCCTCAATGGGCAGGGTCCAGATCGGACGGTGGGTCGATACCATTGCTAAGCCCCCTTGAGGTGTGGGAAGCGAATCGATGTTGGTGTTCGTGGCTTCGCCTGAGAGCCTGAAATGCTAGGCAAAGTACCGAACCTCGCACCTACAAATCATCGGGCTTTTTAAGAGCGGAGGCACTCAGACTTAATATTTATTGTTGATAGATTACGGTCGGCTCTGAACCATAATTGAAGAAACCACAGCCGGATGATGCTCCTTGGGTTTATCTCATAAACCATGACAACGACGAATATAGCGATAGTGGGGACATCGCTATAAAAGCTATTGGCTAACCAAACTAAACCTTAATTATGAGGAATTTGTGAGCGATTGCTTGAGCGAACTAGTAGCATTTTGGATTGGGCGATCGCTCTTGTCGCCAACTTGTATTTAGCGGCCCTGGTGTATCGTTGTTCATCCTTTTGTTACAAGCTAACAACACCCTCCAAACAACCTGCCTATGCTAGAGGTATACGGTGATCCGCTGCCTTTTGCGATCGCATCGCAGAGCCGCCAAGGACAGTTTTGGGGCTTGAATAAGTAGCAAATCGTTCTTCTATTGCTCCTTCAGGTTAAGCCGCTGAGTGGGTTGCCGTCGGTGAGGTTTAGCCATCCCAAGGAGGGCTTTTCTATGGCCACGAAGCTTGTTTCAATCGCGCTTTCGGCCCTGGCTGGTGCCGGTATCGCCACGTTCGTCTTGACCGCTACGCCCCTGCAGGCCCAAAACCAGACCGGCTGGTGGCCTATGGGTCGCCAGATGATGGGTGAGCGCTGGCAAAGGGGCGGCCCCATGGGGCCAGGCGGCGGCGGAATGCCCTGCATCAACGGCGGTATGTTTGATGCCGATGATTTAGTCACGCTGCAAGGTACGGCCACTGCCGTAAATCGCTACGGCGGCCACCAGGGCATGTTTCTGACCCTGCAAACCGCCCAGGAAACCCTGGCGGTGCACCTGGGGCCAGCCTGGTATTTAGCAGATCAAGGGTTCGACATCGTCCCCAACCGCCCCATTGCAGTAAAAGGCTACCGCAGCGATTGGCAGGGGCAGTCGGTGGTCATGGCCTCTGAGGTAACGCAGGGCGATCGCGTTTTGCAGCTGCGTGACGCCAACGGCTATCCCCTCTGGATGCAGCGGGCTACGCCATCCAGGTAGCCGAGTTTAATGGCTCACATCAGCACCGCCTCAACGGGTCGCCGGGGCGATCGGGGCATCTCTGGCCCCGCCCAAACCGCACCACCAGGTCGGGCCGTCCTGCCCCCAGCCCCAGCGCCTCGGCAGACTTAGGCCGCAGCGCCGCCTCTTCCACCGGCTGGGTATCAGCGGTAGCGGGCGCGGTCAATGGTGCAGCGGAAAAATTCGCCCTCGCGCTCAAAGCGGTCGCTGCCAAAGAACCACCCCGCCCGAATGCGAGTAGGGATGGTGTAGCCCTCAAAGGTGCCGCTGGCTTCGGCAACAACGCCAAAGGTGCCGTAGTGGTAGTCGCCCCCCTCGGGATTGCCCCAGCGCGGGAGGGCAACCTGCTGAATCGCCCCTCGATCATCCAGGGTCAGCGTCAGGTGGGCGGGTTCGCCAAAAGCGGTGAAGTCGGCCTGCACCTGGACGTCGTTTAGCGCCGTCCAAGTTATCTCTGGCTGACAGAGTACCGAGGGCAGCCACACCGCCTCGCCCTGGGCGCGCCCCGCCTCCGATCGCGCCACATCCTCCCCACTGGCCTGCACGATGGGCAGCAGGCCCAGCAGCTTCCAGCGCATTTCGCCGCCGCCATCTACCAGGCGATCGGCCCCCAAGATGGGCAGCCCCTGCATCCAGGTGGTGGCCCGCCAGACCATGCCCCGCTGCCAGCGAATCACCTCTTCGCCGGAGAAGCGATGCCACTGGTTGCCCAGCTTAATGGTGCCGTGCATCTGCAAGCGCACCGCTGAGGCCAGGGGAGTATCGGGAGCAATCGCCCAGCTCAGGTAGCGCTGGGCCGGGGGTGGCAAAGATTCGAAGATAGCCGCATCGAAGGTCGCTGCTGTGGGAACGGCGGGCCGCGACTCCCAGAGGTCTTTCAGGGAAACGGGTTTGGTAGCCAAGGGTTGAGGCATAGCACCCTCCTAAGCGCAGGTTGTAGCGAACGCTTTGAGTAAAATTGCTTGTATAGCGCTGGCCAGTTCGCTTAGGACATTGCTGACTGCCTGTAGCCAAGCCTGGGACAGCGAACTGGCGTATAGCCATCGCCCATAGGCTACCTACGAAAACGTCCTAACCGTTGTAGCGATGGCCATATTTTAAGGGCGATCGCCGCTGCCCCAACCGAGGCTGACGCAAAACTTAAACCGAATCCGATTCGCAAAATCCCGATTCAAAACCATCCTGGCGAAAACCATTGGCCTCCAGCTCAATCTGGGACGAAAGTTGGAATTTTGGGATATTCCCTGGCGGGAGAGTCGATTACCTTTTAATAGGATGCTGTGTCTTTGTGTGTCAGGCCACCACCATAGGGGCATAGACCAGAGAAAAATGGTGTTTTCAAGTCTCTTGTGTTCACGCCCTGGCTGAGGCGCGATCGCATCGATAAAGCAGCAGACTTTACCGATTCCATACCAAAGAGAATTTGGCTAGTGGCAGGTAAAAATATCGTGAAATCCTCTAGCTGAATTCCTCAGAAGATGAGGATCAATGGGTCAACGCCCTACTATTGAATACCCTAAAGATAGGGCTTTCCATGTCCTATCCTTAAGTCTGTTGCGACCAGGAATAGAGGTGGTCAATAGGTGTCGCAAAATGGATTAACTTTTGTATTTCATACATCAATCCTATTTTTGTTTTGTATAACCACAATAGCAGCAATGGCTAATACCTAAGATGCCGTTATTCCAATGCCGCTGCCGTAGATCTAGAGGTGCTTTTTTAAAAAGCTTCGTTTCTTTAATGAAGACTATGAGTATTAAGTCAAAGCTTCTTGCCGGTTTTGCCCTGGCATTTTGTCTGACAGCAGCGGCGGTTCCCTTCGCCGCAAAGGCGATCGCCGCTGCCCCGCCAATGGCCATCGCACAGTCTGCTGCCCCGCTGACAGAGGCAGATATTCAGGCTGTTATTGATCGATTACAGGCAGCACGAAACAATAGAGATGTGGAGGGAACGCTTGCGCTAATCGCCCCCTTTGCGGTGACGGTCGTCACGGCTGAGTCTGGCAATGGTGTCTCTACAATTACCACCCACCTAGACGGAGTAGAGGCCCATCGCCAAATGCTGGAGCAATCTTTTAGCCAGGTTCAGCGTCGGGAGAGCCTGAAAAATTACGTGACGATCGACATCATTGACGATAATTTTGGCCTCGCAAAAATCTATCAGCTCGAAAACTTTGAAACATCCACGGGGGAAACATGGATAGCAGCTAGTCAGACTGTGCTTCGCCTAGGTCGAGTCGATGGTCAGGTGTTAGTCACCTCTGCGACGGTCGATGGCTGGATTTCGGCCCGTCCTGCCCAGAATTAATGCCCAAATAGGGTTTCTAGGATGGTAATGATTTGAACTGTAAAGCGTGAACTAACGAGGACGAAATGATCAAACGGTCAATCGCTATTGGGTTGTCTGTCTTTGCCGCGATCGCAGCCCTGCTACCAACGGCCAAGGTAGCACAGGCCAGCTTTGGCAACTTTTTGCTAGGGGTTGGGGCCGCTGCCGGAACCAGTGCCGTGATCAATTCCAACCGCAGAGCGACTGAGGCGGAGCAGCGCGCCACAGAGGCTGAACGCCAGCGACCCGCATCCCCCGAAGATGAATTTTTTCGCGGACTTCAGGATGCCCTCAATGGTCTACCCTACGACAACTTTCGGGCCACCACTGATTACGACAAGGGCTTTCAGGAAGGGGTGCGACGCCTGCAATAGCGACCAGCGTCTTTCAAGTTTTGGGATTGCTGAACATATGGGTATGAATCAACCCTTTAATGCCTCTCGTAGGGGCAAACGGTCGTTTGCCCCTACCCAGATTCATGCCTCAATTCAGCAACGCCCAAGATTTCTCTGGCAAAAATGAACCAGCCCTGGCCTGAGAGCGAAAGCACTGTTATGAACTTAGCCTGGGCAATGCGTTTTCGTGGACGGGTCTGGCGGCGCTGGAGTGGCTATTTTCGGGCAATACCTCTCTCAATGCAGGCTACCAGGTCAACTACCTGAACTACTCCGGCAATAGCGGAGCCAGGGCGATCGATCTCACCAGTCATGGCCCCTACCTGAGCGTCTTATTTCGGTTTTGAGCCCGAGGCTCCTAGCCGCGATGGCCACAGCTTAGGATTGCGCTTCGTGAAGAACGGCAGATTGGAACTTTTGGATATTCACGACTAGGCAAGATCCCTATATTGGCCTGTGCGCTGCATCTGCATTCTGCATCTGACATCGCTGCGATCGCGCTCAATGGCAGAGCAGCCCCTATCTTTCAAAATTTACTAAAAGGATAAAACCCATGCCCAACGGTAAACCCAACATTCTCATTCTCTGGGGCGACGACATCGGCTGGTGGAACATCAGCTACAACAGCCGAGGCCAGATGGGCTACCGCACCCCCAATATCGATCGCGTCGCCAACGAAGGGGTCGCTTTCACCGACTACTACGGCCAGCAGAGCTGCACCGCTGGCCGCGCCGCCTTTATTACCGGGCAAAACCCCATTCGCACCGGGCTAACCAAGGTGGGCATGCCCGGTGCCGATCTCGGCCTGCGCCAGGAAGACCCGACGATCGCCGAACTGCTCAAGCCCCTGGGCTACGCCACAGGCCAGTTTGGCAAAAACCACCTGGGCGACAAGGACGAGTTTCTGCCCACCATGCACGGCTTCGACGAGTTCTTTGGCAACCTCTACCACCTCAACGCCGAAGAAGAGCCCGAACATCCCGACTACCCTAAAGACCCCGCCTTTAAACAGCGCTATGGCCCTCGCGGCGTGCTCCACAGCTGGGCCGACGGCCAGGGGGGGCAACGGGTGGAAGACACTGGCCCCCTGACTAAAAAGCGGATGGAAACCATCGACGAAGAGGTGACCGAGCACGCCCTCCACTTCATGGACCGCTGCCATCAGCAGGATCAACCGTTCTTTCTGTGGTACAACACCGCCGCCATGCACTTTCGCACCCACTGCCCCGACAAGCACAAGGGCAAGAGCGGTCAGGGCGACTACAACGATGTGATGGTGGCCCACGACGAGTTAATTGGCCAAATGCTCAACAAGCTGGATGCCCTGGGCATTGCAGACGACACCATCGTCATGTACTCCACCGACAACGGCGTTCACTACAACACCTGGCCCGACGCGGGCATTACCCCCTTCCGCAGCGAGAAAAACACCAACTGGGAGGGCGGCTGGCGGGTGCCAGCATTCATCCGCTGGCCCGGACAGTTCTTGGCGGGGTCGGTGGTCAACGGTATCGTTTCTCACCAAGACTGGCTGCCCACGCTGCTGGCGGCGGCGGGCGAACCGGAGATCAAGGAGAAGCTGTTGCAGGGGCACACCATCGGCGATCGCACCTATAGGGTCCACATTGACGGCTTCAACATGCTGCCCTACCTCCGGGGTGAGGTGAAGGAGAGCCCCCGAAAATCCCTCTTTTACTTCAGCGACGACGGTGAGCTGATCGCCATTCGCCATGAAGACTGGAAGCTGGTGCTGATGGAACAGCGGGCCAAGCAGCTGCAGTGCTGGTTTGAGCCCCTGGTGCCACTGCGGGCACCCAAAATGTTTAACCTGCGCCGCGACCCCTTTGAGCGAGCGGATGAGAATTCCAATACCTATTGGGACTGGCTGATTTCCCATGCCTACCTGATGTACGGCATGCAGGGGCTGGTGGCGCAGCAAATTGAAGGGTTTATGAAGTTTCCGCCCCGGCAAAAGCCAGCTGCGTTCAATCTAGATGCTGTCATGCGGCAGCTAGAAGATGCCGCCAGCAGCCGTAACCACTAGGTTTGAGAGACCCTCACCCTAAATCCCTCTCCCTGGGGGCTACTAAGTACACACAAATGAGTCCTGAGCTATTGACCATCCCTCAAATATGGCCTCAAATTTCTTGAGTCCTTGGCTCAAAGTGCGAATACCGGGTGGCGATTGCGAACGATAGCCCGACCAT
>NZ_JBNXVS010000045.1:0-51831 GCF_050565655.1 Nodosilinea sp. AN01ver1 | reverse complement strand
TCACTCATAACCGCGATCCTGAACCCGCTATGGCGTCTCGGAAACAGCATGAGCAGCGCACCTATCGAATCGAGTTCAAAATACACACGTACTGCTATGGCGCTGATTAGTTTTGTCAGTCAACCAGATTTCAGACTGGATGCAATTTTGGCCGATCCACTAGGCACCATCGGCCTAATTATTTGGAATGGAGTGTTGGCCGTTCTACTCGCCTTTGGAGATGAGATTCTATTCAGGCTTAGAGACCGGATCGCGATCGGGGCACAGAAAAACCAGCAGCTGGCCAAGATTCGCGCCATCCAGCTCGACGCTCACGATACGTTATTGAACCACTACAAAACCAGGGCGATGGAACAGGCCGAAGCTGCTGGCCAAAATTTGACCGTCGCCTTTGACTGGTTAGAGGGGGGCAACAATGTTTAGGGCCTACCTACAGTCTTTCCTTCAGACCCCACAACGGCTCTGGGCCTACTCAAAGCACCACCCCTATGAGTCGATCGGCTACGGGTCGGTGCTGCTATTCCTGGCCCTGGCCGCCAAGGTCGTCATCGTGGCCGCTGCCGGGGTGGCGATCGTCGGTGGCATCTACTGGATGTTTCACGAACCGCGCTAAACCCATCACTTTCAAAACTACTGAGGTAAACCCATGACAACCGAAAACCAATCAGAAGGCCGTCGCAGTGCCGTTGAGAGAAACAATGAGCTTCGCGCCAGCTGGGCCAGGCGCGAAGCCTACTGGGATACTCCCGAATCTAAGGAAAGAGCGAAAGCTGCCCAGGAACGAATGAGATTCCCTGGAGACGACGAATAAGATCGCTACCAAGCCCTCATCCACACCTGAGGGCTTTTTTAGTAGAGATGCACCTCATCCAACGTGTAAATAACGCTGCGATACTCCCACCCCTGGGCCAACTGCCAATCACTTTGAAAGCCCTTGGTGTTGTGGGTTCCAAAGAAATGGCCCCTAGCTTTGTAGCTACCAGGTGGAATCTGAAATGTGATCGGCGTGCCGACAGCACCATAAGGTGGTGAGTTGTCGCGGCTGTACGGTGTGCACTCTTTGCAGGCTGGCATTTTTAGCTCTACACGTTCGCCAGTGTCCTTAGTCAAGATGATAGTGAGCCTATCAGGAGAACCGTTGATAAAGGTCACTGCCGAGGCCGTTCCACCCACCTCCTGGTAAGCATCTGGTGGCGGAAAATTAGCCAAATTTCGCTCATCCACCTGACCAAAACCCGTGCCCTCACCAGAATTCCCTAGCGCCGTGAATTGAGGCAGTTGAGTGTAGCCATTAGTCGAAACGCTCAAAAAAGTGGAAGTGAGAAAGAAAATCCCTAATGCTGTCGCTGCGTGTTGGGATTGAAGATTGATTGGCTGTGCCCTAGTGCGAACGGGGGCGCTAATGAAGGAGTACTTGTCACGTTTTACTCTCTGCCGCTTAAGGGTTTCGCTCCGTGCCCATAGCCAAAAGCCGCCAATCAAAATTACTACCCAAAAGACTGCCATCGCCCCTCCAGTGCTCTTTTTAGAGTCTTCCCAGAGCACTGCACTGATTTCGTACAAAACCCTGACTTCATCCAAACAAAACAGAGATGAGCCATACCACCAGCGCGGCCAGCCCGCCGAACACCAGCAGCCGATAGAGACGATCGGCAATACTGGTGCCACTCATCAACCATTCAAACGCCAGATAAAGAGAGTCCCACTGGGTTTTGGGCTGGTGGGGCAGCGGCGCTGGTGCTGGCGCTGGTGCTGGCGGTGCCGGTGGGGTCGTCTCTATCGGTGTGGTGCTGGCCACTGTCGGCGGCCCCAGCTCATGCTCTGGCACCGTGTCTTGGGCATTCTCTACCACCTGAATTCTGGCCCGTGGCCCCAGGTCGATGCGGTCTCCTATCGTTATGGGCTGAGGCCGCTTGGGCGGTGCAACCCGCTTGCCGTTGAGATAGGTGCCGTTTTCGCTGCCCAGGTCGCTAATCGACCAACAATCGTTGGCGTAGGAGTAGCTGATCACCGCATGGCGAGCGCTGATCGTGCGCAGGTTGAGCGTGAGCTGAGCCGTGGGGCTGCGGCCTAAAATCCACTCGCCCGTATTGTGATCGGGGGCTTGCAACTCGTAATCCAGCTTCTCCCAAACAGGATCACCAAACCCCTCTACAAAGTGGAGGGTGAGCCGGTGAGTAGTGGGCTGCTCAGGCATTAGAACTTCACGGGTATTCGGTGCTCAGTCGCTATCTGCTGCCACCCTGACGCGGCCACATGGCCCGGTAGATTCAAAGTCTTGCAGTGGTCATAGGTCGCTTGTAGCGCCTCAGCATTGGCCACCAGCGCCGCCATCTTCAGATCTTCCCGCCAGGTCGCCGGTAGAGTCTCTGACCACGTTCTAAACGATTCTGACTGAAGCAGGGCCAGGCGGAAGGCGGGCCAGTCGGGGGGCAGCAGCTCCGGCTCGGCCTGGGGCGGCTCGTAGGGCTCCCAGTCGCCCGCGTCGTAGGCCGCTTGCAGCGCGTCTTGAGTCGCCTGGCTATTTGGAAACTGAGAGGCAAAATCGGGTTGCCCATCAACCACATCAAAGATGCAGCCCCTAACAGAGATTTTCATGCCCGTATCCGTCTGTATAAAGCTATTAACCCGCCTCTCCTGATTAACCCTGCCGATCCTTGCCTTAGTGCTCTCATAGCTGATCCTGGCAAATCCCCAGCGGCATGGATCGAAGGTGCCACAAGCATTGATACATACGTGTTTACAGCATTCGTTGTCAGCCCCGCCAAAGTTCTGCTGTCAAAGATTAAGCCACCATTTAAGCCGTAAAACTCCCAGTAATCACTCCCTGATTGTGGCTCACTTGCTAAAGCACAATTGAGTCTATGACCTAACAACTTATATGCAAAACCCATAGGGTTGCCGTACGTGCCCGTCGTGGCAGATATTTGCGTTGCCCAATCAAAAAGCGTGACAAATTCAGTCGCGGGCTTCTCCCAGTAGGTGCCGTCCCACTGCCAGGTTTCGACAATTAGCCCCGTTACGCTACGCTCGCGCCAGGTTTGCCCAACCGTGGGAGCTATCGGCTCTACCTGTTGGTCATAGGTAAAACCAAAGGGCACGGTAGGTCGCCCCGACAGGTCGGTGTAGGCTCCGCTGGTGGCCACCGACGACAGCCCTTCGATGGTATTTGCTGGCTGCGTGCCCGTGTGGTTGGCCCTAGACCGGTTAGCCGTATCCCTGGCGTTGAGCTGAGTTGTGGTCTCAAAGCTGGCAATAGCAGATGCCTCAAGCTTGGCATTCAGCGCCGTCTGTAGCCCCGTAACCGTGCTAATGGCCTGAGCCCCAGTGTGGTTGGCCCTGGCCCGATTGGCGGTGTCTCTGGCGTCGAGCTGGGCATTCGTCTCGAATGCAGCGATATCGCCAGCTTCCAGCTTTTGATCTAGCGCGGCCTGGGTAGAGCTGGCTAGTTGACCTAAAGCAGCCTCGGTAGCCGTAGACAGGGGTTTGTCAATATCTGAGGTATTGTCCGCTTGGCCTAACCCCACATCGGCCTTTGCCAGCAACACCTCGCCCGTTTTGCCTGCTACCGACTGCACTGGGGCCGCCGCCGCCGCCTCGCTAGCGAAATTGGCGATCGTGCTGGTGGTTTGGGTGCCTGTGTGGTTGGCGCGGGCACGGTTAGCCGTATCGCGGTCATTGAGCTGTGCCGTGGTCTCGGTGGCCACCAGAGCCTGGTCGATGCCCTGAAAGTTGGCGTTAACCTTCGAGAACGCTGTTCTAGGCGGATCGCCCGTGCCGTCGTTGGCCTCGGTGCCAACATTAATCAAAGTTGAGGACATCGGTTATATCGACCGTCGTATCTTCACGGTCTGCATAGGGAATGGTGTCGTTGTCGGCGGCCAGTATGGGGGGCGTCTCGGCCCTGACCAGGTGCTCAATCTCGATTAAGTAAGACGGCTCTGGGTTTCGGCCCCGAAAATTGCGATAGACGCACTTCTTAACCTCTGGCCACCACTGCACCCCACCGCCGCGCAGCTCTCGGGGGATTTCGGCATCAATAACCAAGGTCTCAGCTCTGGGGTAGATTCGCCTGGCCTTGGTGTAGACGGGTAGCCCGTCCTGAGTAGTGCGAAACCTGACCAGGGCGTAACTCTTGAAGATCACCCCCACCCCAAGATTCTTAGGCGTTACGCGAAACACGGCGGCCCCGGTGCTGTTGGGCGTGGCCCCGGTATAGGATCGCCACGCTTTGAGCTTAGGGGCCAACGTGCCCAGGGTCTGCCACGGCATTAGCGACCGACCCGAAACGTGCCCAGGTTGCGCTCTTTGGGGTCGCCAGGCCTATAGACCACCTGCACCGGGAAGGAGAAGGGGATACCGCCAGGCCGCCCCGGAATGACCCGGTAATCGGTCGGGTTGAGGCTGGGCAGCTTCGCCTCTTTGCGGGCCGCCTGAATCGACTCCAGGGCAGCCCCAAAACCTTTCAGTTTTCGTACAAAAAGGGGAAAGCAGTCGCTAGGGTCTGCCTCTGGCTCTGGGGCGGCTGCCGTGGCCTCTGGGGCTGCCTCAGCCTCAGAAGATGACGCCTTCGAGCGCGTCGTCGTGGGCGTCGATTTCGTCTTGTCGCTCGTCGAGCTCTCCGTCATTGCAATACTCCAGCCAAGTTTGGCGATCTACAGCTTCCATCAGGCCCAGGGAACCGGCCCGGCAAATTAGATAGGTCTCCCCATTGGTACGCTCGGCTTCTTTCCGCCAAGTGGGAACGGGCGGAATCTCGGCCAAGGCCAGCGAAAACTCAAGCGTACCGGGGAGGATGAGACCAGTCATTACGGTGCTACAGGGGCTCCATACTCGACAAACTCGGTGCGGTCGATGTTGTAGCCAGCAGCGATCGCCGCCTCTTCTGCATCGGTGGCGAAGTAGGTCGAGAACACGCCGCCGTTATCCTCAATCGAACAACGGCCTGGCTTAGTGCGGCTGCCGGTGACCAGAGCAGAGCGTTCTAATGTCGTGGTAATCTGTGCCGCCGATTGCAGGCCCAGAGTAGCCCCGGCCCGGTCGAAGTCTACCCGGCTCAACGGGAAGGCATAGAGAGCACCGTTGCTCAACTCCGCAATGGCCGTGATCGACCGTTTGCCGTCTACGTTGGCGGTCAGGCGAACGCCGCGAGCAGGTTTGGCCAGCGACCAACCACCAGCCGACGCGGCGGCCAGCTTGTTATAGGCCACATAGGTGCTGGTGCTGCTGGGCTGGCTGATGGGGGCGGTCGGGTCGCGCTTGACCACGCGGGCGGGCTTGGGAGAGTTGGCCCCGGTCACCATGATTCGGTTGGCCCCAGCGTCGGCCTCAACCGCCGTCATGTGGCCCAGCTGGGTTTTGATGTCTGCCAGGCTGATACCAGTTCGAGCCGCCAAATCTACAGTCTTCCAGCCGTAGTAAAAGATGGTGTTGAGGGGAACGAAGGTGAGAACGTCACGCAATGAGCCGCGAGTATATTCAGGCATTGAAGGAGTCTCCTAATCAGAGTAAGTAGGGGTCAGCGCCGTAACTGACAACGCCTGTGGCTGCATCTAAATTAAAGAGGCAGGGCAGACTAAATGAGCCTTGATAAAGGCCCGTGTCGCTGTTGTAGGTGCCGGTAACATAGTTTCTAGAGCTGGGGTTTTTGGTGGGGTCACGCTCCAGGTTTTGAATAAACATCAACACCTCTAGGGCGTACTTTTCAGGGCTATTGCCCTTAAACGTGCCACCCGTGCCTACCTGAAAACCCGCTCCCACTAGATAGGAGTTAACGCTTAGGGTTAAATTCCCGCTCCCATCGATTATCTGAGAAACAGAAAATTGATAGGTGCCATTAAATAACCGTGCCTGTTGGTCGTGACCAGACAGTACGTTTGTTACCTGCCCTGGGTTAGTAACTTCAGACAATTGTTTGAGGGCAATAAAGCTCAATATCTCGTGAGCCTGCCCCTCAGCAGTTGTCGATTTGATAGTGCCACCCGTGCCAGGTACAACAGACGCCATAGAAGCCCTAGAAACCGCTTACACCAAGCACTCTAGCCTATCCCTTGAATCTGTCAACAGGTGTATTTACGCAGATGGTTATACTCGAAAGTACGATAGAACATGAATTGATAGTCGTCATTGCACAGGGCTAAATGAGAGCCGTAAAAATTTATGGAATTGTTACTGTATCCTCGATTGAGCACTAGATCTAGACGCGCAATTAAGCGCAGAAAAACACGATTTGGCCGCCCAGTAGAATATAGACCCTACGGCAATTTGGTTAGGCGACTCTCCCAAGAAACCGGGCAGACTCCAGAGTGGGTTTTAGACCAATTAGCTAGGGAGAGGCAGTATCTGCTGAGTCAGCCCGCCGGAGCAGCTCTCTGACTCGATCCTCAAAATCTGGTGGCTGAACCGATCGCCAAAGGTCAAACCGGGCACGTTTGTCGATGAAATTGCCGTTCCGACTAGGCTTACCCCGGTCTAAATAAAGCGTTCTCTGGCGATTAATGATGCTGACATGACCGGGGTAGACCCTAGTAACATCCTTGAACATGCTTGGATTTACAAGGCGTTCTGCCTCCTTTTTCTCTTCAGTGACTGAGAGAGTTTTAATTTCAGCACTACTGAGGGAGAGGAATGCTCGTAAACGGTCTTCAGCCTCGTCTGGGGTACCGCCGTAAACTTTGAGGGTGCAACCATTATCGAGGCGAGCAGATGCCCTAAAGCGGCCCCATAGATAGCCGTTAGGCCCGCCGCAAACTTGCCTTAGCCGATCCCAATCGAGCTTGGCCCGATCTATATCGGCAATGGTTACAACCACTTCTACTAGGCGTTTGTCACCTCGCCGTGAATAGGGGGGAGTCTTCAGGCTGTAGAGCTTGAATTGCAGCCTCAGACCGTCTAGGGGGCGTGCCCTGATGTATTCGTCCAGCGGCTGCCCAATGACCTGCCCAACGTCTCGATCTTCGATCATCTGGTGGGTAGTGAGCACCGTAGTCAGCTGAGCCCTAACGTCGCTCTCTGGCCCTGCCAACACAAACTTTTCGGCCTCATTGACCCGGTTGGGGGTAACCTCAACCACGCGCTGTGCTTCCCGGTTGAGGGTCTGGGCCAGCTTCTGCTGAGCGTAATACCCTTCGATTGAGTTGGAAACCACGTAACCGGCCTCAATGCAGGCGTCGATCGCCTCTTCGATCAGCTCTTCGGTGAAGTTTTGCCAGAACTGGCTAGGAATTTTCTCGATTTTCTCCTCTACGGCCTGGGCAAAGCTCCAGCTGGGGGCATTGGCCTCGCCCCAGGTTTCGCGTACCTTCTGAGCATTTGACCCAAAGAGCAACCCGCCAATGGGGTTTTTGGGGTCTTTTAGCCACCGTCTGGCCCCCTTGTAGAGCCACCCTGCCGACTGGCGGGCCAGGTTTCGCAGGGAGAGCCGCAGCACGTAGGCCACCTCAAAGGTCAGCTCTTCGAAAGCCTCTTCTGATACCTCTTTCAGCACGTAGCTGGCCAGGCGCTCGTCGAAGGCAAACAGCGAGCTGGCGGGCACCACACCACAGGCAAAGAAACCGATCGCGTTGCCAGCGGTGCCGCCCAAAATGCCGCCGTAGGCCTGCCAGCGACTTTTCGCCTGCTGGTCAATGCGATCGTCGGGAATGTTCCAATCGAAGTAGTACAGCTCGATGGCTGCACTGGTGAACATCGACCAGAGGTTGGTTAGCGAGAAAATCAGCGTGGGAATTTGGGCCAGAGCCGCGCCGATCAGAAAGCCTTTCAGGTTGCCCCAGGTCACAAAATTAGCGATCTGTCGCCCGGCTTGAGTAATTCGTTCTAGAAACCCTTTGGCCCCGGCCCTGGCCCCAACCTGCAGCCGTGTTGTGCGGCTGTAGAGCTGCCCCACCGTCAATGTGAACGCCATACGCTATTTTTTATCCTCAGTTCCTGGGCTGCGATCCTTGATTTTGGGGCCTTCCTCGGGGGGGCGTCCGTAGGGGTTGACTTCGCCGGTGAAGGCCTTAAAGCCTTCCTCTACCTGCTTGAGGTAGGCTTCCCAGTCGCTCTTATTTCCGTCACCGGCGGCGGCCTGGTCGAGGAAGTCACCCTGGCCGCGCACGTTCTGCCGAAGCTGGGTTTTGAGATCACCTTTGGGGTCAACCCGTCGCCAGTAGACGGCGCGAATAATGGCGGCTGCCTGTAGCAGCTCGGCCAGAATCGCTTTTATATCGGTGTTGTCGGTGTTTTGAAAGCCTTTGACTTTGGCCACTGATTCGTTCAGCAAACCGTCTGACAAGTCTTTGCCTGGGCTGTAGGTCAGGGGCATATCGACGGCGCTGGGGCGGCTCTCGTAGCCCAGAAAATCGGCGTTAGCTTGGGCAATCTGGTTGGCCAGGTGTGCCTGCTGGGTGGCAGACCCGGCCTGCACCATAGCGCGGCTACTGGTGTTGAGGATTTGGGCGGCGGTGACCTGCTGGCTCACCAGCATGCCCACCACTTCGGCCATAGCCTCAGCTACGTTGGGCATCCCTACGGTGGTTGTGCCTGCGGGGGTGGGAATGGGGATACCGACTGGCCATTTACCGAGCACCCCGTCAAGCTGCTGCACTTGCCAGAGGTGAAGCTCAGCCAGCGAGCCGATCTGAATTTGGCCGGGGTTGTCTTTGGCGATCTGATCGACCACTGAGGCCGGTAGACCATCGACACCGATCCCTTTTTTGATTTGCTCCAGGCGTTTGAGGATTTCTGGATCAGGTGGTGGGATGCAGCAGCTATCAGAGATGTTGGGAGTCTGTGTGACAGGGGGAGTATTCAGCTCAACATTAGGGTTGTCGCTAGGTGGCGTCCCAATTTGAGGCCCGCTAGGGGTAAGGACTGGTTGCTGACTACCAGACGGAATTTCAACCGGCGTTGAAACCAGTCCAGTGCTGTTGCTGCGATTGACCGGGGAAAGGAAGGGGGAACCGCCGCTGAAAGAGCCCGATCGCGCGGCTATGCCAATGCCCGCCCCAGCACCGATGACGATAGGGATAATCGTCGGGCTCAGGCGAGGGGGTTTCTCGGTGGGATTATCGGGGGTAGACTCTTCTGTCGGTGTCTCGTCCGTCTGGTCTGTTGAATCAGGCTCGCCCGATGGCAATGGGCTAAATCCTGGGGGCGTGTCGGTGGCCTCGCTTGGGTTAACCGGGTCTAAAGGGCTAGGTTGTTGTGGCGTTGGGGTTTGAGGCCAGGGAAGATCCGAGGGAGCGTCATCCTCCGTGGGAGGCGGGAGAGTGCGCGGCCCAGTGCCAGCAAGTTGTCTCGCCGGGTTGGGGGCTCGTGTCGGCTCCGTGCCGCCTGGTGGATTACCGCCTGTGTCGGGCTGTCCATCATGCCGCGTTACTGAAGAAATAGAGACCGTGTTTGGAGGTGCCCAAAAAGTACCTCCGACCCCGGTATATCTCCATGCCGCTGTAGATGTGGCGAAACAGCCGCCGTTAAGGTTGAATTGGGCATCGCTTCGGCTGTAAACCTCCAGTCTGCCACCGCCTGAGACAGCAATACCTCTAACACCTCCTACAGGGCCTCGGGTGTTAAAGGTTACTGTTTCTCCTTGAGAACTTTTGGCCGTGACTCGATAACAAACACCATCGCTTTGGCCGCCCAGAAAAGGCGGTGGCTCGCCTGGCGAGATGACTTGACCTGCTGCTAATGCGGCGGGGTCGAGGGCCGAGGGATCGGGTGGGTCGGGGAATGGCCAGGCCCAGTCAGGAACGCCAGCCGGTTTAGGGATATTGGATACGACTCCAGCCGCAGCTGCGGGGGCCGTAAATGGAGTGGCCAAAGCGCCAGCGATGCCCGGCATGCTCAAGTTTCGCCCGGCATCGAAAGCGCCGCCCAGAGCCGCTCCAGCATCGCCCAACGCTTGCCTAGTTGCACCAGGCAGCTGTGATGCCGTGCTCAGTGCTCCCAACGCAGGCCCAAGATTACCGCCAGCGCCTTGTGGCATTCGCACGATTGGGGGCTTGGTTGCAGGCTCTAGCGGTGGTAAAGCTGTCCAAGTCTTTGATGGAGCAAGGTTAACTGGGGCCGTAGGCACTGCCCCCCGGTTGATGGGGGTGCTTAGCGATCCGCCACCACCAGGCAATGCTGACGAGTTGAGGGGCCCAAGGTTGCTCCGTGGAGGCTGGGAGGGGGATGCTGCATTCCTCCACGTTTCCCGAATTGCTGCATCCCTCATTTGCGTGAGCTGGGCAGGGGTAACCTGCTGCCCACCAACGTTTACTGTTCGCTGCTCGTAAGGAGTGACAGGGGTTCCGGGTTGAGCGGCCTGGCGGCGCGTCTCTGCGATCGCTTCGTTGCGTAGTTGGGTCAGTTGCTCAGGGCTAACCCATTGACCATTGACATTAACAACGCGACTTTCATAGGGAACGGGAGACGATGGCGCGGGGCTGGCTCTGAAGTTATTACGAATGCGCTCGTTTAGAATGCGCTCGTATTCTGCCCGGGTGACTAGCCCCCCGTACTCAGATCCAACGTTTACTAATTCAGGCCCCATTTCTACCTTTTATGGCAAGAACTCGTCAGGGATGGGGGCAGTGGTAAAGTCTTGCGCTTCCGCCCAAAACGGGTTGGTAGACGTTCTCCAGTCATCATCTAAAACAAGACTAAGACGGAAAATCACATGCTCTTTTTTGTCGGCTGCCAACCCATCTTGAGCCGTAATAATGGGCACCAGCGGACTAGCATCACTTTCCTGATACTTTTCATTTTTGTATAGCTTGTAGAGTGCTCCATTCGCCCAAGCGGCTAATCTTTCCAAGCTGTTGACGGAAGGAGGAAGATGGGTCGCTGCATTAAACGCGCTCATAAAATAGCCCTAGAAACCTACTCGAATTCTGCCCTATTGCTGAGGGTATCAAGGCATTAATTTAGGCTACTATTTAGGCACGTTAGCACCAGCAAAGCCCGAAACCCTTACAGGGCAAATATTGCAGGGCAAGGGTCAGCGGTTTCGAATCCCCTGGGGGTATCGCAAAAGTGATAATTCAAAGCCCTGTAGCAATAGCTACAGGGCTTTAATGTTTAGGTCTACTATCCTACGAACTATTGAATGGGCAGATGACAAGCCTAGGTGCTTCCGGTAGGGTAAGGGTTATCTGAAGCGTTCAGTGCAGCCTTTTGTCAGAGAGACCTATGGCGTTTATTACCTTGTTAGCTACCGCAGTGGGGATTGTCTCTGTTCTGGGGCTGGTGATAGTGGGGCTAGTGGAAGCCCCATGGCAGGTGCTGCTGATAGGACTCCTAACCGCTCTCTACGCGCTGCAGCGGCAGATTCGGGCCAGCGAACTGGTTGCCCAAGCTAGCGAGATTGCTCCGCCCGAGGCGATCGCCACCGATGCGACTCTACCCGGTGCCCCAGCTAAGCCCGGTTCGACAGATATTTCAAAAGAAATTGCAGCATCAACCTCACACCAAGGGGCAGAGGCCGCTGTAAATGAGGCTGATAACGGCTACGAACTAACCTATCGCGGCATCCGCTACCGATCGTCTCACTCCAGTACTGCGTCCGTCGATAAATCTGAGGACGCCGCTGATACGCCCGCTCATACAATCGAGGGCATCTACCGTGGACAGCGGTGGCAGCGATAAAAGTAGCCCGGCGCTCGACTTAGGTACCGGAGCTACTCAGACTGGGCAAAAATGCTCTCGTCTTGGGCAAAGGACTTAAACTCCAGAGCATTACCGCTAGGGTCGGTAATAAAGAGGGTGGCCTGTTCTCCCACCTGACCTACAAACCGCTGGTAAGGCTCAATGAGAAATTTGACCTGGGCCTGGCGCAGGCGATCGGCTAAGGTCTGCCATTCCGCTGGGGTTAGAATTACCCCCCAATGGCTGACCGGAACCCCGTGCCCATCGACGGCGTTAGTGGGGACAGCAGATTGAGCTTCATCTACCAAATGGGCCGTAATCTGGTGACCAAATAGATTAAAGTCAGTCCAGCGATCGGAGGTGCGTCCTACGGAGCAGCCCAGAATTGTTTCGTAAAAGTGACGGGTGCTAGTCAGGTCGTACACTGGAAACGCCACATGAAAGGGACGAAGCATCACCATGTCCTCTAGGGTTACAACAGATGGGGTTACGCCAGAGCTAAATGCCAGGAGTTTTAGCCTCGCCATGAAGGCCCGCTATCCTCGCTATGCTCTCACCAACTGTACCCTCTATACCGGACATCAAGTTCTGCAAAACCATGCCCTCGTAGTAGAGCAGGCCAACATTGTTGACCTGGTGCCCGTCGCTCACCTCGACCCCAATTTACCCCGCCTAGACGGCCAGGGATGGGCAGTAGCACCCGGCTTTATCGATCTCCAGCTGAATGGCTGCGGCGGTGTGATGTTTAATGATGCCATTACCGCCGATACTCTCGACACCATGCACCGTACCAACCTGCGGAGCGGTACGACCAGCTTTTTGCCTACGCTAATTACCACCTCCGATGCGGCGATGCAGGCCGCGATCGCGATCGTGACCGAGTACCGCCGTCGCCACCCCCAGCGGGTGCTGGGCCTGCACTTAGAGGGCCCTTATCTCAACCCAAACCGCAGCGGCATTCACGACAAAACCTATGTCCGACCCGCCGACGGGGCAATGGTCAACCACCTGGCCGAGGCGGGGCCAGAGGTAGTTAAGCTGGTCACGCTAGCGCCCGAGATGGTGCCCTCAGAGTACATTCAACAGCTGGTCCAGGCGGGCATTACTGTGGCTGCTGGGCACACAGACGCCAGTTTTGAAGCCGCCCTGGCTGGCTTTGAGGCAGGCGTCAGCATGGTGACGCATCTATTTAATGCCATGTCGGCCTGGCAGGGGCGCAGCCCGGGGCTAGTGGGCGCTGTCTTTAGCCGTCCCGACATTTATGCGGGCATTATCGTAGACGGTCATCACGTTCACTACGGCTCTGTTAGCCTGGCCAGGACCATCAAGCAAGACCGCTTAATTTTGGTCAGCGATGCCACGCCGCCGGTAGGCACCAATCTAGAGTCGTTTGTTATCGGGGGCCAGCAGGTGTTTTATCGCAACGGCAAATGCGTATCAGCCGACGGCACCCTGGGCGGGGCGGCGCTAACGCTGATGGAAGCGGTGGCCAACTGCGTGCACCAGGTGGGCATTCCCCTCGCGGAATCCCTGCGGATGGCGACGCTGTATCCAGCTCGGGCGATTGGGGTAGATGACCGCCTGGGGCTGCTGGCAGCGAAGTATCAGGCCAATCTCACACTCTTTGACCCAGCTACCTTTGAGGTTAAAGGCTGCTTTGAGCAGGGCGAGTTGGCTTGGCTCGGCGCTGATGTTGAGGCATTTGGCTAGAGCCGAGGCCGGGGTAACCCAGCCACCCGCTGCTGAAGCAGCTGAGCCGCCATCATCTGACTGCGTAGGCTAATCCACAGGCTGCACTGATCGTCTGCGATCGAAACCAGCGCCCCGGCCTGCTGTTCTGAGAACTTGCAGGCTAAATGGTACAAACGAGTTCGTTTGTCGGCTTCAACGGTTAAAGCTCGATAGTACAGTTCATTGGCGTAGTGAGTACCGTCTTGCAGAGCGCCATTGAACCAAAATTTAAATACCTGAACTCGACTTTCGGGCAAAACCTTGGGCAGCATGAAGGCTCTCTCTTAACCTAATTTCAGCATACCCAGCTGGTCTGGCAAATGCTGATTCCAGGTCAGATCTGGTAGTTGTGGGTTAGAAATAGCGGCCTAAGAACTGCTCTCAAGACAGTCTTTTGAGTTCGGTTACTGGCAAATGCTGCGGGCAAAAGCCGACTCTACGAGCGATCGCAAAATCTCCATGCTGAGGGGCTGTACCAGCAGGCCGTCTACCCCCGGTGTGTCTTCGCTATAGTTCCACTGGGGACTGGCTGAATCGGTAAGCGCCACAATCGTCATATCGGGAGAGCGGCTGTACTGCCGCAGTTGATTGACCAACGGTTGCGACCAGGCTTGAAAATTGTTGCCCATCAAAATGACCAGACAGGGGGGAGTTTGGCTAGCCCGAGTCACCGCTTGCTCGGTGGAACTGGCCACAAACACAGGATATTGCAGGTTGGTCGCCAGAGAGTGAGCGTCGTCATGGTGACGACGCTCCGGATCGAGCACAAGGATATAGCCTTGGGTCAAAGTCATGATTAGAAACGACGCGGTTGATATTTATAATACCTAGGTCAAAAACCCTGTTTAACCCCCTGCATGCTGGCTCTTTTGACCTGTACATCGAGGTTTTGATGGTATTTCAGGAATTTGACTAAAATTCATTCTTTTGTTTTTTTTAGCCTCTCTAAAGGCTTTCCAAAGCTACTTCTTTTCGAAAGCAAAACTATATTTAAGTTATGCAAAGTAATGATCTATAAATAGTTAGTTGACTACCGTTAGTGACGTTTTGTCACCTTGATGGGCGCTAAAGGCCTGTAGCCGACCTCAGAGTTGGGTAACCCTAGCTACAAAACCCCCCGAAGGGCTTTGCTATGTTTAGCAAATAAAAATTGCCGTTTATGACGAAATTCAGTGGGCTCTGTATCTGTACAGATTATTGAGGGAAACCCCCATCTGCGATCGCTCCTAGGCTGGCATCTTCAGCAGGCTGGCTACAGAGTTTTTCAGTCGTCAGATATAGTTCGCACCCGCGACGTCTTTCAGCATCGTCAGCCCGACCTAGTGATTTTAGACTCGCAGTTGCCCGACGGTGATGGGGTAGAGCTGTGCAAGTGGCTACACAGCCAGGGGCAACCGCTGATCATGATTCTTTCTGCCTGCAATACCGAAACCGACATTGTGACCGGGCTGCGGGCCGGGGCCGACGACTACCTCACTAAACCCTTCGGCATGCAGGAGTTTTTAGCCCGAGTGGAGGCCTTGACCCGACGAGTGCGGCTAATGAGCGCCCCTGCATCACTGACCTACGGCGACTTAAATATCGATTTGGTGCAGCGGCGAGTCAACTTTCGCGGCGACTACATCGATCTCACGCCCCAGGAGTTTAGCCTGTTGTACGTGCTGACCCAGGCGGCGGGCGCGCCCCTCAGCCGCACTGACCTTCTGCGCCGCGCCTGGCCTGACGCGATCGACAATCCCAGAACCGTTGACACCCACATTCTTTCCCTACGCAAAAAAATTGAGGTTGACCCAAGACAGCCCAACATCATCCAAACGGTGCGCAATGTGGGCTACCGCTTCAACGTCGAGCGGGCCACCGCTGAATCTAACGGTCACAGTCCACGAGTAAGCCCTAGTCTGGCCTCTTCCTCATTGGGCTAAGTCTTATCTCAGACCCTCTATTTGATTGATAGCTATCGTTCTCAGCGCGATACCAGGCCTCCGCTCAAAGCCTGTAGGTGCCTGCTGCGCTTGGATTGCGCCTGGCATCTGCGTGCGATCGCTGGAATGCAGCAGATTGGGCTGATGGCGAGTTTTGGTGAATTGAACTATAATTCGAATTGCACTAGTCTTCGGCCTGTCTACTATCGTGTTCACCACCCTAACGCCTGCTGCCACGCTGCCAACCCACAACCTCGTTGAAGCCATTGAGACCCTCAAGCGCGAGCTCAATGCCGTTATTCTGGCCCACTATTACCAGGAGTCTGACATTCAGGATGTCGCCGACTACATTGGCGATTCGCTGGGGCTGTCTCGGCAGGCCGCGACTACCAGCGCCGACGTGATCGTCTTTGCGGGCGTGCACTTTATGGCCGAAACCGCAAAAATTCTCAACCCCGAGAAGCAGGTGCTGCTGCCCGACCTCGACGCCGGCTGTTCTCTAGCCGATAGCTGCCCCCCCGATGCCTTTGCGGCCTTTAAAGCCGCCCATCCCGACCACCTGGTGATTTCTTACATCAACTGCACAGCGGCGATTAAGGCCATGAGCGATATCATTTGCACCAGCTCCAACGCAGTCAGCATCGTGCAGCAGCTGCCCGCCGACCAAAAAATTATTTTTGCCCCCGATCGCAACCTGGGCCGCTACGTCATACAGCAAACGGGTCGAGATATGGTGCTGTGGCAGGGCAGCTGTATGGTTCACGAAACCTTTTCTGAGAAGAAGCTAGTGCAGCTGCAACGCGCTCACCCAGAGGCAGATGTTATCGCTCACCCCGAGTGTGAAGAGGCGGTGCTGCGCCATGCCCACTTTATTGGCTCGACTACAGCACTGCTTAAGCACGCTCAGCAGAGCGCAAAATCTGAATTTATTGTGGTTACAGAGCCTGGCATCATTCACCAGATGCAAAAGCAGGCTCCAGACAAGGTATTTATTCCTGCCCCGCCAGCGGCGACTTGCGCCTGCAACGAATGCCCTCACATGCGGCTCAACACGCTTGAGAAGCTCTACCTAGCGATGAAAAATCGCCAGCCCGAAATTGTCCTTAGCCCCGAGCTACAGCAGCAGGCTCTCAAACCGATTCAGCGCATGCTGGAGATGAGTGCCTGATAGCCTAATGCTCATCCACAAAGGTCTTCAGTTCTGCCGTCAGCTGCTCAATCAGGTTGTTGTTGTCGGCAGCGGGCTGGCCACTTGCTTGTTCAACCCGCTTCACCACATCGTCAGGCAGGTTGAGTAACGACACCAAACGGCTGTAGGCATCCGCTTCTTCTGCATTGATCGGGTCTTCGCCGGGGGTGCGAGCACTGGAGCTGATGACCTGGTGGCCGAGTTTGAGCACTAGCTCTCGCTCATCAGCACTGGTTAGCTTGGGCACTAGCTCTTCGAGGGGCAAGTTTTGCATCAAGTAGTCGCGCAGCTCGTCACGCAGAGCGGCCTGTTGACCAGGATTACTGGCAAACAGGTGGCTAAACTGGTCTAGCATCACGCCGACTTCTTCATCGGCGAGGTGGCCGTCGCTCCAGGCCATAGTAGACACAATGCGCAGCAGAGTCATCTGGCTGGGGCTAATGGACGGAGGAGAAGGAGGTTGTAGTGGCATAGCAGTCTCCGGGGTAGTGAACTACGTCGGGTAGCTGATGACAACCTACCACGGAGAACCGAAGGGGTTGGGTAACTTTAGCAATCTCTACAAATTTAGAGAAGCTTGGGAAAAACCTCACAGCCGCCCGGCCAGATGCGCCAGCTGACGGATGTTTTTCAGCCGCAGCACCGATCGCGCCGTATCCTCCACAATCCAGCCTTTTTCGGCCAGCTTACCCATAATCTTTTCGGCTTCGTCGGAGGTAATATCGGCCAGGTCGGCCAGATCTTTGCGAGGGATATTAAATAGCTCAACCCCATCCTCCACAGGTTCGCCGTAGGCCGTTTGAATGGCCGTTAGGGTGTTGGCTAACTTGACAGCGGGAGGCTGGTGGCGCAACTGAAACCGCAGGTTGGTCTGACGCAGTCGCTGCACCATCAGCTGCAGCAGCCGGTGGTGCAGCTGAGGATCTTTGAACAGGGTTTGAATAAACCGCTGAGCCGATATGCTCATAAGCTTGACGGCGGTCATGGCTACCACATCGGTGGAGCGAGGAGACTCGTCTAGAATGGCCATCTCGCCAAAGAAGTCGCCTTTGCCCAGTACCGCCAGGGTGATAGAGCTGTCTTCGGCGTGGCGGCGCACTTTTACCCAGCCAGCCTCAATGAAGTAAACCGCATTGCCCCAGGCATCTTCCATCACCACCGCGCGATCGGCGGGGTAGTCGTGATGGGTAGCTACAGATAGGAGCCAATCAACGGTTTCGGGACTAGCAGCCTGAAATAGGGGATACAGTTCGCTCAGCGTGTCGGCTTGCATAGAAGGCATGGTGAAAGGGTGACGCTCAGGACTGGTGGAGCCAGACTAGCGATGACAAGGTACCCTCCCATGGTACCCAGAAACCTAGAGCAGACCGAATCAGCCGCCCTCTCTTGGCAGGCCAATCGCAGCTGCAATCTGGCTGAGGGGCGACAGCAGCGCCTCCACATAGCTGGGCCAGCCTACGACAATCGGCTGCTGGTGAATCAGCGTTTGGGGAGCGACATCGGGTTCTGTAAAGCGAATGGGTCGCCCTGCCAGATCACAGCACACTAGCCCGGCCGCCTGCGCCAGGGCCAGGGGGCCGGTCGTATCCCACAGCTTGACCCGTCCGTTGAGGTAAATGTAAATGCCCGCCTGACCAGTGATGACCGCCAATACCTTGAGGCCAAAGCTGCCCAAAGAGAGGAACTCGACCCTGGGAAAACGCTGGGCGATCGCAGCACCAAACCGCCGCTCATCCTTATCGCCAATTACCATCGCCCAACCCCGCTCAGGATCAAAGGGCGGCTGCTTGGGGATCAACGGGGTCGAATGGCCACCATTCGTCTGCTCAAACAAGCCCCAGCCCGGGCCACCCCAAACCAGACGCTGCTTGACTGGAGCATAGACCCAGCCTGCCTGGGGCAATCCCGCCACCACTCTCCCCACCATTACCGCGTAGTGGTCTCCGCCCTGAATAAAGTCATCGGTGCCGTCAATAGGGTCAACAAACCATAGGGGGCGATCGCCCTCTCGCCCTCCTTGACCATCACCCTGCTGAAACTGCTCAGCGGTGGCCCGATTTTCCTCAGTCACAATACCGTCTGCCGGAAAAAGCGCCTGCATACCGGCCAGCAGCTTTTGATCTAGCAGCTGATCAACAGTCGTAACGTAGTCGTCGACTCCCTTCTCAAATACTTGAAACGACTGCTGAGACTGCTGGCTAGCATAGTCACCACAGGCAATCAGCAGCTTGTGCAGGGCCGACAAATCAGACGGGCTGATGGGGGACATACCAGGCTAAACCACGCGATCCCCAGGTTGGGGCAATCATTCTGAGCAGGCACCTTGTACCAGACACAGCTGGTATTCAAGACTAACCTCTCCGTCAGTGTAGTCTGGCTCTGTGGCAGAACACCACAAAAGCAGACATAAAAAGTGGGCAAATACAAAAAATGGGGTGGCTAGCGCGTGCTAGCCACCCCACATTAGGGAACGCGATACGGGCTTACTGAAGCACCAGCTTGACGTTGGCGTTCTGCAGGCCAGGACGCTTAACCTCAGCCAGGGTCTTGTTGACCGCGTACTTTTGGTTGATGGAGTTGATCAGCTCAGTCTGGTTGTGCTTTTTAGCCACACCCCAGAGGTCAGCAATCAGATCAAAGGAGCCATCGGCATTACGAGACCAACCCAGATCGTACTCACCATCCAGAACGGCGACAAGGTCGGCGCGCACGCGCTGGCCGTTGTAACCGCGTACATCAGCTTCGGTCTTGGTAGCAATACCCAAGTCAGCCAGAGACTGCTTGAGAATCTCAGCATCGGTCACTTTGGTGCGAAGGGTGCTGAAGTGAGACATGGTGTTTCCTCCTGTAGGGAAATTGAGAGAGACAACGAGGTTTGAGAGAGACAAACCAGATAGCCCGTGGCTAGCTGGATACTAACTGCTAGCTAAACGCTAGCCCTTCCCCCGGATACCGCCGGGAGGAAAGCCTGTTAAAACTCCATCCGCTGATATTCAGCGACGGAGGCTGCCGCCGGACGTGCGCGCTGGCGGGCCCAATCCCGCAGGGCAGTCACCTGCTCACTCATAGTCTTCGACAGCGGCAGCGTAGCTCGAATCGCCGCAATAATGTCGAGTTGAGTGAACTCACGTCCTTGGGCAAATGCTTCATACATGGCCGAAATCAGTCCTTGCTCGATTTCAGCTCCCGAAAACCCATCACAGACCTTAGTCAGCTGATCGAGGTCAAAGCGCTCAATGTCGCGACGGCGCTTTTGCAGATGGATTTGAAAAATGTCTTTGCGCTCTTCGGCGTTGGGCAGATCAACAAAGAAGATTTCGTCAAAGCGACCTTTGCGCAGAAACTCACTGGGCAGCTTCTCAACCCGGTTGGCCGTAGCCATCACAAACACCGGAGAGGTTTTCTCCTGCATCCAGGTCAAGAAGGTACCGAAGATGCGGCTAGAGGTGCCGCCGTCTGAGTCGGAGGAGCCGACCCCACCGGCAAAAGCCTTATCAATCTCATCGATAAAGAGAATGCAGGGAGAAATTGACTCAGCCGTGCGCAGCGCATTGCGCAGATTGGCCTCCGATCGCCCCACCGTGGAGCCATCGTATACGCGACCCAGATCGAGGCGCAGCAGGGGTAGCCCCCAGAGTCGAGACGTCGTCTTGGCAATCAGCGACTTGCCGCAGCCGGGTACACCCAGAATCAGCATGCCCTTGGGCTGGGGCAAACCGTATTCCCGCGCCCGCTCGGTGAATGCGTCGGAGCGCTGCTTGAGCCAGTGCTTCAGTTCTTCCAGACCACCTACAGAGTTGATGGTTTCATCAACATCCATAAACTCTAGAATGCCGTTGCGACGAATGAGCTGCTTCTTCTCTGAGAGAACAATGTCCACCTCTTCGGCGGTCAGACGCTTAGCCATCACCCGCGCCTTGCGATAGACCTTTTCAGCCTCATCACGGGTTAGACCCAGAGCGGCCTTCAGCAGCTTCTCGCGCTCTTCGGTAGAAATGCTGCTGCCGCGAGCCCGGTTCATTTCAGTCGAGAGAACTTCGTCGAGCTCCGACATATTGGGCAGTGGAAAGTCGAGGACCACCACCTCTTTCTCTAGCTCAATGGGAATCTCCTGCACGGGAGACATGAGCACGATAGTCTTTCGAGTGCCCTTGAGAGACACGATCGCATCTCGCAAACAGCGGGTGACGGCGGGAGAATCTTTGAAAGGGTGCAAATCTTTGAAGATGAAGATACCGGGTTCGCGCTGGCGAATCACCCACTCCACAGCCGCTTCAGGAGAAACCGTGTTGTTGTTTTGGGTGCCCGTACCCTGGTTGCCAAACTCAACCATTCCCCGAGTCATTGTCCAGGTGAAGAGCCGCATAGGCCCTTTAACGTCTTGCTCCCTGGAGAGATGACGAGCCACCATGGCGATGGTTTGTTCTGCCCGCTCTTCCTCAAAAGTGACCAGATAGATCAGAGGATATTGGGCTTGTACTAGTACGTTCAAATCCTCTCGCATGACCAAATCCCTTCTCAGGTTACGGGGCAGTTAAATCGCTGTCTGGACCGCTGTCTGAATACTGTCTCAGCACTGTCTAAGTGAACTACAGCCAGGCCAGCTAAATCTGTACCTAGCAAACAACCAATTCCCCTTCTTCACGGGAACCAGTGCTGGCAGCAACCTCAGGGACAACGGCAGAATTTAGTGCACTGCCCTGGGAAGCACCAACCATTTGGGTTATTTCGACCAGTTCGCCTTCTCGCATTACCACCGACGACGCACAGCTTGGGCAGCTATGAACACGATGGGTTTGACCAAAGGAAGACTCTAAACTTTCGGCCACTACGTCACTGTGAGCCAGATAAAAATCAATCGCACGCTTAGCAATGGAAGACATGGCCTCGCCCTCAACAGCAGAGCGAATCTTTAACTGACGATGCAGGTCAGGAGGTAAATACAGTGTGACCTTGGTAGCTTTTTGCTCTTCCATAGCGCTTTTCTAAATAGGGGTAACCCGGGTATGTAGACACCCTAAACGGGATATCGGCGACCGTCAAGCCAGTATGCTGTCATGACGTCATTTTTGTAACATTGCTTTACACACCGCAAGGTTTCTTCAGCTGTTCTGGTCTGTATGAATTCGTGTGCGGCTGTAGACCGCGCCAGCGCGGGGGCTGTTTTAATCAGCGTTTGGGCTGGCTTTCGCCCCGGCTGAGGCGCTAGACCTGGATACTACGGTAGCGGGATCTAGGCGGCCTTGGAGCAGACGTAAACTTATGCGACAGCCAGAGAATTCTCGTCAGGCAGACCGATTATGCTCTTGAGAATTGAGGTTAAGCGCAGCGGTGGCCCCAGCGATAAACCCAGAGACAGGTTTGACTTCGGGCCGCTCCCTGCGTTTGATCTAGAGCATTTTTGAGGGTTGGCCCTTTGAGTCAGCCAGAGGGAATGCTGTGGTTGTTCTGTTGTGATTTGCCAGCTATGAAGCCCACCGTTGCCCCAGTCACCCCCTCCGGCCTTAGCCCTCAGGCAGTTGCCCTGTCGTCTTGGCAGGATAGTTCGTTCCAGCGCTGGTACAGCGAGGGAGAAACGTTGGCCAATGCCGGGGCTTACGAGCGGGCGCTGCGCTGCTTTGAAGAAGCCGCTATTGTTTGCCCCCAGGCGGTATCGGTGCTGGTCTACCAGGCCGTGTGTCTGATCCATTTAGGGCAGCCAGAGCAGGCGCTAGCGATGACCGAGCAGGTGCTGGCGATCGCACCCGACCATCCGCAGGGCTGGCTGTTTCGGGGGGCGGCCCTGCAGCGTTTGGGGCGCTACCCAGAGGCCTACGCCTGCTACGCCCAGGTCAAGCCATCCTAAAAGCCTGCGCGACAAAGAATTCAGGAGCAATACTCGGCCTGAAGAGAGTACACTTGAACGCGTTGAAATAACTTGCTGAGCGTTGCCTATGGCTGGGGCGGCATTACCCACAGCGGCCTTTCCTTCTTTAGAAACGGCCCTAAAACATCACTTTGGCTATGACCAGTTTCGGCTAGGGCAGCGGCCCGTCATTGAGGCCGTGCTGAAGAACCAGGATGCCCTGGTGATTATGCCCACCGGCGGTGGCAAATCGCTGTGCTACCAGCTGCCAGCGCTGCTGAAACTGGGGGTGATGGTGGTGGTTTCGCCGCTAATTGCCCTGATGCAGGACCAGGTCGATAGCCTGAGCGACAACGGCGTGGCGGCTACCTGCCTGAACAGCTCCCTCGACTACGCCACCATTCGGCAGCGGGAAGCCGACCTGCTGGCGGGCCGCGTGAAGCTGCTCTACGTGTCGCCAGAGCGATTGATGAGCCCAGGCTTTTTTGGCCTGCTGGAGCAGCTGATCAAGACCGTAGGGGTCAGCGGGTTTGCGATCGACGAAGCTCACTGTGTTAGTGAGTGGGGCCACGATTTTCGCCCTGAGTACCGGCAGCTATCAGTGCTGCGGGAGCGGTTTCCGCAAATTTCGGTGATGGGGCTGACCGCCACCGCCACCGAGCGAGTGCGAGTCGATATTGCCCAACAGCTGCGGCTGCGCGACCCGCTGATTCAGGTATCGAGCTTTAACCGGCCCAACCTATTTTATGAGGTGCGCCCCAAGGGCCGTGACGGCTACCAGGAGCTGCGGCGACAGGTCAAGCAGCACCAGGGTGCGGGCATTATCTACTGCCTGAGCCGGAAGCGGGTCGACGAGCTAGCCCAAAAGCTCACCGCCGATGGTGAGTCGGTGCTGCCCTACCACGCCGGACTGAGTGATGATACGCGACGGGAGAACCAAACCCGCTTTATTCGCGACGACGTGCGGTTGATGGTGGCGACAGTGGCCTTTGGCATGGGCATCAATAAGCCCGATGTGCGCTTTGTGATTCACTACGATATTCCCCGCAATATTGAGGGCTACTACCAGGAGAGTGGCCGAGCCGGGCGCGATGGCGAACCGGCCCACTGCACCCTGTATTTGGCCTACGGCGATGTGGCGACGGCAGAATATTTAATTAGCCAGAAGCCCGATGCTGACGAGCAGCGCATTGCCCGTCAGCAGCTCAGGCAAATGGTCGACTACGCCGAAACCACGGTGTGCCGTCGCCGGGTGCAGCTGAGCTACTTTGGTGAACTCGACCTGGTGGAGGGGACGTGCCAGCAGTGCGACAACTGCTTAAACCCGCCACCGATCGAAGACTGGACGATTGAAGCGCAAAAGTTTCTCTCCTGCGTGGCCCGCTGCCAGGAGCGGTTTGGCATGGCTCACATTATTGACGTGCTGCGGGGCTCTAAAAAGCAAAAGATCGTCGATTTGCGGCACGACCAGTTGTCAACCCACGGCATTGGCAAAGACCGCTCGGTGGATGAGTGGCGACTGCTGGGGCGATCGCTGCTGCACCAGCGGCTGGTCGATGAAACGACCGACGGCTATCCGGTACTCAAGCTCAACGCTGCCAGCTGGCAGGTGCTGCGCAAGCAAATTGCGGTGCAGGTGGCCGTCCCTAAAGACTTTGCCCCCGGCCCTGCCGAAGCCTCTACGATCGAGGACACCCCAGAGGTAGCCCAGCTCTTAACGGTGCTGAAAGCCCTGCGCAAAAAGCTGGCCGATCAGCAGAGCGTGCCGCCCTACGTGGTGTTTCCGGAGTCGGCCCTGCGGCAGATGGCCCGCACCCGGCCCCAAACCCTAGAGGCTTTTGGTCAGGTGTCGGGGGTAGGCAGCCGCAAGCTAGACCAGTACGGCGAGGTGTTTACCGATGCCATTCGCCAGTTTTGTGCCGACTACGGGCTAGAGTCTGACCCAGGGGCGGCGGCCCGGCGATCGCGTCCGGTGCGAGAACGTCGGCAAGCCGTGGGCGATACCCATCGTCAGACCCTCGATTTGCACCGCCAGGGGCTGTCTCTACAGGAGATTGCCGACCAGCGCGGGCTCAAGGCCACCACCATTGCTAGCCATCTGGAGCAGCTCATCCGCCAGGGTGAAACGGTGGAGGTGGACCAGCTGGTAGATACCAACCGCCAGCGCACCATAGGCACGGTGCTGGCAGAGATGGAAAATGCGTCGCTGACGGAGATTCGCGATCGCCTCGGCTCTGCTGTCAGCTATGAAGACATTCGCCTGGTGCGCGCGGCCTGGCAGATGGAGCAGTCACCCTAGGGCGTGTCATCAATTGTGGCCAAAAGCTCGGGATATCGAGCCTTGCCACGCCCGACCCCAAAGACAAGCTAGAGCGGCTAAAGCCTGTTCGTTTACTCAGCTGCTGATAGATCTAACGCGCTCAGCAGCTCCACCAGACGGCTAGGATTGGTTAAATAAAGATAGCCCACCAGAGCTTCAAACCCGGTGGACTGCTGGTAAATTTGGCTGTCAACTCGTCGAGGCCCGCGCGACGAAGCGTTGCGCCCCCGCCGCAGCAAGTCCTGCTCGGCCTCGGTTAGCAGCGGCATGAGTTGCTGCACCTGCTGGGCCTGTCGCTCCGCCCTCACCTGGTTTACGACCTGCTGATGAAAAGCCTGAATGCGCTTGGGAGGCAGCAAAAACGTACTCCGCACAAACAGCTCGTACACGGCATCGCCAATATAGGCCAAAGCGACAGGCGAGAGTGAGTTCACCTGCTCAGGAGAAAGGGCCAGGACAGGGCTACGGGCGCTGAACTGAAGCAACCACTGCAGGCTAGCGGGAGGTTCGGCAGACATATGAGCCACCGCTGTCTACAGGAAGGGACTGCTGGGGCTACTCACTGGGCGGGTTGTCGAGGTTGGCGATCGCATCATCCACTGAGGGCTGTAGCGATAAAAACTTCTCAAGCCGCACCAGCTTGACGGTTTGGGTGACGCGGGGGTTGGTCACCACCTGGACGGTGCCGCCTTCGGTGGTAGCTTTTTTAACTAGCTGCACGAGCGCACCTAGCCCAGAGCTATCGACAAAGTCAATAGCCGCCAGGTCGAGAATGATGTTGGTTGGCCCAGCCTCTACGTACTTGGTCATTGCCTTACGAAAAGCAGGTTCCGAGAACGCATCTAGTAGGCCCGTGAGGCGGAAAAGTTGATAGGTTCCCCTGACATCGCGAGTGCCTCGTAAACTTACGGTCAGGGTTAGAGATTCAGCGATGGGAAACCTCCTCGGTGCTCCAGTTCGACGTTAAATATAGGTCAGGATATCGCGGCCTGCAAGGGGTGAAACCGTACAGGTAGACCGTCATGTTTTGAAACCCAGTTAGGTTTGAAACAGACCTATCGCCAACGCTTTACTTTAGACAGACAGCATATAGCGGTTTGGCTAAATTTTGCCAGCCGCTATAGACAAGCGCCTGGGATAGCCCAATACTCCCTGCCCTTAGAGAGAGTAAAAGCCAGGCGCTAGAGGGGCAACAGCTGCTGGCGATGGCTGCGCATGGTGTCTACAAATTTAGCAAACAAATAGTCGGCGTCGTGGGGGCCAGGACTGGCCTCAGGGTGGTACTGCACCGAAAACAGCGGTAGGGTCTTGTGGGCCAGACCCGCCACGGTCTGATCGTTTAGGTTGAGGTGGGTCACCGTCACCGCATCTTCAGGGATGGAGGTGGCATCTAGGGCAAAGCCGTGGTTTTGGCTGGTGATCTCTACCTGGCGCTCCAGCCCGCAGGGCTGGTTGAGCCCCCGGTGGCCAAACCGCAGCTTAAAGGTCGAAGCCCCTAGCGATAGCCCCAAAATCTGGTGGCCCATGCAGATGCCAAAGGTGGGCAGCGAATAGTTCATCAGCGACTGCACCAGTTCTGGAGCTTTCGTCACCGCAGCCGGGTCGCCAGGCCCGTTGGACAGGAAAATGCCGTCGGGTCGGTAGCTCATGATTTGCTCCGCCGTGGTGCTAGCCGGGACCACGATGACCCGGCAGCCGTAACTGGCCAATCGGCGCAGAATATTGCGCTTCACCCCAAAGTCGACGGCAACGACCGTCAGTGGGGGTTCATCTCCAGAGGTTGAGGCAGCGGGGCCAAATTCCCAGACGGGGTCAGTACCCTCCGTCCATTCATAAATCTGTGCGGTCGTAACCTGGTCGACCAAATTCAGCCCTGCCATCGGCGGGGCATCTTGCAGCTGGCGCAGCAGCTCTTGGGGGTCGAGCACGGTGGTTGAAATGGCCCCATTCATGGCTCCTGCCGTGCGCAGCTTGCGGGTCAGGGCGCGAGTGTCAATGCCAAAAATACCGGGAATTTTGTGGGTTTTGAGGTAGTTGGGCAGCGACTGGGTCGAGCGCCAGTTGCTAGGAATTTCGCAGATGTTGCGGGCGATCGCCCCGCTAATGTGGGGTCGACTCGACTCTTCATCATCGGGGTTAACGCCGGTATTGCCCAACTCAGGGTAGGTGAAGGTGACAATCTGACCGCAGTAGCTGGGGTCAGTCATGACTTCTTGATATCCCGTCATGCCGGTGTTGAAGACGACCTCGCCCATGACGGTGCCCGGTGCGCCAAACGACCAGCCCCGAAATACTGAACCATCGGCCAAAACCAGCACAGCAGGAGGGGCATCAGGAAAAACCATGGCGATTTGCTCAGCGCTATGAATCGCTATTATCGTAAGGCTAAAGGACGGCTTTCAGCCATTTGATCGCTATTTCATTTGGAGTTGGTTTCTTTTGAATAGCCAGCTAGGGGCCAACTCAATGCAGTCTGGGCCGATGCTGGCGCGAGCCGTGACGACGACAGCGACAGAATGGGGAATGCTGTTCAGGTGGAGCATTTAGCAACAGTAGGACAGCCGCTATGAGAACCTGGGCGATCGCAAATTGGTTTGTGCTGGCAGCGGTGGCCTCGGGTATGGCAGGCTGCGACCTGTTGGCAAGCACGATGCTGCCGGTTGACCCTGCCGAGGTGGCTACGGAAACCTCGGCGGCGATCGCCCCTGAGCCAGTCGTTTTACCTATCGCCGCCGAGGCAGCCCCAGTGTCGCCTTCCCCGGCCCCAGATTCCTTTCGCGAAGCGGTGAATCGGGCCGCTAGCGCCGTTGCCATTGGCCAGTCGGCCCAGTCTCAGGACGATTGGCAGCTGGCCGCCAGTCGCTGGCAGCAGGCGATCGCCCTGATGGAGCAGGTGCCCAGCAGCAGCCCCAACCACGCTCAGGCCCAAACCAAAGCCCAGGAGTACAAGCAGCATTTGGCGGCGGCTCAAAACCGGGCTACGGGTTCTATCGTGCCAGCGGCGGCCCTTACCCCCGCTCCCAAAGCAGTTTTACCGGCTGGGTTGGCAGCCCAAATTCCGATTCAGGGGCGGCAGGGGGGCACCCCGATCGTATCCGTTACCCTGCGGGGCAGCAGCGGCGCTCAGACTTTCCCCATGCTGTTTGACACCGGGGCGACCGGCACCCTAATTACCGCCGAGATGGCCCAGGCGGTAGGGGTCGTCATTGTGGGCACAGTCCAGGCTAGAATTGCCGACGGCAGCGTAGTGAGCCTGCCCGTTGGCTATGTGGATGCCGTAGAGCTGGGTGGCCTACGTCGCGAACAGGTGATAGTTGCCATCGGCGGCAGCTACGGCCTGCTGGGGCAGGATGTCTACGGGGACTATGGCATCGCCATCGGATCTCATCAGATCAACCTGCACCAGTGAGACTTACACGAGTGAGAGCAAATCCTTGGGGCAGCCTGGCTTAGGGCGTAAGAATGCGTGAGAATAGGCAGCAGGTTTTGCACAATCTTCACCTATGGCTGTCTCAGTATTGCCCGCCGCCGCTGCGGGGCTCAGTGAACCCACCTCGATCGCAGCAGCGGATCGGGTACAGATGGCGGCTATCAACACGCCGCTCGCTGACGCTCCTGTTCCCACGGCCTACATAGCAGGAGCCGATAGCGGCAGCCCGCCGCTGCTGATGATCCCTGGATTCGACAGCTCGCTGCTTGAGTTTCGGCGGCTGCTGCCCCTGCTGGAGCCCCAGGCCTGGGCCGTGGATCTGCTGGGGTTTGGGTTTAGCGATCGCACCCGTTACCCCAGCCTTTCCCCCGGAGCGATCAAGGTGCACCTGCACAGCTTTTGGCGACAGATGATCGATCGCCCCGTGGTGCTGGTGGGCGCGTCAATGGGCGGGGCTGCCGCCATCGATTTTGCCCTCACCTACCCCGACGTAGTGGCCGGACTGGTGCTGATCGACGCGGCGGGCTTTGCCGCCGGACCCGCTATGGGCAATCTGATGGTGCCGCCGCTCGATAGCTGGGCTACCGCCTTTTTGCGCAACCCTAGAGTGCGACGCAGCATTAGCCGCCAGGCCTACTTTGACAAAGCTTTTGTAACGCCCGATGCCGAACTGTGCGCTGCCCTGCACCTGCAGTGCCCCGGCTGGAAGGAAGCGCTGATCGCCTTTACCAAAAGCGGCGGCTACAACTTTTTGACGGCAAAAATTCCTCAGCTTACCTGCCCCACCCTGATCATTTGGGGCGAGCAGGACAAAATTTTGGGTACTAAAGATGCGCAGCGGTTTGAAGCGGCGATCGCAAAAAGTGAGCTAGTTTGGATGCCGCAGTGTGGGCACGTACCTCATCTGGAAAAGCCCGAGGCAACGGCGGCGGCCATACGTCCTTTCGTGGGCCAGCTAGCCTAGCCTTGCTCTGCCCCCCGGCTCAGGCGGCGGCAAATTTGCTCCGAATGTTTCAAGATATGAGGAGATTCATTTGCCTCAGCACCGCCGCTACTGTTTTGATTTTGGAGCCATCCGCAGACGGGTATGACACAACTTTCTCCAGAGCCCAGCATGCTTGATACCGCTACCCTGTCCGTGGGGACCAACGGCGATGCCCCTCTCGCCCCCGCCGCTGAGCCCCTCAGCTCCTTTGTCGCCCGCCACCTGGGGCCAGCAGAACGCGACGCCGAGGCCATGCTAGAAGCGCTGGGCTACGCCTCTCTGGAGGACTTGATTGAGGCTACGGTGCCAGCCGAAATTCGGCTCCAGCAGCCGCTCGATCTGCCCCAGGGGCTGAGTGAAGCCGCCGCCCTTGAGCAGCTAAAAGGAATCGCCGCCCAGAACCAGGTGTGGCGATCGTACCTGGGCCTGGGCTACGCCAATACCCTCACCCCGGCAGTCATTCAGCGCAACGTGCTGGAAAACCCCGGCTGGTACACGCAGTACACCCCCTACCAACCCGAGATTGCCCAGGGCAGGCTAGAGGCACTGCTCAACTTTCAAACCCTGGTCACCGACCTGACGGGGATGGACATTGCCAATGCCTCCCTGCTCGATGAAGGCACCGCCGCCGCCGAGGCCATGACCCTGGCCTTCAACGCTCGCAAGCAGAAAGAGGCCAAAGCCTTCTGGGTTTCCGCCGCCTGCCATCCTCAAACCATTGACGTGGTCAAAACCCGCGCCCTGCCCCTGGGTATTGAAGTCGTGGTGGGCGACCACCGCAGTTTCGACTTCGGTACGCCAGTATTTGGGGTGCTGCTACAGTACCCGGCTACCGATGGCGCGATCTACGACTACGCAGCCTTTGTCGCCCAGGCCCACGCTCACCACGCCCTAGTCACCGTTGCTGCCGACCTGCTCAGCCTCACCCTGCTGCGTGCCCCTGGCGAATTTGGGGCCGATATTGTGGTGGGCAACACCCAGCGCTTTGGCGTACCTCTGGGCTACGGTGGCCCCCACGCCGCCTTTTTTGCCACCCGCAATTCCTTTGCCCGCAAGCTGCCCGGTCGCCTGGTGGGCGTTTCTAAAGATACCTACGGCAACCCCGCCCTGCGCCTGACCCTACAAACCCGCGAACAGCACATTCGTCGCGACGCCGCTACCAGCAATATCTGCACCGCTCAGGTGCTGCTGGCAATTATGGCCAGCATGTACGCGGTCTACCACGGGCCGGAGGGGCTGCGGGCGATCGCAGCCCGCATTCACCACCACACCCAAACCCTGGCCCAAGCCCTGACCAAAGCTGGTTTTGAACTCAGTCAAGAGCCGATATTCGACACGCTGCGGGTCACCGCAGGCGACGCCCAGGCCGCCATCCTCGCTCGCGCCACCGCCCACCGCATCAACCTGCGGGTGCTGGACGACGAAACCCTGGTCGTCGCCCTCGACGAAACCGTCACCGACGCCGACGTCCAAGACCTGATCACTGTCTTTATCGGGGATTCAATTCAAAATTCAAAATTCAAAATTTCTCCTTCGGAGACGCTGCGCGTAGGCGAAGCCAGTCCGGAGGACTTACAAAATTCAGAACCAAGCGGCGACTCCCCATCTCCCCACCCCCTCATCCCCTCATCCCTCCGTCGCACCACCCCCTACCTCACCCACCCCACCTTCAACCGCTACCACTCCGAAACCGAGATGCTGCGGTACCTGTATCGCCTGCAAAACAAGGATCTCTCCCTGGCAACGGCGATGATTCCGCTGGGGTCTTGCACCATGAAGCTCAACGCCACCGCCGAAATGGTGCCGATTACCTGGCCTGAGTTTGGCCAAATTCACCCCTTTGTCACCGGTTCCCAGGCCCAGGGGTACCGGCAGTTGTTCACCGAGCTAGAAACCTGGCTGGCTGAGATTACCGGGTTCGATGGCGTTTCGCTGCAGCCCAATGCCGGGGCTCAGGGAGAGTACACCGGGCTGCTGGTGATCCGTGAGTACCACCAGCAGCGGGGTGATACCCACCGCCACGTCTGCCTGATTCCGCAGTCTGCCCACGGCACTAACCCGGCCAGCGCGGTGATGGCGGGCATGAAAGTGGTGGCCGTTGCCTGCGACGATGACGGCAACATCGACGTGGCCGATCTGGCGGCCAAAGCCGAGAAACACGGCGATAACCTGGCCGCTTTGATGGTCACCTACCCTTCTACCCACGGGGTATTTGAGGCGGGTATTGCGGAGATCTGCGCGATCGTTCACGCCCACGGCGGTCAGGTGTACATGGATGGGGCCAACATGAATGCCCAGGTGGGCCTCTGCCGCCCCGCCGACTTTGGGGCTGATGTCTGCCACCTCAACCTGCACAAAACCTTTTGCATTCCCCACGGCGGCGGCGGGCCAGGGGTGGGGCCAATTGGCGTCAAGGCCCACCTGGTGCCCTATCTGCCGGGGCACAGTTTGGCGAGCGGGGTCGGCGGCAGTCAGGGCATTGGCGCAGTAACCTCGGCCCCCTGGGGCAGCGCCAGCATTCTGCCGATTTCGTGGATGTACATCGCCATGATGGGCGGCGCAGGGCTGCAGCGGGCAACAGAAGTAGCCATTCTCAACGCCAACTATATTGCCCAGCGTCTGACGGGGCACTACGATATTCTCTATACGGGACAGAATGGACGGGTGGCCCACGAGTGCATTCTCGACCTGCGGCCCTTTAAGAAATCAGCGGATATTGGCGTCGAAGATGTGGCCAAGCGCTTGATCGACTACGGCTTTCACCCACCGACGATGTCGTGGCCGGTGGCGGGCACGCTGATGGTCGAACCGACCGAAAGCGAGTCGAAGGCGGAACTCGATCGCTTCTGCGACGCCATGATCGCCATTCGCGACGAAATTCGCGCCATTGAGAATGGGGAGAGCGATCGCGACCACAACCTGCTCAAACACGCCCCCCACACCGCCGCTGATCTGGTATCAGACTGGAATCGCCCCTACAGCCGCGAGCAGGCCGTTTTTCCAACCCCGTTTACCCGCAGCGCCAAGTTTTGGCCAGCGGTGAATAGAATTGATCAGGCCTACGGCGATCGCAACCTGATCTGCTCCTGCGTCGGCATGGATGCCTACAGCGACTCCTAGCTCGCGACTCACCGAGGCTGGGGAATGCTCCAGTTGAGAGGCAAACCTGCTGTCAGGTGAGCTTTCATCCTGTTCTACAGTAGTTGGATATTTTGTCGATCACTTGGACCCACTGCCCATGGCAAATATTCCACAGCCTCAGGTCATTTTTTTAGACGCGGTTGGCACGCTGTTTGGGGTCAAAGGCAGCGTTGGGGCCATTTATGCCGACTTGGCCCAGCACCACGGTATTGAGGCCGACCCGGAGACCCTGAATCAGGCTTTTTTTCGCGCCTTTGAGGCGGCTCCGGAGATGGCCTTTCCGGGCAGCGAACCAACGACGGTGCCCGAGCAGGAGTATCGCTGGTGGCGGGTGATTGCCCAGCAGACCTTTAGCAGCGCTGGGCTGCTCGATCGCTTTGTCGATTTTGACAGCTTTTTTGCCGACCTCTATGCCCACTTCGCCACCGCCGCCCCCTGGGTTCTCTACCCCGATGTGACTCCGGCGCTGGAGCGCTGGCGGCGGCGCGGCATTGCTCTGGGGGTAATTTCAAACTTTGACACCCGGCTGTACCAGGTGCTGGAAGAGCTAAACCTGGCCACCTACCTGAGTTCGGTCACCCTGTCTTCCGAGGCGGGGGCGGCCAAGCCCGACCCGCTGATTTTTGCCACCGCCCTGCAAAAGCACCGCTGCGACGCCAGCCAGGCCTGGCACGTTGGCGACAGCAAAACCGACGACCTGGAAGGGGCTAAAGCCGCCGGGCTGCACGGTATCTTGGTTCAGCGCCCCATTGCTCAATAGGCTGCGCTAGCCTCGATCGCCCCGAAAGGCCAGCTCCGCCGGGCCAGTCATGTAGACCCGGTTATCGGCGGCTGACCACTCAATCTGGAGGGGGCCACCGGGTAGTTCTACGGTGGCGGCGCGATCGCACACCCCATTCAGCACCCCCGCCACCAGCGAGGCACAGGCTCCGGTGCCGCAGGCCAGGGTAATACCAGCCCCCCGCTCCCACACCCGCATTTTGAGATAGTCGGGCCGCACCACCTGAATAAACTCGGTATTGATGCGCTGGGGGAAGACCTCGTGGTGCTCAAACTGAGGGCCGATGGTTTCTAATGCGATCGCATTTACATTTTCCACAAACGTAATGCAGTGCGGGTTACCCATGCTCACACAGGTCACAGCCCAGGTCTGGTCGGCCACCGTCAGCGGTACAGCCACGACTTTTTCATCGGCTGCCGCCAGCGTGGTCGGAATTTCCTGGGCCAGCAGGTAGGGCGGCCCCATGTCTACCGTTACCTGGCCATCGGGCTGCAGGGTAGGCGAAATCAGCCCCGCCAGGGTATGAATGCGGTAGGTGTGGGGTGCCTGAGGGGCCTGACCATCGGCGGTTTCCAGGGTTTCTAAAAACTTGGCCAGACAGCGAATGCCGTTGCCGCACATCTCGGGTTCAGAGCCATCGGAGTTGTAGATGCGCATGGTGTAGTCGGTGCCCGCCTGCCCCGGCAGCGCAAAAATCACTCCGTCAGCACCAATGCCAAAGTGGCGATCGCACCACCGCACCGCATCCTCAGCGCTCAGTACTGGCTCCGGCTGATGACGGTTGTCTACCAGAATAAAGTCGTTGCCCAGGCCGTGGTACTTGCTGAATTCCATAGTTGCCGATGCTGAGTGGATGACTATTAATTATTAACCAAATTGGGGAGATGGAGCGTGGGTGCGTAGGTGCGTGAGTGCGTGAATGAGAAAGGCATAATCCCGCCTACCCACCTACCCACCTACCCACCTACTCACCTACTCATCCACCCATCCACCCATCCACCCATCCACCCCTACTCCAACTTTCCCTAACAAATTGACAACCCCTGTCACCTCCGCCGGGCAAACGGGGTACCGTAAGACCAGCGTAAGTTCAGTGGCGTAGCACCATGTCTCAAGAGTTTGCCGCCGGGTTTCCAAGCGTGCGCCAGGTTCAAAACCTGATCCGCGATAAGACCTCTATTGAGGTCAAGCTCATTACCGGCGATGTCGTTTCTGGTCGTGTCTTGTGGCAAGACCCGCAATGCATTTGTGTAGAAACTGAAGACCAGAGCAAGCACCAGATTTGGAAGCAAGCCATTGGCTTTCTCAAATATTCTTAATTCGTCACTCTGCCCCCAAACAGTCTTCATGGGGCCTTGTAGCCTGCCAAATTGATTAGGGCACAATAACCCCAGGTGGATGTCTACCCTCGCTGATGTGCCGGTCCCCTGATTGTAGTAAAGCCGTTAATCCACCCGTTTTATGGAGCTTTTGACCAAATGACTATCGAAAAAATTGTTGAGCAAGCCCTACAAGACGGCTACCTCACCCCCGCTATGGAAGCCGAAGTAGGCCGCATTTGCGATACCGCCGCCGAGCTTTCAATCGAAGAATACATGGCCCTCGATCGCCTGATGGGTGCCCTGCTAACCGGCGAAGTGGTAGCTGTCCCCCGCAAGCAGTTCATCAACGTGATGGAAGAACTGGTGCTGACCGAGGCGATCTCGCGGGTGGCCGAAATTGAGTCTACCTCCGACAAAACTCTGGATCTGGGCGACATTGCCGCCTACGCCCTCAACCGGCTGCCGCCCCTCTACGCGACGACCGAAGAAGGGGCCAACTTCCAGCGGGAAAACGCTCGCGGCGATCTGTCCGCCCTGATTGCTGAGCAGGTGCAGCAGGCTATCTCTCGCAACCTCGACCAGCCCGACTTCTACCCCGAGCGCCACACCATTCAAAAGAAAGGCGGCGACAGCGTGCTCAACCAGGTCAGCTCGCTGCTGCAAGACCATGCCCACAAGTTTGAGCCAGCCTCGAAGGCTTAGCGATCGCCCGTTTAGCGATCGCTCCCAGAGCCGCTCCAGCCCGTACAATTCACAATGCTTCACCAGGGCCTTGATTTAGCCAGTTTGGCCAGATTAAGACCCTGGTTTGTTTTAGCTAGGTAGACTAGAACGGGTATACGCAAGGGGCGATCAGCACCGTCAGCAGCCAAAAAGCCAGGTTAAAGGGAATGCCCACCCGCAAAAAGTCGGTGAACTTGTAGCCACCAGGGCCGTAGACCATGAGGTTGGTTTGGTAGCCAATGGGGGTGCTAAAGCTGGCCGAAGCCGCAATCATGATCGATATAACGAAGGGAATAAAGCTCACCCCCAGATTTTGGGACAGCGACAGCGCGATCGGGAATACCACTGCCGCCGCCGCATTGTTAGTAATCACTTCGGTCAGCACGGTGGTAACGCCGTAGACAATGGCTAGAGCAATCCAGGGGTTGTCGCCTCCCAGGCTCAGCATGCCGCCCGCCAGTGCCGCCGCCGCCCCGGTCACCTCTAGGGCTTTGCCCAGGCCTAGGGCAGCCGCTACCACCAGCAGCACCGACCAATCGACGGTGCGAAAGCCCTGCTGAAACGAGCAGCAGCCCAGGATCACCATCAATAGAGCCGCCAGGGTGGCGGCGTTGAGCATATCCATCCACCCCGATGTGGCCAGGACTACCATCAGCACCAGAATGGCCAGGGCGACAGGGGCGCGATCGTGGCGCAGGGGGTCTGAGTTGGGAATTTCGCTGACCAGGTAAAAGTCGCGGGAGGCCCGACGCTCTTCCAAAAATGCGTGGTTGGCCTCTAGTAACAGAGTATCGCCGGTTTGCAGACGGATGTCGCCAATTTTACCGGTCAAACGCTCGCCATTGCGCCCCACCGCCAGCACCACCGCGCCATAACGGCTGCGAAATTTGCCCTGGCGAATCGTAATGCCTACCAGCGGGCAGGTGTTCGAGACAACGGCCTCGATCAGGGTGCGCTCCGTGCGGGGAGTGTCGAGCTTAAACACCTGGTCGGTGGCTGGCTGCAGGCCGCGAATTTGGTTGAGATCGACAATAGAGTCAACCATACCCACAAACACCAGCTGATCCTGCTCTTGCAGGGTCTCCTGGGGGCCAATGGCGGTCAGCAGTCGCCCCTGCCGCTGAATTTCGGTGAGGTAGAGCCCTGGCAGATGGCGCAGTCCGGCCTGTTCAACGGTTTTACCCGCCAGGGGGCTATGGTCTGCGACCACCATTTCAACGGTGTATTCGCGCGGGTCGTCAGCGTCGGTGATGGCGGGTTTGCGCTGGGGCAAGAGCCAGCGCTGGGCCAAAACCAGCATGAGCGTACCGGCGATCGCGCAGGGCACCCCCACCGGCACCAGATCAAACAGCTTGAGGCTGGGGTAATCGGTTTCGGACACCAGCAGCCCATTGACCACTAGGTTGGTGCTGGTGCCAATCAGCGTACACATGCCCCCCATGATCGCCGCATAGCTGAGCGGAATCATCAGCTTAGAGGGGCTGATGCGCAGCTTACGACACCAGTCGCTCACCACCGGAATGAACATGGCGACCAGCGGCGTGTTGTTGAGAAAGGCGCTCAGCCCCAGGACCGGCACGACCAGCCGCAGCAGGGCAGCGGTTTGACCCTTGGGCAGACCCAGCAGCGATCGCGAAATAATATCCAGGCCGCCAGTTTGCTGTAGCCCGGCTACGACCACATACAGCACACCGACCGTGATCATGCCGGGGTTGCTAAACCCAGACAGGGCAGTGGTAGGGTCGAGCACGCCAGACAGCAACAGCGTGGCCAGGGCCGCCAAAAAAATGGCCTCCGCTGGCAGAGGCGTTAGGGCATTGAGCACAAAAGCGGCCAGGGTAACGGCTATCGTCAACCAGCCGGCCCAGGTAAGTGGCCCGGGCAGCGATACCAGCCCTAGGGCCAGGGCACCCCCTATTAAGGCAGCCAACCCTACTATTAGCGCCACCACCGGAGCGTGCTGGCGAACTTTGTTGTGGGCTGAAAAGGTGTTGAATCGCTGCCTGTCCTGAAGTGGATCGGATTCCATAAAGCCAATCGGGGGCACTGCCCAAAGTGTGGTGGGGTTTAACTAAGGTGTTGACCAGATCTAGCGCACGGTGTCAGCGACGCTACAGGAGCAAAAGAAACTGCTGAGCAGACTGCCTCGCGGGCGATCGCTCCCCAAACAGTCTACTTAATTAAGCTTTAGCAAAAAAGCGACTGACATGAAATTCACTTGCAATTGAAACAGACTTTAAACCCCGCTCATTTTAGCAGCAACGGCAGTGCAAATTTGAATCGCGCAGCCTTGATGCCCAGCAGGTAACTTGCAGGGGCACAGGCGCAGCCAAGCCAAAGGCTTTACGGTGCCTGCCCAGCCTGACTGGGGATAGCCAAGGCGGCTTCAGTATCAGGCGATCGCGGTTTCGCCATTTCCCAGCAGCAC
The DNA here is from genome assembly GCF_050565655.1 of Nodosilinea sp. AN01ver1. Classification (NCBI taxonomy): domain Bacteria; kingdom Bacillati; phylum Cyanobacteriota; class Cyanophyceae; order Nodosilineales; family Nodosilineaceae; genus Nodosilinea; species Nodosilinea sp. AN01ver1. The sequence continues at coordinate 14,404 of NZ_JBNXVS010000045.1, read as the reverse complement.
CGGCTGGGCTAACTATCGCGCTGGGCGGCAAAGGCAGGGCGCTGGTGACTCCAGGGGTTGGCCTGCTCAAGCTGGGCAGCCAGCGCTAGCAGCGTGGTTTCATCGGCGGGGCGACCTACCAGCTGCACACCCACGGGCACTCCGTTGGGGTCAAACCCCTGGGGTATAGCCAGCGCTGGCTGGCCGCTGGCGTTGAACGGGGGGCAGGGGGCGACCCAGTTGATCACGTTTTCGAGAATTTGGGGCGATCGCAGATTTTTCCACTCCCCCACCCGAATAGCTGGGTGCATGTAAACCGGCAAAATCAGCACGTCATAGGGGTGGCAAAACCGCACAATTTGACGGGCCACCTGCTGTAGTTTGGCCACCGCCCGCAGGTAAGCGCCGCTGTTGATGCGCCAGGCTCGCCAGTAGAGCCACCGATTCATTTTTTCCATCACGATCCAGGGCACGCCCACTTCGGCCAGCACACATTCCCAAACCACCACAAAGGGCTCAATCAGGTCTTCCAAATTGGGAAATGTCACTTCTTCAGCGGTATGGCCTAAATCTTCAACCTGCTGCACGGTCTCGTAGATGGCCTGGCGACAAACCGGATCCACCTCGCCAATCGGGTCGAGACGAGTAGCGTAGCCAATCCGCAGAGGTTGAGGTGGTGTCTTCAACCCGTCTAAGAACGATGGTTTGGGGTCCGGTAGCCAGTAGGGGTCGCCCAGTTCGTAGCCGCTGAGCACATCCAGCAGCGCCGCAGTGTCGGCCACGGTGCGCCCCAGCGGGCCGTTGATAGCCAACCCATTCAGCCGTTCTCCCACAGGAGCAAAGCTCACTCGCCCGCGAGCGGCCTTCATCCCCACCAGGCCGCAGCAGAAAGCCGGTCCCCTGAGCGACCCACCGCCGTCAGAGCCTTGGGAAATGGCGCACAGCCCCGCCGCTAGCGCCGCCGCCCCGCCACCGCTAGAGCCGCCTGGGGTGTACTCCAAATTCCACGGGTTGCGGGCCGGGGGAAAGCCCGGCGGCTCGGTGTAGGGCAGTGAGCCAAGCTGAGAGGTGGCGGTCTTTCCCAAAATCACCATCCCGGCCTGGCGCAGCTTGCCGACAATGTAGTCGTCGTGGCTGGCGATGCGATCACACGCCGCTTTGATTCCGTAGGCGCAGGCCACGCCCTCCACCGGGTTGAGATCTTTGACCGACACCGTGACCCCAAACAAGAGGGACAAATCGTCAGAATTGCTGGCCAGGTGCTCGGTTTTGGCCTTGGCATCGGCTAGCGCCTGCTCAGCCACAACCGCTACGTAGGCCCCCAGGGCTGGGTTGAGACGCTCAATGCGGCTGAGGTAAATCTCTGTCAGCTCTAGGGGAGAAATTTCTTTAGCGCGAATCAGCCGAGCCTGTTCAAGGGCGGGCAGGAAGGCAAGATCGACTGAATTCATAGACAGTCCGTACTAAGGCAGGCTGCCTTCAGAATATCAAGCGATGGGAATGCCGAGGCAAATTGGCCTGAAAGCACAATCCTGCGGCAGCGCCCTCCTGCGGTACGCCCTAGAGAGTCAAAGACTGAGGATTATTCTCAATCAGGTGGGCCAGATCCTTCAGGAAGGCGGCGGCATCGGCCCCATAAATGACGCGGTGGTCGCAGGTGATGTTGACCTGCATCTGCCGCTTGACGCCCATGAGACCATCGGCGGTAGCCACTACCGTAGGGCGCGAGGCCCCGATCGCCAAAATCGACCCCTGGCCCGGCGGCAAAATGGCGTCAAAGCGATCGACCCCAAACATGCCCAGGTTAGACAGGGTAAAAGTGCCCGAGTTGTACTCATCGGGCTGGAGCTGCTTGGAGCGCGATCGCGCCACCAGATCGGCCCAGGTGCGCGAGAGCGAGTAAATATCGTACTGGTCGGCATTCTGCAGCACGGGGGTGATCAGGCCGCCCCCTTCCATCGCCACGGCCACCGCAATATTGATGCTCGATCGGTACTGAATGCCCTGGTCGGTATAGCCTGCGTTGACCAATGGGTGCTTTTGCAGGGTGACGGCTACGGCCTTGGCCAGCAGCCCGGTCATGGTGACGCCCTTAGACTTGATCTGCTTGTAGAGAGAGTCCAGGTTGTCGGTGGTAATGGTGTAGCCCACATGGAAGGTCGGCACTGCCAGACTGGCTACCATGTTGCGAGTGACGGCCTGCTGCAGCGTGTTGAAAGGCACCACCTGACCTAGAGGTGCACTGCTGGGCACAGGCGCAGCGGGGGGCGGAGCAGGAACGGGGGCCGCAACCGACGGTGCCACGGCGGCCATCGGCGTCGCCACTGGCCCCGAGGTAGCAGGGGTTTTGCCCGCCGCCAGTTCGACATCCTGGGCCACAATGCGACCGTGGGGGCCGCTGCCCTGGAGGGTAGTGAGATCTACCTTGAGGTCTTTGGCCAGCTTGCGGGCGCGGGGAGAAATGACCACTCGACCACTGGGGCTGCCGGAGGAAGCACCGTTTTGAGCGGCAGGGGCGGGAGCCTCAACTACAGCGACGGGGGCCGCTGGGGCGGGGGCAGCCTCACCGCCAACGGCACCGGCCTTAGCAGCGGCCTGCTGCTTGGCGGCGTCAACCTCAGCTTCGGTTTCGGCCAGCAGCGCGATCGCCTCACCCACCGGAGCGGTGCCGCCCGCCTCCACCACAATGGCAGCCAAAATGCCCTCGTGGAACGATTCCACGTCCATATCGGCCTTGTCAGACTCGACAATCACCACGGTTTCGCCCTTTTCAATCCTGTCGCCAGGAGATTTGACCCAAGACACAATTTTGCCTTCGGTCATGGTCGAGCTCAGGGCGGGCATGAAGACTTCGCGAATCATGGAGGTGGCTTCCGAAACAGGGCTAAAACAATAGAGCAGCAGATAACGTAGCGCTGGACAGCTAGTCCAGGACATGAGCAGGTTTCTCGGCCGGGAGAATAGCTGGCTGGCAACCGCCACGCTAAGTATCCCAATGTGCCACGTCCTGACCCAGGTGGCGATCGCTATATCAAGGATTTATTCTATCCCCAAGGCTGAACCCTCAGAACGTTGATCAGAACGTTTAAACGCCAGAACGCTCCGACGTTCAAACGCCGTTGGGGCTACAGTTCGCCGCGAATTTCCTGAATCACGCCGTCTTTGATCAAAATTTCGACCTGCAGCTTGCGCACCAGGTTGTCGCCCACCGACACGTTGAAGAAACTCTCTACCTTGCCCTGCTCAACTTCCGCATCAATGTCCAAAGTTTGAACTTCTTGCAGCTGCTGTAGGCTCTGATTTTTTTGCTGCAGCAGCTTGCTCTTGTCCTGGTTGAGCTGATTTTGAATATTGCCCATCTGCTGCTGAATGGCCGGGCTGTTGGGCTGGGTTTCGGCCTGCTTTTGCAACTCGGCCACCATGCGCTGCCCCTGCATTTCGAGCTGCTGCAGACGACCGTCAACCTGGTTGATTTGGGCCTGCAGCTGCTTCTGGGCCTCTTCCTTCCACAGGGGGGTTACGATCGCCTTAATGTTGACTACTCGCTTGAGCAGCAACGATTGATTCTCATCCATAATCTTTGACGCAATAAAGAAATCACTTTTACCGACTACGACCACTGAGGCCTGAGGCCGGACTGTTTCACCGGGCACAGCCGTAGGTTAGTGAAGTCTTTACACCACCGACGGCTACACAAACATCGCGTCAATCATATCGCGATACCGGGCCGTAACCACGGGGCGGCGCACTTTAAGGGTTTGGGTGAGCAGGCCATTTTCAATGGAGAATGGCTCTAGAATCAGGCGGAAGGGGCCAATGCGATCGTCGGGCCGGTAGCCAGGGCGATCTTTGACCTCGCGGCTCAGCTCATCGCGAAACAGCTTTTGCACCCGCTCATCGTCGAGGGTAATGGCCGTACAGTCGGCGGGGGCGGGGGTGTCATCGCCAGGCACGGCGACAAAGAGAGCTTGCGCCGCCGCCCAAGCCTGCAGCGCTTCTAGATTGGGCACAATCAGCGCGCCCAGCGATCGCTGATCTTGGCCCACCAGCATAATTTGATCGATGTACTTGCTGCGGATGCAGGCGTCTTCAATCGGCTGCGGCTCAATGTTTTCGCCGTTGGTGAGCACGATAGTGTCTTTGGCCCGTCCGGTCAGCACCACATTGCCGTCGCGGCTAATCCAGCCCAGGTCGCCCGTGTCGAACCAGCCCTCGGGGTCGATCGCCTTCTGAGTCGCCTCCGGGTTGCGGTAGTAGCCCTCCATAATCTGCGGCCCCCGCGCCAGCACCAGACCCTGGCCACCCTGGGGCAGCTCCTGGCGAGTTTCGAGATCGACCACTTTGACCTCGGTAAACGGGATCGGTTGGCCCGCCGCCCCGCGCAGGTTGTGCCAGGGCCGTCGAGCCGAGAGCACCGGGGCGGTTTCGGTTAGTCCGTAGCCCACGATCAGCTGGACGCCAATAATTTCAAAGAAAATATCGATGTGTCGGGCCAGCGAGCCGCCGCCGCTAATCAGCTGCTTGACCTGACCCCCGGTCGCTTCGCTCACCTTGCCATAGACCAGCTTTTTGCCCAGCTGGTGCAGGGGCCACAGGGCTAGCGCCGCCAATCCCGACCCCAGTCGTTTGGGGCCAGAAATCTCGGGCTCGTCAATTTTCATATCCTGCCAGCGCCACAGGTTTTCGACGTAGCGCTGGCTGAGGCCAAAGAAGGTGAAAATCAGCTTCTGTTTACCGGGGCTTTGCTCGCGAAACTGCTTCTGTGCCCCTTCGTAGATCGACTCCCACAGGCGTGGCACCCCCACCATGTACTGGGGCTTAGTGGCCTTAAGGTCGGCCTTGAGGTGGCGAATGCTGCTGTAGGTCTGGGTGCAGCCCCGCGAGAAAAGAAAATATTCGGCGGTGCGCTCAAAGCTGTGCCAGGAGGGCAAAATACCCACCACGCGATCGCCCGGTTTGGGCTGCACCACCGACTCTAGGGTATTGATCTGGTGCAGCAGGTTGCGGTGGCTGAGCATTACCCCCTTGGGCTGGCCGGTGGTGCCAGAGGTATAGATCAGCGTGGCCAGATCTTCGGGCTTGATGGTGACCGGAGTGTAGGAATGCGCTTGCCCCAGGGCCATGAGTTGACTAAAGTTGAGAATTTTGAGGCGCTCATCGGCGGGCGGTTCTTCGTCCGAGAGCAAAATCACCAGGGCGATCGGCAGGGCACTGAGGCGATCCTGCAGGCGCTGCAGCAGCGCCAGGGTTTCTACGACAAGTACCGTGCTCTCGCTGTGCTCGGCAATATAGATCAGCTCTTCTTTTTCGGCGGTGGCGCTGCGGACGGCGTTCATGCCGCCAGCGGTCATAATGCCCTGGTCGGCAATAAACCAGCGGTGGCTGTTGTCGGCAAACAGGGCCACGTGGGTACGATTTTTTACCCCGAGGGCCTGCAGACCGCTGGCAAAGGTGCGAATGGCTTCGGCCATCTGGCGATAGGTCAGAGTGGCGGCGGGCTTGTAATGGGGATCGTTGAGGGCCACCGTATCGCCGTACTTCTCAGCCACAATCGGCCAAATCTCGTGGAGCGCCTGAAGCTGCTGGTAGGGGTTGTGGGCTTCCAGGCAGGCGCGATCGCGCTGTCGCACCTCTTGCAATGCAGTTGTGGATACGGGCATGGCGACCACCAAAAGATCAGAAAAAAGCTTGCGGTAATCGTACCGCAGCCTGACCTCAAGCTAGCCCTAATCCTGAAGGGGCTTAACATTGACGCTTCCAGAAATTCAACTGGCTAAATTGAGGCGAGAAACCAATTCTGCTGAATTCGCCTTGACTAGCCCTGGTTGGGCTGGGCAAACACCGTAAAGCCTTTGGCTTGGCTGCGCCTATGCCCCTACGCAAGTCCATTTATGTAGGAATCGGGGTTGTGTGATCCAGATTTATTACCAGCTGCCAACGCTTGAGGCGATCGCACCTCTACCGCCGAATTGAGTTATTTAGTTCACGGCAAGCAGCTTTTATGTTTGACGAAGCAAAATATAGAAAGCCGAGCAACCCAACATTAGCCCGGTTGAATCACGTTCTATCTTCGAGCCCATCAAGCTCAACGCTCCATGCTATGCACGTCTTGCCGCAACAAACCCAACTGTCTAGCCGCTCAGCTCGCCGAGAGCGATGCCGTAGTCGATCAGCTGCTTCGCAAGCTGAAGCGCTGTAGCCTGCGTCCCCGCCGCACCATCTGGCAGCGGGTCAACGCCTTCTGGCGATCGCTCTGGGGCCGCCTGCGATTGGCGCTCACTCACTAGCGCGTCAACTCACTATTCGGCGGGGTCAAAGACCGTCTCGTCTTCCTGCTGCCAGGCCGGATCCACCATACAGATGAAGACCAGTGGCTCCGCGCCCGTGTTGCGAATGTACTGGCGGGCCTGGGGCGGAATGTAGACCGCATCGCCTGGCCCCACCGGGCTGGTTTCGTCGTCGATGTGCATCTCCCCCTGCCCGGCCAGAATGTAGTACACCTCAGACGTCGCCAGGGCATGGGGGGTAGACACCTGCCCTACCGGCACCACCGCGTGGGCCAGACTGTAGCGCAGGGCAATGTCCTGTTTGTCAGGGTGCAGCAGCTCCCGCAGCTGGGTGCCGTCACCAGCGACAAATTCGGGGCAGTCGAGCAGTTTACGAATCAGCATGGCGGGCAACCTTGGGAGCAGAGGCTTTTGGGCCAGCCAGCACCTGGCTAGGGGGCGGGGGTTACCGTAGCTGGGCTAGAGGCTGGGGCAATTTTCTCCGCCATCATAGCTTCAATGGCCGCAGGGGCCAGCGGGCGCGAGAACAGATAGCCCTGGCCCAGCTCGCAGCGCAGCGCTTTGAGCTGAGCGTGGTGGCGGTGGGTCTCTACCCCTTCGGCAACCACATCCAGGCCCAGGTTCCAGGCCAGGCGCACCACCGACTGCAAAATCTCTAGCTTTTCAAAGTCTTGGTCGGCGTTTTCAATAAACGAGCGATCGATTTTCAAGCAGTCGAAGGGAAAGCGATGCAGGTAGCTGAGCGACGAATAGCCGGTGCCAAAGTCATCGACCAGCAGCTTGATGCCCAGCGCCTTAATCTGCTCCAGGGTGGCAATAATGCTGTCTGAATGGTCGATGAGCACGCCTTCGGTAATTTCAATTTTAAGCCGATTGGCCGCAAAGCCCGTTTCGGCCAAAATCTGCTGAATTTTCTCCACCAGGTTCTGCTGCGAGAACTGCTTGCTCGACATGTTGACGCTAACCGTAAAGTTGGACATGGCCGGAAACTCCAGCGTCCAGGCCTGCATCTGGCGGCAGGCCTCGGCCAGCACCCACCAGCCCAGCGGAATTATCAGCCCGGTGGCCTCGGCGATGTGAATAAATTCTCCGGGCGGTAGCAGCCCTCGGGTGGGGTGCTGCCACCGCACCAGCGCCTCAAAACCGCATATTTCTTCGGTGTTGAGGGTGACAATGGGCTGGTAGTGCAGCCGCAGTTCGTTGCCCATCAGGGCCTGGCGCAGGTCTATTTCGGTGCGTAGGCGCAGGTCTTGCTGTACCTGCAACGAGCTGTCAAATACGTGCCAAGCTTGGCTAGGGTTGTCTTTGACCTGGTACATAGCGGCATCGGCGTCGCGCAGCCAGTCGCCAGCACTCTGGTAGGCGGCAGGCCCCAGGGCAATGCCAATACTGGCCCCGACGTATACCTCCTGCTGTAGCAGCAGAAAGGGCTGGGAAATGGCCGCCTGAACCTGTTCAGCTAGGTCAATGGCGGTAGAACTGGTGGCAATATCCTCAAGCAGGATCGCAAACTCATCGCCCCCCAAGCGAGCAACGGTGGCATCGGGGCTGGTCTGCGATCGCAGCCGGGCCGCTAGTTCTACCAATACCTCGTTGCCGACCTGGTGGCCCAGGTTATCGTTAATAACTTTGAACCGGTCAAGATCTAGAAACAGCAGCGCCATCAAAACCTGAGGTTGGTCGTGGGACCGAGCCAGGGCATGGCCCAGGCGATCCATGAATAGCTCACGGTTGGGCAGCCCGGTTAGCGTATCGTGAAACGCCTGCTTAAGCAGGTTAGCTTCCTGTTCTTTAGCGGCAGAGATATCCCGCAGCGTCAGCAGGGCCACCGCTGGGGCGGGTCCAGCCAGCGGCTTGCCGGTGACCGAAATCCAGTGGCGACAGGGGGACTCATTGGTCACCAGCAGAAAGGCTTCGTCCTGGAGATGCTGACCGTCCAAAACCCGCCTCAGCGGCAGTTCGGCGACAGCCAAGGAGCGTTGATGGCGATCCAGCAACTGATAGCCCGCCGGTTGACCACTGCCTCCTAGACCCGCCAACCCTCCGGGCAGCAGGGCCTTAGCGGCAGCGTTACCAAAGAGCAGCGCCCCCGCCGCGTCTACCATGACAACGGCATCGGGTAGATGGCTAAGCGCGGCCAGGTACATCTCGGCATCTGGACTGGGAGGCTGTGACATAGGGCCTAAAAGGGTAACGAGGGGATTGAACCAGTCATACCATGTGTCAATGTGAGCCATTGATAACGATAGGGGTCGCCTGTGTGGAGTCACATAGGGCGCAATCGCGGTCGATAGCTCTAACGTGCCCAAAATGCTGCCTGAGTTGCGGCTTAAGTCGCGTCCTTGGCCCAACCCAGGCCAAGAACGGGTCGGGGAATGGCTCTGAGGTGCAGCTGGTCGATCATGACGTTGCCGATCGTGACTTTAGAAACTTAAGATAAAGTGCTGTGAAGGATATATGAGCCGTTAAACGTTATCGATCGAGGGCAGTTCAAGGTTGCCGCTCAGGGCCTACACTGAGAGCTGTTATATCAGGGTTACCCATCAACTCAAATAGACTGACCCAGTGACCAGGGGCAACACCCTGAAACGGCAGTAGTTTGGCCTAGACTCAGGAAAGTCAGGCTAGAAATAGGCGGCTTCCACAGCGCTGCGATGGGTTACGAGTCTGTGATTAATAGCCAGGCTGACGAAGGCATTTTGGGCAGCATGGAGCAAACACTACTAGGGGGTCGGTACCAGGTTGTCCGGCGGCTGGGGTCAGGGGGGTTCAGCCGTACCTTCTTAGTGATCGATATTCACCTGCCCAATCATCCTCGCTGCGTAATCAAACAGCTCAAGGTGCAGGATAAAGATACTGGCACCCTCGATATGGCCCGTCGCCTCTTTGACACCGAGGCGCAGGTGCTATATCAGCTGGGCAACCATCCGCAAATTCCCGCCCTGATGGCCCACTTTGAAGAAGATCAGGAATTCTATCTGGCCCAGGAGTACATAGAAGGCAGCCGCCTTAACCGCCAGATTGAAGAGGGCAAGCCCTGGTCAGAGACTCGGGTGGTGCTGCTGCTGCAGGAGGTGCTGGAGATTCTGTCGTTTGTGCACCGTCAGCAGGTCATTCACCGCGACATTAAACCGTCTAACCTGATTCGTCGCCATCGCGACGGCAAGCTGGTGCTGATCGATTTTGGGGCCGTTAAGCAGGTGACCTCGTCACCGCTGCTCGATGCCGAGACCGGGGCCACCAACATTACGGTGGCGATTGGCACCCACGGCTATATGCCCAACGAGCAGTATGCTGGCAAACCCCGCTTTAGCAGCGATGTATATGCAGTCGGCATTCTAGGCATTCGAGCGCTGACGGGCCTGCATCCGCAAAAGCTGGAGGAAGACCCGATCACTAGCGAGATCGCCTGGCGGCAGCATGCGCCAGCGGTGTCGTCGTCGCTGGCGGCGGTGCTCGACAAAATGGTGCGCTACGATTTTCGCGATCGCTATCCCACCGCCCAAGAAGCTCTAGAGGCGCTGCAAAACCTGCCCAACCCCCTGCACGGCCTAGTCGGCACCCAAATTTACCAAACCTGGATGAAAGGGGCTAACGGACGGGGACCAACCTTTCCGGGCGATGAAAACGATACTGCCGTCGGCCCTGCGGAGACCTCAGAGCCTACGGCCTTTGCCGACGACCAAGACTCAACCTCGCTCTTTCCGGTAGATCTGGCCTACAGCAGTGGCAAGGGCACGGCCCCGCCGCCCGCCGCTTCAAGTGCTCTAGACTTTCAGCCCTTCCCCCGCCGCCGATCGCTGGTTCTAGGCAGTCTACTGGGAATAGTAGGCACTGGCCTGGTATTCTGGCGCAGTGGCCTGACCATTGCCCTTGAGCTAAATGGAGCTGAGCCGGCGATTCCCTTTCAAGCGTCAGCAGTGCCAGTGCTGACTACCGATTTGGGCATACTGCTGCCCCCGGAAGAAAAGGCTGCCTTTTTGACTCGCCAGGGCGATCGCCTGCGGCACCAGGGCCGCTACCCCGACGCCCTCGCCACCTATGACGAAGCCGTAAAAAGCCAGTCAGACTACGCCGCCGCCCACCTGGGGCGATGCAGAACGCTGATTGCCCTCAAGCGCCCCATTGAAGCTATTACCGCCTGCGACGATGCCCTGGCCTACAGCACCTACTACCCCGAAGCGGTGCGCAGCAAGGGCAATGCTGAAGAGCAGCGAGGCCGACTGCTGGCAGCCCTGGCACTGTACGAGAGCACCAATAACCTGATGCCCGCCATGTTTGAGGCCTGGCTAGATCGGGGCCGGGTGCTGCAAAAGCTGGGTCGCTCGGCGGAGGCTATTGCCGCCGTTGACCAGGCGATCGCCCGCAACCGCGAGTCGGCAGAGGCCTGGACCGTGCGCGGCCAAGCCACCTGGACTTTAAAGCGCTACGACCAGGCGATTATTGCCGCCGAAAAGGCTCTACAGATTGACCCCAACTACGGCCCTGCTAAAGAGCTGCGCGAGCAGGCTCGTCAGACGCTGGGGCGGTAGAAAGGGAGGGAGGTGGGTGGATGGGTGGGTGGGTAGATGGGTGGGCGAAAGAGGGATTACTGGGCTAGCCTTTCGACGCTGATTTTGGTTTCTAGGCTAGAGCTAACTCGATTACCCTCCTGGGTGCTGCCCTGCACCGGCAGGGTTTGGGTTGGAAACGGGCTGGCCACCAGAGCAATGTGGCGATCGCTGACCGCTAGCCCGTGGGTTGGGTCAAAGCCGCGCCAGCCGCCGCCGGGCACGTACACCTCAGCCCAGGCGTGCAGATCGCGCTCAGCGATGGCAGGATCGCCCTCCTCGTAACCGCTGACAAAGCGGGCCGCCAACCCTACCGCTCGGCAGGCCTCCATAAACAGCACCGCAAAGTCGCGACAGCTGCCCAACTTTTTGGCCCAGGTGACCCCGCCGGGCCAGGGATGCCCCGTGGCTCGGGTGGTGTAGTCGCAGGTTTCATAAATGTGCGAGGCCAGAGCCGTCAAGAACAGCCCCACGTTGTCGTCGGTGCGATGGGCGATCGCCTGGGCCAAATCGACCACACCTGCCGCGATCGGGGCGTGAACCTGGCTCAGGTAGGGCAGCAGGGCCGTGCGCAGGGTAGTTGGGTAGTCTACGGGTAGGGTAGTGGCCCAGGATTCGGCCAGATAGTCGAATGGATTTGAGCGATAGGTTTCAACCTCGGCGGTGGTGGCCAGAGTAAACTGGTCAGTCGGCGTGGGCTCAAACCAAAGGCTTAGCGTAGCGTTGCCCTCCAGATCGGCAATCGTTGTCTGCTGACTGGGGTCAGGGGTTACCTCCAGACCAAAGCTGAGGAGCTGCTGGGCACCATCGCTGCGGGGACGCAGGCGGAGACTGTGACAGCGCAGGGTGACCGGCCGCTGATAGCGGTACTGAGTAAGGTGATGAATTCGATAGCGCATGGCGAGCAGAAACCTGACGAGGGGAAATGTAGTCGAGACTTTGCAGGACGGCCTCCAGAAAGTTTTACAAAGAATAAAGGATCAGAAAAGCTCAAAAAAGCCTTATTTGGGCTTCTACGCTCAATCCATAGTGTCAAACCTCTGTTTTAAGCCTTGTAACCAACCTGCTACTGAGCTTGCAAACAAGGGCTTTTTGATTGATCCCCGGCCTCGGTTCCTGATGCCTAGTCACCAATAAAATAGCCTCAAAACCGCCATCGCCGTTGCCATTTTTTTAGTCATACCCTGTCTATCAGCACACTCCGTCAGCGATAAAATCTGTTAACTAGGATCCAGCTCATTTGAGTTTTATTGAGCAAAACCTGGCGCGATCGCTGTTCTATCTGGAGAAGCAAACGCCCTCCCAATCAGGCTGCGATCGCTCTATCCAAAGACGGGGATCGCCCACCCTCACATGATCCCAAGGTTAAGCATTTATAAAATAAGGTTGCACCGCCTATAAAACGGCGTAATAATAAAACCTATAGGGAACGCAGTAATTTAATCTGCAACTTTATCAACAGTTCTCGCGTTCAGATCAGCCATTGCGAGAATCTTTTTGGCTAAAACAGTCCACAGATAACATTTCTGATTTATTCATTAAAAAGCTGCCGGAGTCACAAAATGATTGGTCATTCTCAACAAGTTCATTGTCCCAATTGTGGGCAACTGGCCGAAAGGCATCATATTGACCCCGACCAGTTGGTGCGCACTCAGTGTGCAGCCTGCGACTATCTCATGATTACCTGCTCGCGCACTGGCAAAGTCATTGAAGCCTATGCCCCAGGGTTGTTCGCCGCCTCAGCCTGCTAGTAGCCGGCCAGGGGTCGGCCAGTCCCTGGCGCTTTCCGTACCCCGTTTGCTTAGCCCAATTCCTCAGCTAAACGTCCTAATCTTAAACGTCCCCGACTGGCCGCTAGGGCAATGTCGGGGACGTTTTTTTGTATCTTCTATTTAACCTGCCCGCCGCTTTAACGGCTGCCCGCCGCCCTGGACGACTTGGTATAGTCGAAGCCAGCACTACGATACAGTACGGTTTGCCCCAGGACAGCTCAAGTATGGATTTTATTCTGCGAGAATGCCGACTACCCGGCGGTGAACTAGTCGATATTGGTCTAAAGCAAGGGGTTATTGAGGCGATAGAGCCTCGCCTTGAAGCTGAGGCAACCCAGGAAATTAGCGTGGGCGGCCAGCTGGTGAGCCCACCCTTTGTAGAGTCGCACATTCACCTTGATTCAGCGCTTACGGCGGGTCAACCCCGCTGGAACCAGAGCGGCACCCTGTTTGAGGGCATTGAGATCTGGCGCGATCGCAAGCAGTCGCTCACCCTAGAAGATGTGAAGGAGCGGGCGATCGCCACCCTCAAACTCCAGGCTCAGCAGGGGGTGCTGTTTGTGCGCACCCACGCCGATGTCAGCGAAACAAACCTGGTAGCGCTCAAAGCCCTGCTCGACGTCCGCGACACCGTCAAAGACTGGATTACGGTACAGGTGGTGGCCTTTCCCCAGGATGGCCTCTACGGCAGCCCCCAAAATCTTGAACTCATGGAGGAAGCCCTGAGGTTGGGAGCCGATGCCGTTGGCGGCATTCCCCACTATGAAATGACCCGCGAAGACGGGGTGCAGTCGGTGCACCGTATTTTTGAACTGGCTCAGCAGTACGATCGCTTAATCGACATCCACTGTGACGAAATTGACGACGACCAGTCGCGCTTTTTAGAAGTGGTCGCCGCCTGTGCCGTGCGATCGGGCCTAGGTGCACGGGTTACCGCCAGCCACACCACCGCCTTTGCCAGCTACAACAACGCCTACGCCTTCAAGCTTATGGGCCTGCTGTCCAGGTCCAACATTAACTTCATCGCCAACCCGCTGATCAACATCACCCTCCAGGGCCGCACCGATACTTACCCCAAACGGCGCGGTGTCACCCGCGTCAAAGAACTCTGGCAGCAGGGCCTCAACGTCAGCCTCGGCCACGACTGCATTCAAGACCCCTGGTACAACCTGGGCACCGGCAACATGCTCGATGTCGCCGCCATGGCCATCCACGTCTGCCAAATGACCGGACAGGACGAAATCGCCGCCTGCTACGCCATGGTCACCGCCAATGGCGCTAAAACCCTCGCCCTACAGGACTCCTACGGCCTTGAGGTCGGCAAGCCCGCCAACCTCATCGTCCTCGACGCAGATAGCCCCTACGACGCCATCTGTCGCCGCGCCACTGTCACCCATGTTTTCTCACGAGGCAAACTGCTGGTGCAGACGAAGCCCGCAGAGGTGAGGTGGGAGTAGGGAGTGGATGGGTGGATGAAGAAGGTAAGGGAGTGAGGCAGATGAGGGGATGAGGAAGGCGAGGGAATGAGGAAGATGAGGGGATGAGTGTTGCCCACAGGTTCTTTTGCAGAACGAAGGTTTAAACCGGTGATTGGCCAGTTCTTTCCGTGAGGTCAAGGACGACGGAACGTCCTTGTCGATGGGGGTCTGGGGCCAGCGAAATGGCCCCGGCAGCAGATTTGGCTTTAACCTAGTGCAGCGTCAAGACTAAGAATTAGGGTTAGATGAAAGTCTGAGGTACCCTGTTCTGCATGAAGTTAGCCCGACTGTCATGCAGAAGAAGTACGTTGTTCGCTTGAGCGCAGACGAGCGCCACC
>NZ_JBNXVS010000044.1:0-52988 GCF_050565655.1 Nodosilinea sp. AN01ver1 | reverse complement strand
TCACTCATAACCGCGATCCTGAACCCGCTATGGCGTCTCGGAAACAGCATGAGCAGCGCACCTATCGAATCGAGTTCAAAATACACACGTACTGCTATGGCGCTGATTAGTTTTGTCAGTCAACCAGCGCTGCATCTGTGGACACAAATCGTTGGCAAAATTCGCCTGGTGCAAACACCCTGGATCAATCACTCCTGGCATGTGCCGCTCTACCTGACCGTGCGCGGGCTGACCACCGGCCCCATCCCCCACGACGATCAGATCTTTGCAAATCGACTTCGACTTTTTTGACCACCAATTGCGCATTGCCACCAGCGAGAGCCGTGTGCGCACCATCGCTCTACAGCCGCGATCGGTGGCCGACTTCTACCGGGCGGTTATGAACGCCCTCGCCGATCTGGGCCTGGCCGTTACAATCAACACCAAACCCTACGACGCCGTGCGCTAGGCCGATGACCCCGACCAGGCGCTGCTGAGCTTTCTGCACAGCACCTGCGATGCGGCGGCGAAGCGAGCAAGTTGGGACACCGCCGCCCTGCGCCAGACCTGGTTCAAGTGATTGAAGCACACCGTCTAGAATGAGGCAGGCGCTGTAGGAGCAGGCGATTGGTGCAGTCTCAGTCTCAGGATCGATCTTCTCTAGAGCAGCTACAGCGAGTGTTGGGCAGCCTCAGGCGCTATCCCTGGTTAACGCTGGGGGCTCTGGTGAGTGCGCTGCTGCTGGTGGCGGCCTATGCGGTGACGCCACAGCTGTTTCGCTGGGCCATCGACCAGGGCATTGCCGAAAATAACCTGACGGTGGTGCTCCAGAGTGGTGCGGCCCTGGTGGTGGCGGCCCTGGCTCGGGGGCTGTTTAACTTTGGCCAGAGCTTTTGCGCCGAGGCGATGTCGCAGAGCGTGGTCTACGATCTGCGCAACCGCATTTTTAGCAAAATTCAAGTCCTCAGCTTTAGCTACCACGACCAGGCCCAGACGTCGCAGCTGCTCACCCGCGTCACCAGCGACATTGAGCAAATTCGCACCTTTCTCAGCACCAGCCTGGTGCAGGTGATTAGCGGCGCGGCAACGCTGGTGGCGATC
The DNA here is from genome assembly GCF_050565655.1 of Nodosilinea sp. AN01ver1. Classification (NCBI taxonomy): domain Bacteria; kingdom Bacillati; phylum Cyanobacteriota; class Cyanophyceae; order Nodosilineales; family Nodosilineaceae; genus Nodosilinea; species Nodosilinea sp. AN01ver1. Next base: position 51,908 of record NZ_JBNXVS010000044.1, on the reverse strand, counting down.
GCCACTATTCTCCTGGCTATGAACTGGCGGCTGGCGCTGATTAGCCTGACGGTGGTGCCCCTGGCGGGATGGCTGATGGCGCGATTCTTTAACCGCAACAACGAGCTGTTTCGCCAGGTGCAGGAGCAGCTCAGCGACCTGAATGCAGTCTTGCAGGAAAACCTGCTGGGGGTGCGGGTGGTCAAGGCCTTTGTGCGAGAGGGGGTCGAGCGCGATCGCTACACCCAGCTCAACAACGGCCTGATCGCCGCCAACATGAAGACCATTTTGGCGATTCGCAATACCTTCCCTTTTATCTTTTTGGCCAGCAACCTGGTGGTGGTGGCGGTGGTGGGCTATGGCGGCGCGGCGGTAATTAGCGATCGCTTTTCGGTGGGCGAACTGGTGGCGTTTAACGCCTACCTGCTGCTGATTGTGCAGCCAATTTTGCTGATTGGCTTTGCCGCTCCGGCGATCGCCCAGGCGGCCTCCTCGGCTGAGCGAGTCTACGAGGTGATTGACGCGGCCATCGATATTCGCGATCGCCCCCACGCGGTCCCCTTTACGGCCTGCGGCGGCAGAGTCACCTTTGAAAATGTATCGTTTCGCTACCCCGGTGCCACCCGCCCGGCCCTGTGCGAAATTTCCTTTGAAACCAAGCCCAACGAGCTGATCGCCATCCTGGGCATGACCGGCTCGGGCAAGAGTACCGTCACCAACCTGATTCCCCGCTTTTACGATGTCACCGCCGGGGCCGTGCGCATCGATGGCCGCGACGTGCGCGACTTTACGCTCGAAAGCCTGCGATCGCGCATCAGCACCGTCTTTCAGGAGACCACCCTGTTCTCGGGCACCATTTTCTCCAACATTACCTACGCCAGGCCCGAGGCCAGCCTGGATGAGGTGATTGCCGCCGCCAAAGCCGCCCAAATTCATCACTTTGTGGAAAGCCTGCCCGACGGCTACGACACCATCGTCGGCGAGCGCGGGGTGGGGCTGTCGGGGGGGCAAAAGCAGCGAGTTGCGATCGCCCGCACCCTGCTGACCGACTACAACATTCTGATTCTCGACGACAGCACCAGCGCCGTCGATGCCCAAACCGCCGCCCAGATCCAGGCCGCCCTCGACGATCTGATGCGCCGCCGCACCTGCACCGCCTTTGTGGTGGCCCAGCGGATCAGCACCGTGCGCAGCGCCGATCGCATTTTGCTGATGGATAAAGGTCGCCTGGTCGCCCAGGGCACCCACGAACACCTGATGGCCACCAGCCCCCTCTACGGCGTAATTTTAGAATCGCAGGTAAAGTCCTCAGCGATTGTGGAGAAAGCGCATATTTAACTGAGCAGGGTTAGTGCGCGGGCGCGTAGCTGATCCGCAATTCTCAGACAGTTTTCTGCATCTTGGGCAGTTGCATCATCACCAGGATAACGGTAGGCTGTGGCTCCCAAAGTCAGCATTTGTAAATCCTCAGGCTCAGCTATCCACTCTGCATAGACCTCCTTTAAAGACTCATTTAAACTGACCAGATTATGGGTATAAGGGGGAACTTTTTCGCGTAAGATTAAGAGTGCTTTCATCAGCTTCTCTACACACTGCTGCGTGTGAAAGCAGACCGCGTCATAGTTCGGCTCTGGAGATTCCCAAATCAGGTTAGCGGTTCTCCAATCGCTATCCGCTTTACGAATCCACTCCTGGATGACTTTGCTCATAGAGAACAGTTCCCTGATCTACAGCGGTACGAATAAGCGGATCATACTCCTGATAACGCCAAACCAATTCACTGGGTGAGCGGACAATTAAATCAACCGGAAAATTTGGCTGAATCGCCCGCCATATGGCCATTGCCATCTCAGCATTGCGAATCTTATGGGGCATGACAATCAACAGGTCAACGTCTGAGTCTGCTCTAGGACTGCCATAGGCATAGGAGCCAAACAAGATGATTTTCTCTGGCCTAAATTGATGGGCGATCGACTGACAAAGTCTGTGAATTTGCTGCTCTGTGATCATGGCTCTTGGTGAGGGCATATCGTCCGGCTAATAGGTGGCCATCGTCTAGGGGTGCTTGGCCCCTAACTTGGGTTCGAGGATGGCGAGAGCTTGCTGGTAAAGCGATCGCCAGGATCAAACAGCGCTGCCATGACCACAACGGCTTGAATGCTAGCATGATGCCAGCTTTTGACTATGGGCGAGGAAAAGCAATGAAATGGCGTGTGGTGCTTGAGCCTGATACAGAAACCGGAGATTGGGCGATTTGGTGCCCGGAATTGCCGGGCTGCGTTTCTGCGGGTGAAACCGAGCAAGAAGCTTTAGACAACATTCGAGAGGCGATTGAGCTGTATCTTGAGGCAGAACCCCTTAATTTAGAGCTGGGTTCGGTGTTGCGGGAGATCCTTGTTTGATGGGGCGGTGACGTCAATTGACTGCCCGTTACGCAGCATTATGACCAGTGCTGACATCCCAGAAGCCGAGTGGAAATCCGACTAACTTTTGTCGGCTAAAGCGTTAAGGAACGACTACCGATGAGCCTCGCTGCACCCGCCCATGCCTCAACAGAACCCAAGCCCAGGCTTTCGACGATGGGGCGGTTTTTGCGGTACTTTACGCCCTACCGCCAGGAGTTACCCCTGGCCCTGCTGCTGGTGGCAATCGGGGCTACGACTCAGGCGATCGGGCCGCTGCTGATTGGCTGGGCGATCGACAACCTGATTTTGGCGGGCAACCTACCAGGGCTGCTGTGGATGCTGGGGTTGCTAACGGTCATTTACATCGTTGGCGTCTGGGCGATTCGGGGTCAGATCTGGCGCATGGGCGGCATTGTGCAAAAGCTGCTGGGGCAGCTGCGGCAGGATATTTTCGACAAAATTCAGAGTCTTCCCGTCAGTTTTTTCGATCGCAGCGAAGCGGGCGACCTGATGAGCCGCCTGCTCAACGATGTCAATACCGTGAACCAGGCCTTTGGCCTGACGATTCCCCAGGTGCTGGGCCAGACCTTCAGCCTAGTGGGCATCATCATCGCCATGCTGGCGATCAACGTGCAGCTGGGGCTGCTGAGCAATCTGGTGGTGCCGCTGATGATTTTTACCACCGGGTTTTTCTCCCGCTGGGCCAGGGGGCGGTTTCGCGTCACCCGGCAGACCATCGGCGACCTGTCGGCCAAGCTGGAAGAAGACATTGGCAGCGTAAAAGAGGCCCAGGCCTTTAACCGCACCCAGCTCAACATTGAAGAATTTGACAGCCTCAACGCCGCCAACCGCCGGGCCAACGTGCAGGCGGTGGCGGTGACGGCGGCGTTTTTGCCCTCCATCGACTTTCTCAATACCCTGGCCACAGCGGGGGTGATGGCCTACGGCGGCTACCTGGCGGTGACTGGGGCAATGACGGTGGGCACGGTGACGGCGTTTTTGCTCTACGTGCAGCAGTTCTTTCGCCCGATTCAGATTCTCAGCCAGTTCTACACCCAGGCTCAGTCGGCGCTGGCGGGGCTCGATCGCATTTTTCTGCTGCTGGACGAGCCCGCTACCCTGCAAGACGCCCCCAACGCCACCGAGATGCCCCCGATCGCCGGTGAGGTGCGGTTTGAGTCGGTGGGGTTTGGCTATACCCCCAACCAGCGGGTGCTGAAGGAGGTCAGTCTCTGCGCCCAGCCGGGGCAGATGATCGCGCTGGTGGGGCCAACCGGGGCGGGCAAAAGCACGATTATCAACCTGATTATGCGGTTTTACGATGTGTCGGAGGGGGCGGTGAAGATCGACGGCATTGACGTGCGTCGGGTAACGCAGGCGAGCCTGCGCCGCCAGATTGGCATTGTGCTGCAGGACAACCTGCTGTTTGGCGGCACCGTGGCCGAAAATATTGCCTTTGGTGCGCCCCACGCCAGTCATGCCGATATTGAGGCGGCGGCTCAGACCGCTAATGCCCACGACTTTATTACCTCCCTGCCCCAGGGCTACAGCACCCGGCTGGGCGAGCGGGGCGCACCCCTGAGCCAGGGCCAGCGCCAGCTGGTGAGCATTGCCCGCGCGGTGCTGATTGACCCCCGCATTCTGGTGCTCGATGAGGCCACCAGCAGCATCGATACGCGCACGGAGGGGCTGGTGCAGGATGCGATCGCAACCCTCTTGCAAAACCGCACCAGCTTTGTCATTGCCCACCGCCTCAGCACCGTCACCCAGGCCGACCAGGTGCTGGTAATTCAGCAGGGCGAGATTGTGGAGCGGGGCACCCACGCCGAGCTGATGGCGAAGGGGGGAGTTTACGCCAATCTCTACGCGCTTCAGCTCGGTACGGCAGAGTAAGGGGGCAGGGAATGACTGGCAACGAGCCCACTCCCGAACACCCCAGGGTAGGCACTGCCCACCTCCCACCCGACCATCCCCAATTCAGCAACGCAAAAAAAGGACTGCCCCGGTCGGGACAATCCTTTGAATGTCTGAGTGAAGCTATGCAGGGGGATTTTGACCTACACGTTAGCGCCGCTGGCGGGTTCGCTGCCCATGCCTTCGGCGGCACTGCGCAGAATATTGATTTGCTCTTCAAAGCCCATGGTTTCGAGGGCGGCCAGCAGATCCTGGCCCTGGCTGGTGAGTTTGTAGTCGTCGGGCATGGGGATGATCTCGCCGCTGGTCATACCCTGGGCCAGGAAGTACCAGAAGGCTAGTTTGGTATTAGCAGCCAGAGAGCCGTACTCGCGGCTAATTTGGTTGGCGTGGTCTTTGCGGGCGATCGCACGCATGGTGTCGAGCTGCTGCTGCTGCTCTTGCTCCTTAACCTGGTTGTAGAGGCCTGTCGCGATTTCTGGGGAGGCTGAGCCAGGTGCAGCAGGGGTAATTGAGTTGCCCATCTGCTCATAGACGAACCACAACAGCGCTAGCTGCTCGTCTACGTCTAAGCGTTGAAAAATGGATATGGCTTGGTCAGAGTTGTTGACTGCGGCTGTGTAATTGGTCATAAAAAATCCTGTTCTACAGTTGAGCTAGCAATGGGCAGCAGAACACAGATTTGGCGCTCTGTGCCTTGACTGGCTGTGTGTAACTTAACTTAATATTTGCCCCATTCCCTCTGTCGTGAGCCAGAAACAGGGCTAGCCTGGAGACAGGGAAAGCACTAATGACCTGAGCATGAAATGCTTGAATCCAGTCACTTCTGTACGGCTAAGACGCGATCCCTGCGGGGGTGGTTACGATGACTGCAGTGCAGTAAACCAGTGATCTCGATGCAGCGGCTGGTGTTTCGGTTCTATGCCGAGTTAAATGATTTTTTAGCGCCAGAGCGCAAACAGACAGAGTTCATTCACTGGCTGAATGAACCGGCCTCGATTAAAGATGCGATCGAATCTTTGGGAGTGCCGCATCCCGAAGTCGATTTAATTCTTGTCAACGGCAAATCAGTAGGGTTTGACTACTTGACTCAAAACGGCGATCGCGTCAGCGTTTATCCTCACTTCAAATCGCTTGAGGTTGGGGGCACCTCGCTGGTGCGCCCTGCCCCCCTGCCCCAGATCAAATTTGTGCTGGATGTGCACCTGGGCAAGCTTGCCACCTACCTGCGACTGCTCGGGTTTGACGCCCTTTATCGCCGCGACTACGGCGATGCCGAACTGGCCCAAATCTCTAGCCAGCAGCAGCGAATTTTGCTGACCCAAGACCGGGGGCTGCTCAAGCGCAGCCTGGTGACTCATGGGTATATTGTTCGTTCCCACGTGCCAGAGCAGCAGGCTAAAGAGGTGTTAGATCGCTTTCATCTGCACAATGCCGTTGCGCCCCTAGAGCGGTGCCCCCGCTGCAACGGGCGGTTAACTGCTGTGGATAAAGCCGAAATTTGCGATCGCATTCCGCCCCTGACTCGCCTGCACTACGACGCGTTTTCGCGCTGCCAGAGCTGTGGCCAAATCTACTGGAAAGGTGCCCACTACGATCGCATTCAGCAGCTAGTCGATCGGGTGACGTTAGCAACCGGCACGAGCGTTCAGCCAGACGATAGCGGTGTTTGAAATATAGCGATCGCTATTGCGCTTACGATGTCAACCGACCGCAAAAAACGCAGACCAGACGAAGCTGATCTGCGTTTGAGCTGAGGCGCTTGCTAACGGGCTTTAAGCAGGGGTTAAGCCGCCTGAGGCGATTGCAGCAGCGCCTGAATCGAAGCCTTCTCCAGCAAACCGGCCAGCGAGCCGTCGTTACCAATCACCGCCAGCGCCTGAATCTTGCGGGTTTCTAGCGTCTTGATGACCTCCATCAACGGCTGCTCGGCACCCACGGTCACAATGTCACCGGCAGATTCCATAATGGCGGCCACGGTGGTGTCTTCCCACTGCTCGCGGGGCACCTGCTTGAGGGCATCGACAAGCACTGTACCCACCAGCAGCCCCGTTTCGTCGGCCACCAAGAACTTGCGCCAGGCCGAGGGGGCGGCCAGCAGAGCATTGTCGGCAAACTCACGCAGAGACGTATGGGCCTCTACCACCGGGCTATCTTGCGCCACAGCGTCTTTTGCGGTCAGGCCAGCCAGACGGCCCTGCACGGTGCCAAACTGAGCGGTGCGGTTGGCATTTTGCAGCAGAAATAGACCAATTAGCAGGGTCCAAACGCTGCCCACAGGGCTGATGCCCAAGACAGAGCCAATCCCGAGGGCGATCGCAGTCCAGCCCAGCAGTTGACCCACGCGGCTGGCAAACACCAAGCCCTTGTGGGGCTGCCCGGTAATCTTCCACACAATCGATTTCAGCACGTTGCCGCCATCCAGCGGCAGACCAGGGATGAGGTTAAAGGCACCCAGAGCCAGGTTGATGTAGGCCAGCAGCGTGACGATTCCGGCCAGCGGACCAGAGAGGGGCAAGACCAGCCCGGCCACAGAGAACAGCGCAAAGAGCGCAAAACTGACCAGAGGGCCTGCGATCGCCACCTGAAATGCCCCTTTCGGCGTTTCAGACTCTTTCTCTAGCGCCGCCAAACCGCCAAACAAAAACAGCGTAATCGAGTTGACGCCAATGCCCTGCTGCATCGCCGCCACGCTGTGCCCCAGCTCGTGGGCCAGCACCGAGGCAAACAGCATCAGCGCCGCCGCCAACCCCAGCACCCAGGGCAGCGACCCACCCAGGGTGGGAAACGCCGCCGCCAAACCGCTGCCGTACTGCCATGTCACCAGGGCCAGCACCAAAAACCAGGACACATTCACATAAAAGGGAATACCAAACAGATTCCCTACCCGTAAGTTGCCGTTCATAGGGCACCTCGTAATTAAACCTGCGGACAGAAAGACTGGCTGTGAAACGCATCTCCTATCCAATGACCTTATTGTAACGAACTGTTAAAGAGGCTCTAATCCTGCAAAGGTGGTGAGAACCGAAGGAAATCGGGTGGGTTGGCGTGGGGGGTGAGGTGTGTGAGAGAGGCGAGGAAGGTGAGGAGGAAAGGTTTGTGGTTATGTGAGGTAGCCGTCTCGGCTGTCCATTTAGCCTAGGCAGAGTGTCTATTTCATAAGCCCATTCCTTCGACTCCGCTCAGGAATCGATCTCTTCCTCGTTGCCCTGACTTTCCACGTCAAGCGCTAGCGCCAAGACCTCTTGACCAACGGCGACATAATCATGCCAACCCAGTTCAGCCTTGGGGTCTTTCACGTCATAGACGGCTGTACCGGCCAGAGCGGCTTTTTGAAAGGCGGCGTAGCGGCGAATACCGCCCTCAAACAGCGGTAGCCCAGTCGTGAGCAGCATGTCTCTAACCTCAGCTCCGGCCCGGCTGGGGTAAGGCGGAATCATGGTCAGCAGAATGCGGTAGGGGGCGATGGGTAGCCCGGCCAGGTGCTGTACCATCATCGCCAGGGCATCGAGGGCGAGAATATCGGGAGTCGTCGGCAAGATCAGCAGATCGCAAGAAGTCGCCAGCAGGGCCAGGTCTTCGGCAATGGGCCGCGCTGGCGTATCGATGACCACATGGCCGTGGGGGGTAGCAATGGCCCCAGCCTGCCACTGGTCGACCACCACAAAGGGTAGCTCGCCCCGACTGGCCCAGGCCAGGGCCGACTGGTTGGGGTCGGCGTCGATCAGCAAGGTTTCGGCGTAGCCCTGCAAAAAAGCCGCCAGGTGAATGGCGGTAGTGGTTTTGCCCACGCCTCCTTTAAAGCTGGCGACGGTCACAATCATGAGATGGGCATGGGATGGGGGCAAGCAACGCCGTTGTTTTGAGCCTAGCGATCGCCTGGCCCCATTGTCGGCTTTGCCTGATAGGACATCAAGAGGCGTTGTCTTTGCTGCACCTACCGCTACCGAGAAGCCACCAGCACCACACCACCCATAATCAGCCCCAGCCCGACCAGGCGACCGAGCGACAAATCTTCCTTAAAGACCAGCACGCCAATCAAAACCGAGGCCAGGTAGATCATTGAAGCCGCCGGGGCCGCAACGCTGAGTTCAACCCGCGTGAGCAGCAGAATATAGAGCACCGCGCCGACTCCGTAGGCCATTAACCCAGCGACTAGCGCAGGGGTGGTGGCAATGCTCAAGATGTGGCCAAGGGCATTGGCGCTGGTAACCTGGCCGAGCTGCATCGCTCCCAGCTTGAGGAACAGCTGACCACAGGCGCTGGCCAGCACCGCCGCTAGCAGCAGACTAAATTCCTGAATCGTCACGGCGTTTCCTTAAACAGGTATTTGGAGCGCAGTTAATAAGCGGCTAGTAGCGTCAGCTATAGATGCTAGAGAGGTATAGTAGCGAACTTTTGAGGTGAAGGGAAACTGGCCCGTCGCCCAAGCCCCATAACAAGTCCAGCTCGAGATCTGTAGTTTTTCCGCCGACAGAACTCTACTTCTGGACTTGGATGAGATTTATTTTCCCAAGCTACGATGGAAGGCACTGCATAGCTCCCTGAATATATGACCGGCAAAACTCTTCTGGTTGGGCTGCGCGCCGACCAGTTTCGCCATCCCCTCGATCTTGAAGCCACCCGCGCCCTGAAGCAGCTGCCGGGGCTCGATGTAATGGTGCGGATGGCCCTGGCCCCGCTGGCGGAGCGGATGTTTCACCTCGACCATCTGGCCTCTAGTGTGCAGGTGAGCGATCGCCAGCTGCCCGATCTTCACACTTCGCTGGTCGAAGCCTGCCAGATTCTTGACCTGGAGGTGCCCCAGCTCTACGTGCGCCAAAACCCGGTGCCCAATGCCTACACCTTTGCCATGCGCGGCGAACAGCCCTTCATCGTCATCCACACGGCCCTGCTGGAATTGCTGACGCCAGCAGAAACCCAGGCGGTGATCGCCCACGAGCTGGGCCACCTCAAGTGTGAGCACAGTGTTTACCTCACCCTGGCCAACCTGTTGACTCTGGCGGCGGGCAGTCTGCCCCTGGGCGGGGTGCTGGCCCAAAGTCTGCAAAGTCGGCTGATGGAGTGGGTGCGCTGTGCCGAGTTTACCTGCGATCGCGCCGCTCTCCTCGTCGCCCAAGACCCCCGCGTTGTGGCCTCACTGCTGATGAAGCTCTGCGGCGGCTCGCCCTCGCTCATCGACCAGCTTAACGTTGACGCCTTTATCGATCAGGCCCGCGCCTACGACAGCCTCAGTGCCGATGCCCTGGGCGACGCCCTGCGGCAAATTCGCACCCAAGATCTGACTCACCCGGTGCCTGTACTGCGGGCCAGGGAGATCGATCGCTGGGCCAGCACGAATGATTACTACCAGCTGGTTAAACGCCCGGCAGTCGAGTATAATGAGAGTCCATCCAAGGGCGGATGGCGGAATTGGTAGACGCACCACACTCAAAATGTGGCGACTTCGGTTGTGCGAGTTCGAGTCTCGCTCCGCCCATGACTATAAATATTGAGTAATCTTCTTCCTAGTTGATAACTCTCCTGTGTTCATCTAGCTTAAACGCAATGACCACATCACTAACGCTTGATCTTTCAACATCGGCTTCGATACTGGGCATTCAACCAGACCTATTTTTAAGGTTCTTGAAAGCTAAAAATATTCCCGGTGTTCTTTTCTTTTCTGAAGAGCCTAAGGTATCAATTTTTACGTTAGCGCAGTTGTTGAACACTCAACCTGAGGTTCTAATGGACTGGCTAGAAGATCAAGCCCTAGGTCAACTTATGGAAGAGGTTGACGATGATGACTGGTTGGACGAAGAAGCTGGTAAAGCCTTTTATCAATCAGTTTTGGCCAAGGAAGGCTAATGGATTGGCAAGTTAGGTATACGAAAACGTTTTACAAAGAGCTGGCGAAAATCCCAGAAAGAATTAGGCAACAGATTGAAGGATTTGCCTTCGGCAATGCAGTTCAAGAAAACCCTTCTAGTGCTGGCAGAGTTGAAAAGCTAAAGGGATACGATGATTTCTACAAAGTACGCTTTGGCTCTTACCGTTTGGGTTTACGAATTGATCAAGAAAACCAGGTTGTTGAGTTTCGCCGAGTGCGGCATCGGCAAGATATCTATCGCAAGTTTCCCTAATTAGCTTCTTCCCCGCCGTTTCAAAAGGTTGATCAGCGATCGCACCAGGTCGCTAAAGCTAACTTTTTAACGAGTACTTGCTGATTTGAAAGATTTTTGCTCCATCAGCTAGATCTGGCATAGTGCTCTAAACTGGCTGGGTTACGAATGGCTGCGGGGGGCCAAGCCGGGTTTAATCAAATCGGGAACTCCCGCTATGATAAGTGCACATGATCTAGTGTCCCCTGTGTTGTGACTGACTCTGCGATTTCGCCTGCTGCAACAACTGGCCTGCCCCTACAGCGGTGGCAGGTGGCAACGGCCAATGCATCATTAGCTGCATCGCTGGCGCAGGCTACCGGGCTGTCGCCGCTGCTGGCTCAGGTGCTGATCAACCGAGGCATTGTCACCTCTGAGCAGGCGGCAGATTTTCTCGACCCTGAGCGGCAGCAGTTGCCGTCGCCCCTGGCCGAATTTCCTGACCTGGCGGCGAGTCTGGAGCTGCTGGTGGAGGCTATTGGCACACAGCAGGCGATCGCCATCTGTGGCGACTACGATGCCGATGGCATGACCAGCACCGCCCTGCTGCTGCGAGCTTTGCGGGCGCTGGGGGCGCAGGTTAGCTACCTCATTCCCAGCCGTATGGCCGAGGGCTACGGCATCAATACCCGCATTGTGGAGGACTGCTACGCCGAGGGCGTCAGCATCATTCTCACGGTAGATAACGGCATTGCGGCGGTGGCTCCGATCGCGCGAGCGCGAGAGTTGGGCCTGGCGGTGATTGTCACCGACCACCACGACGTTCCCCCCGAAATTCCGCCAGCCAACGCGATTTTGAACCCCAAGCTGCTGAGCGAAACCTCGCCCTACCGGGGGGTGGCGGGGGTGGGGGTGGCCTACATTCTGGCGGTGTGTCTGGCCCAGGCGCTGGGCCGCACCCAAGACTTGACCGGGCCGCTGCTGGAGCTGTTTACCCTGGGTACGATCGCTGACCTGGCCCCACTGACGGGGGTAAATCGGCGCTGGGTGCGGCGGGGGCTGGGGCTGCTGCCCCGATCGCGGTTGTTTGGCATTCAGGCGCTGATTCAGGTGGCGGGGCTGGCCGACCAGAGCAAGCCGCTGAAGCCCGAGCACATTGGCTTTCGCCTGGGGCCGCGCATCAACGCGGTGGGCCGGATCAGCGAACCGCAGATTGTGATCGACTTGCTGACCACCGACGATGTCGGGGTGGCGCTGGAGCGGGCCATGCAGTGTGAGCAGATCAACGGCACCCGCCAGGACCTGTGCCAGAGTATTGAGCAGGAGGCGATCGCCTGGTGTGAGCAGCAGCGGGCGCTGGGCACGGTGGATCTGGAGCGCGATCGCGTGCTGGTAGTTGTGCATCCCGGCTGGCACCACGGCGTGATTGGCATTGTGGCCTCGCGGCTGGTGGAGCGCTACGGCGTGCCCGTCTTCATTGGCACCTATGAAGACGACGACCACAAAATCATTCGCGGTTCGGCGCGGGGCATTCCTGAATTTGACGTGTTTGCCGCCCTGCAGAGCTGCCACGACCTGATGGAAAAGTTTGGCGGCCACCGGGCGGCGGGGGGCTTCTCGTTTTTGGCTAACCGACTGCGCCAGGTGACCACGCGGCTGTCCCACTACGCCTGCCAGACGCTCTCGGTCGATCTGCTCAAGCCCCTGGTCAAAATTGATGCTCAGGCCCAGCTCAGCGACATCGACCAGGGCCTGTTTGACCAGATCGATCACCTGCATCCCTGCGGCATTGAGAACCCCGACCCGGTATTCTGGACACCGAACCTGCGGGTGCTGGAGCAGCAGACCGTGGGCCGCAACCGCGACCACCTCAAGCTGGTGCTGGGGGAAGCGGGCGGCAATACGACGATCAAGGCGATCGCCTGGCGCTGGGGCGAATATTACCCCCTGCCCGATCGCCTCGATGTCGCCTACAAGCTGAAGCAAAACGAGTGGCAGGGCACCACTAGCGTCGAACTGGAGCTGGTGGGGGTGCAGCTGGCAGCGGGGGCTAGTCCGGTAGCCGGGGCCAGGGCAGGCTCTACGGCAGCTGCGGTGCCCGCTCGTCTGGCTGGGCCATCGCTCCCGAAGATTTCGGTTGGGGGGGCAGTGCCCGCCTATCAACCCGCACCGCTGCGAGAAGAGGCTGAGCCGGGGTATGCCTCTGGCTCGGCGGCAGACTTGCCCAGAGCGACGGCCCCTCGGGGTCGGTCTTCGACCATCGCCACCCCTACCTCAGCGCCAGTGCAGGACTTTGACGCGGCCCCAGCCTGGTCGGACGAAGAGGCCAATCTCCCCATCGCAGAATCGCCTGAACCGGCCCTGCCTGAACCGGCTCTGTCTGAGCCGACGGGCACACCCCCGTCTGCGACTGCAGCTCCTACCATCGACGTCGACTTTACCTACAGCAACCGCCGCTACACCGCTACCACCGCTACCGTCGTCGGCATCGATATTCTGACTATCAGCAACCCCGAGGGTCAGCGCCTGGTGGTCAAGCGGGGCGACCCCCAGGGCTGGCTCTATCCACCTGGCGAGTCGGCTAAGCCGGTCGATCTGAGCGAACCCCACTACGGCAACCTGGTGCGGGCCGGGGCGGCGGCAATAGAGCTGCAAAAACTGACCCGGCAGCTAGCTGAGGCCGAAGCTCTGCTGGCCGAACAGACAGCCCTGCTGGCCCAAAAAGACGCGCGACTGAACGCGCTAGAGGCTGAGAATGCGGCTCTTCTGGCGGCTCAAACCCCAGCTCCACCGCTCCCTGAAACCGGGCAAAAACCTTCGGGGCAGGCCGAAAAAGCGGCCTTTTTAGCGGCGCAAGTTGAAGCGCTGCCGGTTCAGCCCGCGATGGTGGAGAGCCCATCGGTTCAGCCCCCCGTTCAGCCAAAACCGCCTGCCCCCAAGGCCCCGCCGCCGTCCGCCGCTAGCGCGCCTGCGGTTGTCAATAAACCTCCGGCGGCGGCTCCAGCGCTAAAGCTAGACGAGGCCAGGCAGCAGGTGCGGCAGACCCTGAGCGATCGCGTCTGGTTTTGCCTCAGTGCCGAGAGCCAGAAAGATCTGGCCCTGGCCGTGGCCCACCTGTCTGCCGCCAGCGGCCCCACCGTCGATGGCGCTGCTGTGGCAGGGCTGAGTACGGTGCTCGATCGCGAGCTGCTGCAACCACTGCTGGTCGACTTTGCCCGCTACGGCGACGAAATTGGCGATCGCGATATGGCTACCCTAGCCAGCGATATGGCTGAGGCAGCGAGTTTGGCTATGCTGCCTCCCCTGCTGAGCGAAACCTGGCGATCGCTGACCGCCAAAGCCCTAACGGCCAAGACCAAGCCTCGCAAAGGTCTGCACGAAACCACTCAGGCCGACACCAGCGAAACCCCCTTTCCCATTGACGACAGCCACCGGGTGATGCTCGACGAATTTCTGCAGGGGTGGGATCACCCCATTGCCCGCTGGCTGACCGGAGGCGGGGCCGAGGCAGCGTCAGACCTGGCCCAGGTGGGGCAGCTACAGCAGGCTAACGAGTCGTTGCCCCTGTGGCAAGGGCAAATGCTGCAACAATTGGTGCTGGGCCAGCGTCAAAAAAAAGGAATTTTACAGAAAATTTTTGGTTGACCTCCCTGATCCTACGGTTGCTCGGGGTAAGGTGGTCTGAAAGCGCTGCCTAACTCAAGTATTTACCCTGCACCCAATGGTCAACCTGCCTCTTCAGCCCCGGTTTTTACTGGTTTGCGGTCTCTCGGCGGCGCTGGCTTCGTGCTCGGGCGAGGGGCAGGGCAGCAGCGGCCCAACTCGGTTTGTCAACATTCAGCCCATTCAGGTGTGTGACGACTTTGGCCTGTTCTGCGCTGATCTAGCCACCTTTGAGGAAGCGACCCGTAAAATTTGGGCTCAGGCCAACCTCGACGTCAGCTTTTTGGCCCCTAACCGGCTCAACGCCAGCCGCTTTCTCACCATCGACAGTCAGGATGAGTTTGCGGAACTGTCCTTTGCGGGCGGGGCCGGGGCCTTTGGCCGCAACCCCTTCTCAACCCGCACGGGTGGCCCCATCAGCCTGTGGTTTGTGGAGAGCATTTTCCCTTTTGAAGGGTTTGACACCCTGGGGCTGGGCTGGATTGGCCAGAACGGCGTTGTAATTGATGACGAGATTTTGACCTTCAACAACGGTGTCGGCCGCCTCGATACCGTCGCCCACGAAATTGGCCACAACCTGGGCCTCACCCATGAGGGCTTTGGAGCCGGTGGCGCAAATAACCTGATGACCGACGGCGGCTTTCGCAATTCGCCCAGCACCCTCGACGACATTACCCCCGACGGTGCCAATCTCGATCGCCTCACCAACCGCCAGATTGAGGTTGTCCGCGACAGCGGTTTTACCCGCTCTAACCCAGGGCTGGCGGCAGACAGCATCCCCGCTTCGGTCTCTGAAACGCCGCTGTTGGCCGACGCCGTACTCTCCCCTGACGCTCTGCCTCCGGTTACCCATCTGGCCCTGCAGCCCGAATCGGCCTTTGTCGATCCTCCACCTCCGCGCTCGATTCCCAACGGCCCGGCGATGAGTTTTATAACGGCGGCGCTGCTGGCGGGGTACCTGGGTTGGCAACCCAGGAGGTCGTAGTGCTGGGCGGCTTGGTTGGCGGAATGTTGTCAGGGCAGCTGGCGATCGCCCCACTTCCCCCCGATCTACCCCGACCTGAGCCCAGTCTGCTGTCGCAAGCGCTGCCTATGCTGGGCCGAGATGCCATTCCTTACCCGCCGCTGCTGCGCCACGACGCATCGCCAGCGGGCACCTATCACCTGGTTTTAACGCTAGAACAAGAGGCTGAAGGAACTCGGCGCACCACAGCGAGCCTGTTTGAGACCAGGGGCGATCGCTGCCAGCAGGTCTGGTCGCGCCCTCTGCCCCACAGCTACGGCCCCCGCCTGGGCCTGGTGAACGACAGCGGCACCGTCATCCTGCTCGACGAATGGATTAACGTCGCCAGCCCCTACGCGATCGTGGTGATGGGGGCCGATGGAGAAATCAAAGCCCAGCACAGCTTCGACGATATTGTGACCGTCACCAATCAGTCTCGGGCCGAGGTTGTCGAACAGGCCGCCTGGGGCTTCTGGCTCAGCGGCAATCCAGAACTGCGGCGCGATGGCGCTCAGGTGTCTATCCCAACCGCTGGAGGTCGCCTCACCCTCGATCTGGCCACGGGAGACCTGCAATTTTAAGGATTTGTCGCCAATTCTGGCTGTAGTGCCTATCCACTAGCGCTGCCACGCCCGACCCAAAAAGCCTGGGGCGTGTATCCGCACCGTCGGTCAGCGCCAGGGCTGCTATTTATAAAAGAAGACGACATGAGGCAGCAGCTATGGCCAAGGGCGATCAAATCTACGTCATGCGCGACCTGGCTGGGGTGCCAGGCCTCTACCAGCACCACGGCATCGACTGTGGCGACGACACCGTCATTCACTACAGCAAAGCCAGAGAAATCGCCGAAATCGCCCGCACCAGCTATGCCGCCTTCTCCTGGAGCAACCCGGTCTACCCCGTTCGCCAGTCCGTCATTTACACCCCCGAAACCGTGATCGAGCGGGCCACCAGCCGCCTGGGCGAGCGCCAGTACGACCTGCTGCAAAACAACTGCGAACACTTTGCCACCTGGTGCACCACGGGCCGCAGCGAGAGCCGACAGCTGCTCAACTTTGGCCTGCGCCCCGACCAGCTCAACCTGCCCGAACTGCGGCGACTGGCCGATCGCGACCATCACGTCACCACCCCCGAACAAGCCCGCGCCAACTTTCAAAAAGCCCTGGGCGACATCGCCACCGCCTATAACACCACCCTCGCCGACCAGCAATCGGCCCAAAAAGACGTTCGCGACTGGCACCATGTCGCCCAAAAAGCCCTCAAAAACAGCCGCGAAGACCTGGCCCGCGCCGCCCTGCACCGCAAAGTCGCCGCCAGCAAACGGGCCGAAATGCTCACCGCCCAGCTTAGCGACCTGGTGGAATTAGAGCTGAATCTTCAGCGCAATCGAGCCTTTGCCGAGAGGCAGGTGGGTGGGTGAGTGGCTGGGTAGGTGAGTGGGTGGGTAGGAGGGTGGATGAGTGGGATGGGGTACAGCGGAGGCGCAAGAGAACTCTATCTGCTATTTCCGGGATCGCTCACGGTTGAGACGGACAGACTTTGCCCAACTTAGCAATGCATAGCCCAATCCTTCCGTTGGGTCCAGGGCGGCGGAACGGCCTTGGTCGACGGGGTCTGGGGGCAATCGAAACGCCCCCAGCGGTAAGTCTGGCTTTGGCCCAGACCTCGGCTGCACCAGGGTTTGCGCTTGCAACCATCGACTTTGCGCTAGGCAAACTACCGTTTGCCCCTACGGGAGGTTTTCAACCCACAGGATCGATTTCACCGGGCGCTGCACCAATTCCCCCGATGCATTGAGACGGCCATAGTGGACGGTGCCCTGGTAAATCAGCGTTGAAGAACTGCCGCCGTCGAGATTGAGAGCTTTCACCACGCCGCGATCGCCCATCACCCCCGCCATCTCCGCCATCGTCATCCCGCTGGGCGACACCCCCGGCACCTGCGCCGCCATCACCAGCACCACGCTGCCATCGGCCTTAATACCCACCGCCGATCGCGCATTCGCCGACCGACTACCCAGGGCATCGCGGTTGACCGCCGGGTCTACAAAACCCTCCTCCACCGATGTATCCTGCGGTAGCAGCTGCGGGCCAGCCCCCACCGCATCCACCAGGGCACAGCCCGCTGGCACCGGGTCGCTATGAAATGTGATGTCGTAGCTGGGGGCACCGCCACAGTCGTAGCGGCGAAACTCCGACCGATTGAGAATGCGATCCATGTAGCTGGCCAGGTCTGGATTGCCCACCAGCCGCTCGTTCTGGCTGGGGTCAACCACCAGCGCCCCATCCTGCACAACGTGGGAGGTTGTGAGGCCATTGTTGGGGTCAAAAAAACCGGCGTTGATCGCTGCCGCTACACATCCTGTTGGTTCACAGACTTGAGCCGCGATCGCATCCACCCGCGCCAGATCATCCACCACTGCCACTCGCACCGGATAGCGCACCGGGTCGGGAATCGTCACAACATGCACCGTAGCGGCAGGCAAACTCACCGTTTCATAAACCGGCGGCATCGGTGGCGCTTCTGGGGCAACCTCAGGGCTAGAATCTGCGTCTGCCTGGGGTAAAGGGGCGCAGCCAAACAGGCCGATCGCAGTGGACAGACCAACGGCGAGAGCAGGTCGAAGCAGGGAATGCATAGCGTCAACTACAGGCTGCGCTCAGCAGTATAGCGGCTTTGGCGATCGCCATCGCGGCAAGCGATCCAGTTCGAGGCTGGGCATACTGGAACCAGTTTTGGTTGCAGCCCATGGCCGTTCCGACCGTAACAACCAGCGACACCGGGCCGAAAGTTTACCCCACGGTATCGGTAATCGTGCCCGTCTACAATGGCGAGGCCGATCTGCCCGAGCTGTTAGAGCGTCTGCTGGGGCAGCAGTACCCCGCCGATCGCGTCGAGTACCTGCTGGTGGACAACGGCAGCCGCGATCGCACCCCCGACCTGCTCAAAGCCGCCACTGCTACCGCCGCTGCTCAGGGAATCCGCCTCCGCGCCCTCACCTCCAGCACCATCCAAAGCTCCTACGCCGCCCGCAACGCTGGCATCGCCGCCGCCACCGCAGACATCCTGGCCTTTACCGATGCCGACTGCCAGCCAGAACCGGGCTGGCTCCCCGCCCTGGTGCAGCCCTTTGCCGATAATTCCGTGGGCCTGGTCGCAGGCGAAATCAAAGCCCTGCCCAGCCAAAACTGGCTAGAGCGCTACGCCGATCGCCAGGGCACCCTCTCCCAGCAGAACACGCTGAATCATTCCTTTTTGCCCTACGGCCAAACCGCAAACCTGGCGGTGCGGGCCAAAATTTTGGGTACAGTTGGCCTCTTTCGTCCCCACCTGACTACGGGCGGTGACGCCGATCTGTGCTGGCGCATTCAGCAAGAGACATCCTGGCAACTTGTTCATGCCGCCGATGCCGTGGTCTACCATCGCCACCGCGATACCCTGAAGGGCCTGCACAGCCAGTGGTACCGCTACGGCTGCTCCAACCGCTACCTGCACGACCTGCACGGCGTTGAACTGATGCGCCCCCTTACCGCTAGAGAAATCCGCTATCGCCTGCTGCGCTGGGGCTTAAAAGAATTGCCCCAGGCAAGCGTTAAGTTCCTGAGCAGACACGGCACTGCTTTGGAGCTAGCGATCACCCCGCTGGATCTGTGGTGTGCCCAGGCCCGCACTCAGGGACAGGCCCAGGCCGTGTTGCCCGCTGCCGCCCGCATGATTTCTCGATTGGGAGAACCCAGTTGATGCGAATTTTGATCATCTCTACGACGTTTCCCTACCCGCCGACCCTGGGGGGCACCCAGATTCGCACGTTTTACCTGCTCAAGCACCTGAGCCAGAGCCATGAGGTAACGCTGGTGACGCAGCGATCGCCCGAAGTCACCGACGACGAGGTTGCCACCCTCGCCACCTGCGTCACCAAGCTGGTCTGCTTTCCCCGCCCCACTGCCGCCGACCTGCGGCCCGGCCTGCCTGGCAAGGTCAGCCGCTTTGCCCACTTTCTCGCCACCGGCACGCCCCCCAGCACCACCTACCTGCACGCCCCCGCTATGCAGCAGTGGATTGACGAGTGGGTCGAGGGCGGCCACTGCGACGCCATCACCTGCGAACACAGCGTCAATGAAGTTTTCGTGCGGCCCAGCTACCGCCAGCGGGTGCCGAAGGTGGTGGTCGACATTCACAGCTCGCTCTACGGCACCCTGGTGAACCAGCTCCAGACCGGGACCGCCGAAAAGCCGCTGCGCGATCGCCTCAACCTGCCCTTGCTGCGCCGCTACGAACGCTGCTACGCCCAAAAATTCACCGACCTGGTGATCACCACCGAAGAAGACCGTCAGTTCTTTGCCGCGATCGCAGGCCAAACTCCCCTTCACGTGGTGCCCAACGGCGTCGATCTGGTGCAGTTCCCCTACCGCCCTGCCGACCCCGGCGGCCACAGCCTGGTCTTTGTCGGCGCAATGGACTATATCGCCAACGTAGACACCGCCAAATTTCTGGCCCAGGCCATTCTGCCGCCCCTGCGCCAGCGCTACCCCGATGTAACTCTTTATCTGGTGGGCAACAAACCCACGGCAGAGGTGCAGGCGCTGGGGAATTTGCCGGGCGTGGTTGTCACCGGGCGGGTAGATTCAGTAGCTGAGTACCTGCACCGAGCGACGGTGTGCGTAGTGCCCATGCGGATTGGCTTTGGCATTAAGAACAAAACCCTGGAGGCAATGGCGGCGGGGGTGCCGGTAGTGGCCAGCGATCGCGGCCTCGAAGGTCTGGCCGTAGACCAGCCCCAGCGGGCGCTGCGGGCCAACAGCGTGGAGGAGTACGTGGGGGCGATCGGCCAGCTATTCGACCAACCAGAACTGCGCGCCACCCTCTCGGCGCGCGGTCGTGAGCTAATCGAAACCACCTTCACCTGGGAGAAAGCGGGGGAAGCCTACGAGGCAGTTTTGTACGGTAAATACACCCTGTGAACAGAAAAAATAGGTTGAGTATAATTTTGAACAGGGCTGGCTTAGGAAGAGGCTATCAAGCTTATTGTAGTACTGATAAATCTTGCCTTTCAGTACGTGTTTTTTCTATGTCGATCCCATTATCTGTAACCAAGAAAACTTTTTAGGAGAACAAAATCTGTGGAGATGAATAATGGATTGATTGCTGGGATTACAACGGTTGCGGGATCTTCCTTAGGTTCAATAACAGTTGCCACTATACCTACAGCCGTAACTGCAACCGTACCTGCCGCAGGCATTGCAGGGTGGTTAGGCTTTACAACAACAGCCACCACTATCGTAGCTGCTCCTGTGATGGTTCCAGTAGGTGGAGTTGTTGCGATAGGTGCATTATTGACCTATGGAGGCTTACAAGCTTACAAGCATATGAATAGGGAACAAAAGTAATTTTATTAGCTAAGTCAAATAAAAATAAGGAGAGTTGATGTTTATGAAAGGTAAAGATGTCGTTGCAATGGGTACTGCTGGTGCAGCAGGCGCAGCTACAGGAGTTGTGACAGCTTCTACAGTTTACGGAGGGGCTATTGCTGCTGCAAATGCTGCAGGTATATATGGTGCAGCAGCTACGAGCTCTGCATTAGCAGGGCTAGGAGGAGGCGCATTAACAGTTGGCGGTGCTGGTATGGCTGGTGGAGTAGCAGTTGTAGCGGCATCGGCTGCCTTACCCGCTGTTGTTGTTGGTGCAGTCGGATTTGGTATTTATAAATTGTTGAAACCCTAACAAAGCAGGTTGAATTCATATTGAGAGAAGTGGTCAGAATAAACCTGGCCGCCTCTCTTTTTTTAGTTTCAAAAGCGATTACATTGTTTCTCTGCGGGGCAATATACAAAATAGCTATGTGGCAAGAGTCTTAAGAATCTTGACATGCCTTATGCAAGAAAAAAAGGCAATAGAAACTAGCGATCAGAGCCCAGTGTGATAGCCTGGTGACATACAACACACGTAATTTCGCTGGCGTCGAGCAGTTTGGAATCAGTGTCGTTACCCCAGCACAATTTCTAAGGTCTATCGGAGCGTTGTGATGAGTCAATTAAACATCCAGCTACCTGACTCACTTTATAAAAGCTTGCAAACGCTGGCAGAGCAGGGTGGAATTTCGATGGATCAATTCATCACCTTAGCGATCGCTGAAAAGATTTCGGCGTTGACTACGGAAGGCTATTTGCAGGAGCGGGCCAATCGGGGCGATCGCACGAAATACGAGGCCGTTTTAGCCAAAGTTGCTGATGTTGAACCCCAGCCCTCGGACCAACTGCCGTTTGCCCAATCGTAATTAGTAGATAGGGCTGAAGCTCTGCTGGCGATAGGCAGCGCGTGAAGGCTATCAGTAGGATGGTAGAAGGTAGCTTTGCTCTGCCTCTACTCCCTGTCCCTCTCGTTCGATTATGGTGTCCCAAAAACTAGACCAGCTCAAAGCCCTGTTTGCCGGGATGGATCGGGCGCTGATCGCCTATTCGGGCGGCATCGACAGTACCCTGGTGGCCAAGGTGGCCTACGACGTGCTGGGCGATCGCGCCCTCGCCGTCACCGCCAACTCTCCCTCGCTACTGCCCGCCGATCTCGAAGAAGCGCGGGTGCAGGCGGCGGCGATCGGCATTGCCCACGAGATTGTCGCCACCCACGAGCTAGAGAACCCCAACTACGCCGCCAACCCGGTCAACCGCTGCTACTTCTGCAAGAGCGAGCTGCACGACACCCTCAAGCCCCTGGCCCTGGGGCGCGGCTACCCCTACGTGGTCGATGGCGTCAACGCCGACGACCTGGGCGACTACCGCCCCGGCATTCAGGCGGCCCAGGAGCGGGGGGCCAGGTCGCCCCTGGCCGAAGTCGGCATTACGAAATTTGAGGTGCGCGAGATTTCGCGGCTGCTGGGCCTGCCCTGGTGGGATAAACCGGCCCAGCCCTGCCTCAGCTCGCGCTTTCCCTACGGCGAAGAAATTACTCTAGAGAAACTGCGGCGGGTGGGGCAGGCCGAGCTGTATCTGCGGCATTTGGGGCTGCGGCAGCTCAGGGTGCGATCGCAGGCCGACACCGCCCGGATCGAAATTCCGGCAGAAAATATTAAGGATTTTGTCGCCGCTACCGACCTTGAAGCTCTGGTAAAGGCGCTGCAAGGCTACGGTTTCACCTACGTCAGCCTCGATCTAGAGGGCTTTCGCAGCGGTAAGCTAAACCAGGAGCTACCCGCTACCCTGTTAGCCCATTAGAACGCCCCAGTTATGACTTATTTGCTTGCCGGTGACATTGGCGGCACCAAAACCATTCTGCGCCTGGTCGAAGTCAGCACCCCCCAGCCCTCAGGCCAGCCCCTGCTTAAACCTGAGTTTGAGCGCACCTACTCCAGCCAGGCCTACCCCGACCTGGTGCCGATGGTGAAAGAATTTTTGCACCAGGCCGCCATCGATGCGGGCCACGGCTACGACCCGGAGCGGGCCTGTTTTGCGATCGCAGGCCCCGTGGTCAACAACACCTCCAGCCTCACCAACCTGGCCTGGTCGCTGGAGGGCGATCGCCTGCGGGCCGAGCTAGACCTGCACCGGGTCGAGCTGATCAACGACTTCGAGGCCGTGGGCTACGGCGTGTTTGGCCTCGCCCCCGAGGATATTCACACCCTGCAAGAAGGCGAACCCGACGGCAACGCCCCCGTGGCGATCATCGGCGCGGGCACCGGACTGGGGCAGGGGTTTGCCCTGGCGACCGGCGGGCGGCCCCTGGTGTTTCCCTCCGAGGGCGGGCACGTCGATTTTGCCCCCCGCTCCGAGCTGGAGTTTCAGCTCATGCGCTACCTGATCGACAAGCACCAGATCTCGCGGGTGTCGGTGGAGCGCGTGGTGTCGGGCCAGGGCATTGTGGCGATCTACCAGTTCTTGCGCGATCGCGAGTTTGCCACCGAAACCCCCGAGGTGGCTGAAGCCATTACCGCCTGGGAGCGCCAGACCGGCCTCTCGACTAAAACCATTGACCCGGCGGCGGTGATTTCCCTGGCTGCCGCCGAGGGCCGCGATCGCCTCTGCCAAAAAACTATGGAGATTTTTGTCTCCGCCTACGGGGCTGAGGCGGGCAATCTGGCCCTCAAGCTGCTGCCCTACGGCGGCCTGTATGTAGCCGGGGGCATCGCCGCCAAAAATTTGGCCCTGATGATTGCGGGCACCTTCTTTGACGCCTTTAGCCATAAGGGCCGGGTCAGCCCCCTGCTCGACCGGGTGCCCGTACACATCGTGCTCAACCCCCAGGTGGGGCTGATTGGGGCGGCGCTGCGAGCGGCGGCACCCTAGGCGATAAAATCAAGCATGCAGTGCACCCGTTTGTGAGGTATGGCAGGTCATAGCAAGTGGGCCAATATCAAGCGCCAGAAAGCCCGTGTTGATGCGGTTAAGGGCAAGGTCTTTGCCAAAATGTCGCGGGAGATCATTGTGGCGGCCCGCCAGGGCGGCGATCCGGCGGGCAACTTTCAGCTGCGCACCGCCATCGATAAGGCCAAGGCCGCCGGGGTACCCAACGACAACATCGACCGCGCGATCGCCAAAGGGTCTGGTAATCTCAGTGCCGACAACAGCTACGAAGCCATCCGCTACGAGGGCTACGGCCCCGGCGGCATCGCCGTGCTGATCGAGGCGCTGACCGACAACCGCAACCGCACCGCCGCCGACCTGCGCGCCGCCTTCAGCAAAAGCAGCGGCAACCTGGGCGAAACCGGCTGCGTGGGCTGGATGTTTGAGCAAAAAGGCGTGGTCACCATCATTCACCCCGGCGATGAAGAGGTGTTGCTAGAAGCCGCCATGGAAGCCGGGGCCGACACTTATGAACTCACTACGGTGCTGGGCCGCCGTGACGAAGAAATTCCCGCTGCCGACCTCTTCTGTGCCCCTGCCGATCTGGAATCCCTAGACACCGCCCTTAAGGCTCAGGGGTTGACCATCCACCAGACCGAGCTGCGCTGGCTGCCCAGCACCACCGTCATGGTCGATGACCCCGACCAGGCCCGCCTGCTGATCAAGCTGATGGACGCCCTGGAAGATCTCGACGATGTGCAGTCGGTGACCGCCAACTTTGATCTGGCGGAGGAGCTGATGGATGCGATCGCGGCCTAGGAAGCGGATAAAGAAAGCGATCGTCCAACGCTTGAGACAATATGTCTAGAAGTCAAAGATCAAGGTGGGCAATGCCCACCCTACCCAGCTGAATGCCACCGAGAGACCTATTTGCAGAACAGACGTTTAAACCCATGATCCGTCACTTCTTTCCGTTGGGTCCAGGGCGGTGAACCCTGGTCGTGGGGGTCTGGGGGCAGCGAAATGCACCCAGCGGTAGATCTAGCTATTCTCCCCAATTGTGCGCTACGAACACCCCGCCAAAACCATACACGTCGTCCCCAAATCTCTATCAAGACAGACACCCCGCTGGGCGAACAACGGTTCGCCCCTACAGCAGGAGAGGTTGCCGCCAAAAACCTTTAAGCGTAGAAAAAATAACAACTCAGGGGATCGCACCCCAACTCAATCCCCGCCGTACCCTGCGGAAACCTCAAAAACCCTATAGATTATAGAAATAGGGAACCATAAGGAAAAGGCGAGGACACCCACATGCGGGTATTGTTATTGACTGGCAAAGGCGGCGTCGGCAAAACCTCCGTCGCAGCCGCCACGGGCCTGCGCTGTGCCGAACTGGGGTACAAAACCCTGGTGCTCAGCACCGACCCGGCCCACTCCCTGGCTGACAGCTTTGACATGGAGCTGGGCCACGACCCTCGCCTGGTGCAGCCCAACCTGTGGGGCGCAGAACTCGACGCCCTGATGGAGCTAGAGGGCAACTGGGGCGCGGTAAAACGCTACATCACCGACGTGCTCCAGGCCCGCGGTCTGGAGGGCATTGAGGCCGAAGAGCTGGCTATTCTGCCCGGCATGGACGAGATTTTTAGCCTGGTGCGCATGAAGCGCCACCACGACGAAGGCGAGTACGATGTGCTGATCATCGACTCGGCCCCCACCGGCACCGCCCTGCGCCTGCTCAGCCTGCCGGAGGTGGCGGGCTGGTACATGCGCAAGCTCTACAAACCCTTCCAAGCCGTTTCTGAAGCGCTGCGGCCCCTGGTGCAGCCCTTCTTTCGCCCAGTAGCCGGGTTTAACCTGCCCACCAAAGAGGTGATGGACGCCCCCTACGAATTTTATGAGCAGCTAATCGAGCTAGAGAAGGTGCTCACCGATGCGGGCACCACCTCGGTACGCCTGGTCACCAACCCTGAGAAAATGGTGATCAAAGAGTCGCTGCGCGCCCACGCCTACCTCAGCCTCTACAACGTCGGTACCGACCTGGTGATTGCCAACCGCATCATCCCCGACACGGTGCAGGATCCGTTCTTTCAGACTATGAAAGACAAGCAGCAGCAGTACAAGCACGAAATTCACGAGAACTTTCGCCCCCTGCCGGTGAAAGAGGTGCCGCTGTTCTCTGAGGAGCTGTGCGGGCTGGAGTCGCTGCAGCGGCTCAAAGAAACCCTCTACGCCGACGAAGACCCTACCCAGGTCTACTACAAAGAGACTACGCTGCGAGTGGTGCAGGAGGAGGGCAACTACAGCCTGGAGCTTTACCTGCCCGGCATTCCTAAAGACCAGATTGAGCTGAGCAAGTCGGCGGATGAACTCAACGTGCGAATCGGCAACCATCGCCGCAACCTGGTGCTGCCCCAGGCGCTGGCGGCCCTTCAGCCCGCCGGAGCCAAAATGGAGGACGACTACCTGAAAATTCGCTTTGCCAGCGTTTAGCGGTTGGGAGCGGCGTTTCTCGCTATCTCATACCTACGCCCTATAGCTTTCTTAGCCCATTCAGGTATGGTGGTAGGGATTCTTGTTGCCAGCTTGGCCCTACCCCTTTAGGCGTGTATCTGGAGCTAGGTTAGGTTGAGATTTGCCGACTGGCACTTGGAACGTTGAATGCAAACGATAGCACCCCCATGAGCCAAACACCCCACGGACGCAATGAGTTTGACCACGAGCGTGAGCTGATTCAAAACCAGGAGGTCTACCGCCTGAGGCAGGAGCAGGACCGACTGCGTGCGGCCCAGCGGCAGGCTCGGCTAGCCTGGGTGCGCAATACCATTACGCTGCTGGTAGGTGCGCTTGAGGTGCTGCTGGCCATTCGGTTTTTTCTGCGGCTGTCGAGCGCTAACCCCGACAACCCTTTTGCCCAGGTGATTTACAATCTGTCGGCCCCGTTTATGACGCCGTTTTCTACCCTCTTTATCAGCCCCACCGATGCCGACGCCACGCGGATTTTTGATCTCAACAATCTGATCGCGATGGTTGTCTATGCGCTGCTGGGGGGGCTGGGGGTTGCTCTGGTGAACTACCTGCAAGGGCCGGGTGCTCAGGGGCGCTAGGTCCCTAGCTTGCCGCCGACGAAGGGGGTGCTCCAGGTCGCCCAGTTTTCTTTGTTGAAGGGCGATCGCCAGCGCTGAATCAGCTCCAATTCCAGGCTCTGGCGAGCCTTGCGATCGCGCTCGGCGTGGGGCCAAAAGCCAATATTCACCGCCACCGTCAGCCCGTGGCCTCGGTGGGCCTCAACGTAGCTGAGAATGTAGCGTTTGCAGTCGTGGACGCCCTTCCAGCGCTGGTTAGACTTGACGGTTTCGCCCACGTAGAGCAGCAGATCGGCCTCGTGGTCCACCACAAAGTAGAGGGCGGGCACCCCCGACTCCTGAAATTGCCCCCGCCAAAACTCCGCATTCTGGGGCGGCAGGGTAAAGGGGTCGAGGGCTGCCGCTGACGAAGCGTCGGTGAGATCGAACAGGCTGCCCTGGGCGATCGCAGGGCCAGAGCGCACCGTCGCCTGAAACTGCGCCACCCGCTGCTTCCAGCCCTGGAGTTCGGCAGCGGGCATCGCTGACCCGGCGGGGCGGTTGTAGGCCCAGGATAGATCTGCCGCCCGCCGGTCGGTCTCGGAGAGCAGCGAGGGCTGGTAGTCTGACGCCATAACACCTATCCGTAGCGGCTGTGGCCTCCCATGATAGGGCAAAACCCCAAATCTAGCGTGCCAAAGGGCTCTTGCTACAGCCGCGATTGACTAAAAGTCAAGCTGCGCTAACGCAGCGAATCTGGCCCAATATCCTCTATGGTGTAGCCCTCGGGGTAGCTGCGGATGGGTTGCTCGACAAAAAAGTCGGGTGTGGTGCGGGGCGGCAGGCGGCGCAGCAGGCGACTGCGGGCCTTGAGCGCCGTAGCGGCAACCAGCTGCACGGCTCTCGGCGCGGGCTGCCAGCCCAGGGCATTGAGCAGGGGCGGGTCGAGCAGGCAGGGCAGGCCCCAGTTCACCACGGAGCGAGTGGCGGCGGGAAACCAGCTAATCAGCATGTGCCGGGTGGCGTCGGCTACCCGCTGATTGCTGGCGGCGTAGGTAAAGTGCTCGGCCTCAAACTCGCGGTTGAACTGCTCAAAGGCCGTGTAGGTGGGTGGAATGTCGGCAAGACCCATGCGATCGCCGATCGCCCGCCAAAAGTAGTAGCAGGCCAGCCGCTCCTGCTCGCAAAAGGGCCGCCAGCCAAAGCGATCGCACCAGCGAATCGGCTCGTAGACAAAGGTTGAGAGCACGTACAGATAGTCGGCGTTGCCGATTGGGTAGTGGCGGTGAATGGCATTCATCCGCTGAATAAATGCCTCGCCACGGGGGCTGTCGTAGCCGTGCTTAAACACCTCCGACACCACAATGCCGGTGTCGTCGTAGCGCTTTTGGGCGTGGTGGCGAAACTCCCCGGTTTTGTCTAGCAGGGCCGACACGCTGGGGATGCAGAAGGTGCGCAGCAGGGCTAGCTCCAGGGCGCGGGTGACATCCCACGGAAACTCGTACCCCGCCAGCAGATGGCAGATCTTCTGGTGAGAACGCTCGGGGTCGAGGCGCTGAACGTGGCGCAGGGTGGCGTAGCGATCCATGGGAAATGAATAGATGATGGTCCCTGAGCGGAGCCGAAGGGGGTGGGCGGGTGGATGGGTAGATGGGTGGGCGGGTGACGGTCCCTGAGCGGAGTCGAAGGGGGGGCTAGTACTCAATGCCGGGCTGAGCTTTGACGCCCTGCTCGCGGAAGGGGTGTTTGATTAGGGTCATCTCGGTGACCAGATCGGCCTGGTCGATTAGCGCCTGGGGTGCGCCCCGCCCGGTCAAAATTACGTGGGTCATCTCGGGTTTTTCGGCCAGCCCGGCCAGCACCTGTTCTACCGAGAGAAAGCCATGCTTGAGGGCAATATTGACCTCGTCGAGCAGAATGGTTTTGACCTCGGGGTTGCGAATGTAGCTGAGGGCGGTATCCCAGGCGGCCTGGGCGGTGCGGGTGTCGCGATCGCGGTCTTGCGTATCCCAGGTAAAGCCTTCGCCCATAGCGTGAAAGCTGAGCTGCTCGCCAAACCGCTCCATCACCGCTTTCTCCGCCGGTTCCCAGGCTCCTTTAATGAACTGCACAATGGCGACGCGGTAGCCGTGCCCCAGGGAACGCAGCACCATGCCCAGGGCGGCGGTGGTTTTGCCCTTGCCGTTGCCGGTGTGAACAATCACCAGTCCCTTCTCGACGGTGCGATCGGCGATGCGCTGCTGCTGCACCTCCTGCCGCCGCTGCATCTTGCGGCGATACTGATCTTCGGATAAACCTGCTGCCTCAGCCTCCTGGGTCAGGGCGGCGGCAGCGGCGTCGAGCGGGTTAGCGGTATCGGTGGGTTGAGTCATGGGGTCTATATATAGAATGCGGCGCACAGAGCCTGGCCCTGTTTAGCCAGATTAAGCTGCCGCGACACATTGACGCGATCGTCACTGGTTTGGGGGCGAGTCCTCATCATAACGCCGCTGGCAGGTGCTAGAATAGTGCAGCCTAAGGGCATGTAGCTCAGTGGATAGAGCACTAGATTCCGGTTCTAGGTGTCGCAGGTTCGAATCCTGCCATGCTCGTTTTGTTGATTGTGAGGGTTGCGATCGCTCCACTCAGTGGAGCGCCAGGTTTCAGTACTTAGCACCGTAGGGTGGGCACCGCCCACCATTCCTCTTGAGCTATGCCACCCCACAGCGCTGCTAAAACTACCCCCAAACCAGCGGTCTACTCGGGCGCTGGCGCGTAGCGGCGAGTGTGGATGGCGAGATATTCGCCCTCGCGGCCTGTGGGCATGAGTCTTGACCAGCGATCGGGGTCGGCGTAGCCGATCGCCCCTAGCTGGTGAATGGTGTCGCGCACGGCCCCGTAGTCGCCAATGGCAATCAGGCGCACCAGCTCTTGGTTGCGCACGGGCAGCTGAAATTCATAAGCCAAACCAATATATAAACGTGAAGGCGTTAAGGTCGAGACAGTGATTTTCTTTTAATGGCAGCAGCACTGGTGCCTGCGATCGCCCCCCAAACCACAGTCGCCACCAGACTTAGGGCAATCGCCTGCTTGTCGGTTGAGTAGTCGGTGACGCCACCGCCGCTCAGGCTAATCATGCCGTTGAGCGGCACCACAAACAGCGCCAGGTAGAGCAGGCCAACCGTGCCGCTGCCCAGGGCTGCGCCCCTGCCCAATCGTCGCGTTGTGCCACCTAGAGCACCGCCGAGCGCCCCTATCCCGGCAGCTAGCCCCAAAAATCGCCAGGCTGGATCAGACATCAACAGATCAAGAAAACTAACGCCCGCGTGATTGCGAAAAAAAGGCCCGCCCCAGTTGAACACGTAGTAATAAAAGAGCGCGGTGATGAAGTATTGGCCTACGCCACCCATCAATGCCCCGACTACGCTGCCCAGCCAGGGGTATTTGCTGCTTGCTGAACCCTGCTTGCTCATAATGTCTGGGGCATCGATGTTTAAAGCGGGCGCGATCGCTCTGATTTGCGGCTGTCCCATGACAGGTTGAGGGCTTTGCGAAAGTCATCCATCGCGGCATTGGCTCCGTGACCCAGGCGAATGCTGGTGTGGCCCCGGCCAATGTAGGCCTCGGCCAGGTCGGGGCTCAGCTCGACGGCGCGGTTGAAGTCTTCGAGGGCGATCGCCCACTCGTCTAAAAAGTAGAGAGCGTAGCCGCGATCGCAGTGGGCCAGCGCATCGCCGGGGTTGAGCACCAGGGCGCGGTCAAAGTCGCCAATGGCGGCCTGGTAGTCTTCCTGGCGGCTAAACACGCGGCCCCGGTTGGCCCAGATGCGGCCGCTGTGGGGGTTGAATCGCAGGGCCAGAGTATAGTCAGCGATCGCGCCCTCCGTATCGCCCACCTGAGCCCGCAGCAGCCCCCGGCTGTCGTACAAGTCGGCTAGCCGAAAGCGCAGGTTAAGGGGCGTGTCTTCGCTCAGGGTGGCATCGGGGCTATCCAGGGCCAGACCCACCAGCGTCTGGTTGTAGGAGCGGTCTTGCAGGTCGGGGTTGAGCTCCAGCACCGTGGTGTAGTCGGCGATCGCCCCCTGAAAATCGCCCAGCTCGTGGCGCAGCATACCCCGATTAATATAGGCCTCTACATAGTCGGCCTGACAGTCTAGGGCGCGGTTGATGTCGAGGGTGGCCTGGTAGGTGTTGCGCAGCTGAAAGTAGGCCACCGCCCGGTAGTTGTAGGCCTCGGCGCAGTGGGGCTGGTTTTGCAGCAGCCGGGTAAAGTCGGCGATCGCGCACTGGTAGGCCTCGCGCCGGGGTTCGGCCAGCGCCGCCAGCGCCCCCTGCTTGAGGTAGGCCAGCCCTCGCCACAGCAAAATTTTGGCAAACTTGGGCTGCTCAGCCAGCACAATTGTAAAGTCGGCGATCGCCCCGCCGTAGTCTTCTAGATCCAGCTTGATGCGACCGCGATTGCCGTAGCCTTTGACCGACGTGGGCTGTAGCGCGATGGCCCGGTCCAGATCGCCCAGGGCTTCGCTCAGCTGCCCCACCAGGCGGTAAACACTGCCCCGATTGATGTAGGCATTGGCAAAGCTGGGCTCCAGCCGCAGGGCGGCAGAAAAGTCGTCGATGGCGGCGGCGTGGTAGCCCCGGTCGCGGTGGGCGCAGCCCCGGTTGTAGAAGGCTTTGGCGCAGGTGGCATCGAGCGCTATGGCTTGAGAAAAATGGGCGATCGCCGCCTCAAAGTAGCCCAGCCGGGCCTGCTCAATGCCCGCTTTGAGAAGATCGCCGAGTTGACGGTTTTGGGTTGTCATAGGCCTGCTGGGGAACTAGACACGCTGTTGCGCCCTCTGGCGTCACGCCCTAGGGCGTATAAAACGGTGTGTGCATCAAACTCGGGCACTGCTTTCGCTGCTGTAGATGCCCTGACCCCAAAGCTAGTTTTCATTATGCCTCATTGCGCTGGCCTTCGCCGTGCTCAAATTGCCGCCTGACGCAGGGCCTGCACCGTGGCGGTCACCCCGGCCACCACGCGCTCGATCTCGGCGGCGGTGGTAAAGCGGCCCAGCCCAAAGCGCAGCGAGGCGTAGGCCAGGGCGTCGTCTCGGCCCAGGGCCTTGAGCACGTGGGAGGGGGCGGTGCTGGCGGTGCTACAGGCGGCCCCCGACGACAGCGCCACCGTTCCCCGCAGCCCCAGCAGCAGCGCCTGCCCATCGACCCCCGCAAAACTGACGTTGAGGTTGTTGGGCAACCGCTGGGTAGGGTGGCCGTTGAGGTGCAGACCGCCTAGGGGTTCTAGCCCCTGCCAGAGCTGCTGCCGCAGGGCAATCAGGCGATCGCGCTCGGCCTCCAGCTCCTCCAGCCCCAGCTCCACCGCCCTGGCAAAGCCGACAATCTGCGGCGGGTACAGCGTGCCCGAGCGCAGCCCTCGCTCGTGGCCGCCGCCGTGGAGCTGAGCCGCCAGGGGCACGCGGGGTCGCCGCCGCACGTAGAGCGCGCCAGTGCCCTTGGGGCCGTAGATCTTGTGGGCCGTCAGCGACACCAGATCGAGCTGCATGGCCTCTACATCGAGGGGAATTTTGCCGATCGCCTGGGCCGCATCGCTGTGAAAGAACACCCTGCGATCGCGGCAGCGCGCCCCAATCTCGGCCAGCGGTTGCAGTACGCCAATCTCGTTGTTGGCCGCCATCACCGACACCAGCACCGTGTCGTCGCGAAAGGCTTTGTCCAACGTGTCGAGATCGATCAGACCGTTGGGCTGCACCGGCAGGTAGGTAACCTCAAAGCCCAGCGATTCTAAGTATCGGCAGGGGTCGAGCACGGCGCTGTGCTCGGTCTGCACCGTAATCAGGTGGCGGCCCCGACTAAAGCAGGCCTCGGCGATGCCCTTGATCGCCAGGTTGTTGGCCTCAGTCGCGCCACTGGTAAAGACAATCTCTTCGGGGCTGGCGTTGAGGGCAGCGGCAATGGTCTGGCGCGATCGCGTCACCGCCGCCTCGGCCTCCCAGCCGTAGGCGTGGGTGAGGCTGGCCGGGTTGCCAAACTGCTCGGTAAAAAATGGCAGCATTGCCTCCAGCACCCGCGGGTCAACCGGGGTAGTGGCGTGGCTGTCTAAATAAATTGGGCGATGTACCATGGCCCCATGAATACTCCCAGTCACCTGATTCTCAACCTGGCCGTGCTGCGTCGCCCCGTTTCTCCGGCGATGACCTGGCCAATTTTAATCGGCGCGCTAATTCCCGACGCGGCGCTGTTTGTATTCTACGCCTGGGCCCGGTGGCAGGGCCTGCCCGAGCAAACGATCTGGAGCACGGCCTACTACAGCCAGCCCTGGCAGGATATTTTTGCCGTTGGCAACTCGATGCCGCTGGGGCTGGGGGCGATCGCGCTGGGCTACTCCCTCAAGCGGCACTGGCTGGGGTTCGTGGGAGCCAGCATGGTGCTGCACCACCTGGCCGATCTGCCCCTGCACCACGACGACGCCCATCGCCACTTCTGGCCCCTTAGCTCCGTGCGTTTTATCAGCCCCGTGTCCTACTGGGATGTTGACCACTTCGGGCGGCTGGGCGCAACCCTGGAACTGGTGCTGGTGCTGGTGGCCACCGCCTACCTGCTGCCCCGGCTCGGCTCTAGGGTCAGTCAAGGCATTCTAGGCACAGCGGTAGTGCTGCTGGTGTTGGGATATCTGCTGTTGGTCAGGCCCCTGGGCTGACGGCCTAACGCCTTCGCTGGGAGCCCGTCGGTTTTCCCTGGCGGTCAGGGTCGCCGCTGAAACACCTGGTACTGGTTGCGCCCGGCATCTTTGGCGGCGTAGAGCGCCTGGTCTGCCGCCGCCAAAATGCTCTCTGCTGGGTTACCAGGGGTCGGCACTAGCGTGGCAATGCCAAAGCTGAGGGTGATCGTCGGACTGCTGGGGCTAGCGCCGTGGGGCAAAGCCAGAATTTGCAGGTGGTGACGCACCATCTGCACTACGCGAATGGCCCCGGCACTGTCGGTGTCGGGCAGCACCAGGGCAAATTCTTCGCCGCCGTAGCGGGCTGCCAGATCGGCCGGGCGACGAACGCCGTGGCTAATGGCGCTGGCAATATCGATCAGGCACTGGTCGCCTGCGGCGTGGCCGTAGGTGTCGTTGTAGGGTTTGAAAAAATCGACATCGGCCAGCACCACGCTGAGGGGTTTGCGCTCCCGAGCCAGCCGCTGCCACTCCTGGTTCAGGTATTCGTCGAGCCAGCGGCGGTTGGCGAGCTGGGTGAGGCTATCGACCTTGGCAATGCGATCGAGCTCCTGGTTAGCGGCCTGCAGCTGCCGGTATAGCTCGGCCTGGTGCAGCGCGGTGGTGAGCTGGTCGGCAAAGTGCTGCAGCATGTTGGCCTCAAAGGGCTGCCACTGGCGATTTTCGCCGCAGGCATGCACCACCAAAATGCCCCACACCGGATGGCGATCGCCCCCAAAGGGATGGGTAATGGGGGCAATCATGGCCGACTTGACCATAATGCTGTTGAGAAAGGCCATAATTTCGGACGACCAAATGGCCGTATCTACATCGTTGACAATGTAGGGCTGGCCAGTGCGCAGTCTTTCCAGGTAGTCAGGCGACAGCGGCCCCGGCGGAATCATGGCGTCGGTAACGGTGATGTAGCTGGGGTGGGTGGCCTGCTGGGCAATGCGCCGGTTGCCGTCGGCCAGAATTTCAAAAATCACCGCGCGGTCAGCGTTAAATACGGTCTTAATGCCGGCTACCGCAGCACTCAAAATAGTTTCAAAGTCGAGGGATTCGCGCATGCGGGCGGTTAGCATCCGCAGCAGTTGCTCTTGCCCCACCCGGCGGCTCAGGGTGGCCTCGGTAGCTCTCAGGTGGGCCTGTAGCTCTCGGTGCTCGGTGCAGTCTTCGGCCCAGCCCACCATGTAGCGAGGCTGCCCCTGATCGTCTTCGACCACCCGCACGTGGGCCTCAATCCAGCGCACCCTGCCGCTGGGGCGCACAATGCGGTACTCTCGCCGCACCGAATTGCCTTCAAACTGGCGTCCTACCGAGGCTAGCACCTGAGGCAAATCGTCGGGATGAATCTGGCGCAGCCAGAGACTGGGATCGTCGTACAGACCAGCGAGGGGCTGCTCCCAAATTCGTTCAAAGGCGGCGTTGACGTACAAAAACTGCCCCGACACCGCATCGCGAATAAACAGAAGCTGATCGACGTGGTCGGTAAACAGCTGAAACAGCTGCTCGGTCTGCTCCAGGGCCGGGCGGGTTTGGTGCTGCCGGGCCAGCTGTCGCTCCAGCTCGTTCTGGTAAATGGTCTGGCCGACCTGTCGAGCCACGTGTCTGAGCAACTCGTGGCTCGATTGATGCCAGTTGCAGGGGCTGCCGCAGCAATGCACAATCAGCAGCGCCCACAGCTGTGAACCGGCCAAGATCGGCACCGCCAGCTTGGCCTGCACCTGCAGACGGGTGAGCAAATCGGCGTAGCAGGGTTCGAGATCGTCGTGCTGCACATCGGTGACGACGCCAACGTGGCCCTGGCGGTAGCGATCGCCCCAGCCGTTCTCAAAACAGGGATCGTAGATCAGCTGCCCCCGCAGGGGTAACCAGTCTGCCCCGACCGACTCGGCGGCAACGATGCCATCTTGGTCGGGCAAAAACTGGTAGACCAAGACCCGGTCGGTGTCGAGCAGCGGCCGCAGTGTGTCTACCACCTGCTGTAGAAACAGGTCTAGATCGTAGGCCAAAGCAGCTGCATCACAGACAGCGGCTACTGTCGATAAGATTGTGGCTTCGCTGATAGCCGGTTGGGGTGGAAGGTGGTGCGTCATTCTTGAGACACAGCGAGAGGTAAATGATCAACACCCAGATACCTGATGGGCCTGCTGCTATTGAGGGCAGTACCAGAGGCTAGCGAGCCGCGCAGCAAACCCGTCTCTCTAGACTTGTCTCTAGATTTTGGCGGAATCCCAGTATATAGCTGCTACGCCCAACGCCTTGGCCTCAAGCCCTGGCCAAGGTTGACTCACGCTAGCTCATAAGATTGACCACGAGTGCCCCCTTAGTTTGCCTTACCCTACCCCAAAAACTGAGGCAACCTGAGGCTCAATTTGCCAATAATCAGAATATTTAGCTCTAAATTAGCGCTTAATGCCTTAAAAAGCTTGAGTAGGGCTACTGAGCTCTCAAATTACGCTGTCGTTGTGGCCGGCTGAAATCGATCCAGCCCGCTAGAACCCGTAACGCCCCTTAAGCTAGTCCAATGCTTTGACCCCGGCTGCGGGCAGGCGGGCAACCGCACGGTCTATTCTCTTGCAGTGGTTTAGATTCGACGGTATTCAGAGTAACCCTACCGCCCTGCTGCCCGACGGGAAAATGTTGCAGAATGTAAAGAGATGAACCGTCAGGTATTAGCCATGACCACCGTTGCGATCGCCCCTCAGTCTGCGGGTTC
Source organism: Nodosilinea sp. AN01ver1 (assembly GCF_050565655.1). NCBI lineage: Bacteria > Bacillati > Cyanobacteriota > Cyanophyceae > Nodosilineales > Nodosilineaceae > Nodosilinea > Nodosilinea sp. AN01ver1. The sequence goes on along the minus strand of NZ_JBNXVS010000044.1, from coordinate 16,129 downwards.
TGCCGTCCCTCTGGCCGCTGGTGGCCCCGACCCGGCCCGGTTTGACTGGGCCGAGGCCTGGTACCCCGTCGCCTATCTCGACGATCTAGATCCGGCTACCCCCACCCGGTTTACGCTGCTGGAGCGGGGCATTGTGATCTGGTGGGATGCTAATGGTCAGAGCTGGCGAGTGTTTGAAGACAGGTGCCCCCACCGCCTCGCCCCCCTGTCGGAGGGGCGCATCAACGAGGCTGGCGAGCTAGAGTGCCCTTACCACGGCTGGGCCTTTGCGGGCGACGGCACCTGCACTCACATTCCCCAGCAGCAAATCAACGGCCAGGGTAACCAGTCGGCGCGAGCCTGTGCGGGGTCAATGCCGACCGCGATCGCCCAGGGCCTGCTCTTTGTCTACCCCGGCCAGGCCGAAAACGCGCCCCAGGTGGAGGTGCCCATCGTTGGCCCCGTCGATGAAGAGCCCGACGGCTGGGTGGTGCTCAACACCTTTCGCGATCTGCCCTACGACGCCCTCACCCTGCTCGAAAACGTGCTGGACGCCAGCCACATTCCCTACACCCACCACAAAACCGTGGGCAAGCGTGAAAATGCCGCCCCGATGGAAATGGACGTGGTGGAGTCGGGTAAGCAAGGGTTTCGCGGGCTGTGGCCCGAAGGCCCCCGCAAGGGCAAGCTGGGCACCCAGCACACGACCTTTATTGCTCCGGCGCTGATGTACCACGACCTCACCTCCCAGCAGTTTGGCCGCACCCTGACCGTGGTCTAAGTCTTACGGACAAAACAGCCCGTGAAACTTTTACTTCAGTCAAAGCACAGCCAATATTCCAAACCATATTCAGCCGCACCATTGGGCTGAATGGATCCATGGCAGCGGTGTTGATCCATTGCTGACAGCCGCCAACATTTCAAGTATTGAGGGCGAAGAGGTCTACGAGGTCCTCATTGGTGATTACTTAGATGGGCTTGGTGGCCATTCAGCCCAGTACTGTACGTCCAAGGTGCGACAAGCGCTTGATTCTTACAAATGCGTGGCAGAAGGAGGCTGGCTTGTTCAGGGCGTGGACCCGCTAGATGATTGTAATCCAATGGCCTGGGTTCGGTTTAAGCCCGATCATCCCCGTAAGGATTACAAGAAACCAGACAAAATAGTTAAGTATGAATCACCACGAGGAGGTGCAAATCGAGCGACTTTCTTCAAGGTTCCTTGGAGAATTGGTTTCAAAGTAGCTAAAAGAGCAGGACTGCAAAAAGAGTACGGCAAACGTTTTGATGCTTTCTGCCAAAAGCGCTCTAGTAAAGCTTTTGACTCTGATAGTGAGGAATTCAAGAGGGATGATCTTGAAACACTCGACGGCGAATTTTGGCTTTGGGTTAGGGATAATCCTCAAGTAATTGTTTGTCTCACAGAGGGGGAAAAGAAAGCAGGGGCACTGTTGTCGCTGGGATTCGCTGCAATAGGTATTCCAGGCATTCGTAGCGGATATCGCACCAAAGACCGCTTGGGTAAGCCTATCAATTCATTGTTGATCCCTGAGATTGAACTTTTCGCCATACAAGATAGGACGTTCCATATTGTTTTCGACCAAGAAGTTGAGCCCCAAAAACAATATGGAGTTCAAGGTGCCATTCTCAAGCTAGGGTACCTACTGAAAAAAGGATTCGTAGAAGTCAGAGTAGTTGAATGGCTCTCGGAGTTTGGCAAAGGAATTGATGACCTTCTTGTATCTCAGGGTCAAGAAGGCGTTGTTAGCGCGATCAATCAATCATGGGAATTCCTAGAATTTCAAGCCAAATTAGCTCTTGACCATCAACTAACCCGCATGCCAGATATTGTAGTAAATATGCCTACCCTTGAGCATATTGCTCCAGAAAGCATTCCAGACGAAGGAATCATAGCAATTTCCAGCGCCATGGGAACTGGCAAGACAAAAACGATCAACAATCTCTTGAAAGATGAAGATACGACTCTACTCGCAGGACATAGGATTGCACTCATGCGCAATCTTTGCGAGCGACTGAATCTTGTTTACCGAGGTGACTTAGATTGGGCTAATAGTAATGCGATCAAAAATGGAGAAGCTTTTTACTCTCTCAAAGTAGGCACCTGTGTTGACAGTCTTCTTCATCCGCTATTTAATCCTCAGAATTTTGAAGAAGGAAATTTAGTAATTGATGAAGCTTGTCAGGTAATAAGGCACCTTCTGACAAGTAATACTTGTAGCCGAGACGGAATGCGAGGGCCACTCCTTAAAAGGCTAGAAGCTCTTGTCAAAGTAGCTAAAAGAGTAATTATTGCTGACGCTGATTTGTCAAATGACATTATCAAATATTTTGAAAGATTAAGAGGGGAAGGCTCAAAGGCTTTCCTTTTAAGAAACAACTATAAGCCTGCAGGATGGGAAGTTGAATTCGTTCAATGCCCCAACGCGTCGGTGATAACAGCAAGAATTTTGCAAGATGCAGTACAGGGCAAGAAACTGTTTATAGCCACAGATAGCTTGAAGAGTTCCAAGAGAATCAAGAAATTGATTGACAACCTTGAATGCATGGGCAAGCGAGTTTTGATCATTAATTCAGAGACCAGCGGTGGAGATATAGAGCAGGAATTTATCCAGAAGCCAGATGAGAATTTGGTCTCATTCGATATCGTAATTACTACTCCTAGTATGGCTACAGGAGTATCGATTGAAAGCAATCACTTTGATAAGGTTTTTGGGGTTTTCTACGGGGCCAGTTCTACTGATGCCGATATGTTGCAAGCACTTTCCAGAGTTCGCAATACTGTTCCTCGAACTATTTGGTGTAAGAGTAGAGGACAGGCATTTAGCCCCATCGGCAAGGAGACAAGTCCAAGAATTTTAAAGAAAAAACTGCATGAGCAGACAACTGCGACTGCAATAATATTGCAGCATCAGCTTACAACTGCTGCCAAAGAAAAAATAACAGACTACCCATGGGAAAACCCCAATATAGACCTATGGTGCCGACTTGAAGCAAGTCGTAATAGTTCGATGCTGAATTTACGCGCGGCTCTCAAAGTTCGTCTATTGAGCCTAAGGCATCAAGTTAGAGTACTCGATGTTGAGAGCGATTCAGAAACACAGAAAATTTTGAGGCAAGCCACTCAGAATCTGAATGCCGAACAGGCACATGCGATAGCAAACTCTATCAATCTAACCGATGCTGAAGCTGCTAGACTAGCTGAATCTGAAAATTTGCAGCCAGAAGAAAGATTAGCTTTGGAGAAGTGGAAAATTGCCCATTTCTATGCTGTCCCCTTTGAGAAGGTAACCGCCGATTTTGTTTTAGCCGATGATGGTGGAATAAGACGGTTAGAACTAAGCCGTTTGGAAGCTCTGCTAGATGAGGACGTGGCTAATGATAGGGATCTTAAGATATTGAATCAGCAAGCTAAAAGTGATGGGATGCTAACTCCTTGGGATTTCTCAGTGGAAAGCCTCAAACGCTTTTGTCGGGAACAACTTGGATTGACAAATTTCATATCCCCAGGCACGAAGTGGTGTTTGGAAGATTTGAAAGACTTCAAGGAAAAAGCCCTCCGCTACCGCAAGGTGGTTAAGCACCAGCTGGGTATACAACTGCGAGAAGATATGAGCGCGACCGCAATGCTGGGGATGCTCTTACGCCAATTGGGGCTTAAGACCCAGTCTAAGCAAGTCCGTAAGGATGGTAGAGTGACCCGATATTATCAACTGGATGTCGAGGTTATGCGAGAGTCTTTGGCTATCCTACAGCGAAGACGTCAGCGTCGTGAGGAAGAACAGGGCCTGTCACATACCCCCCTTGTTAGTAATAAATTATGGGGGGTGTGTGACAGGCTAGAAACCAAGCAAGACAGCACATTTCAGTCTATTATCTCTGATCAAAAAAACACTGGCAGCAAAGTACTCGCTCCAATCCCCAATAGTCATGATAGGGTTCAAAGCTCAACGCTTACGATTTCTCTTCCCCTAACCCAAACAACGATACCCAAGTCCTTATAAATCAGATTCCTATCTTGCTCACTCATGCCATCCCAAAATGTGGGTTGGGCTAGCATCTGGATAACTTCATTATTGCGCTCATTATTTTGATGCCGTGCATCAATCTGGTTACGCATGTGGGCTAATTCTGTTTCAAGTTTCCAGATATCTTGCTCAAGGCCATCTCCACCATTTTCTTTGTGAAACTGCTTTTTCTTTTGAATCTGCTGTTCCAACTTTAAAATCTCTGGATCCGGTCTATCTCCTTTAGGAGGTAAGATAGCCTCTGCGATTTCATCGGCTCTAAGACAAATCGCAGTAATAATTGCCTGCTCTACTCTATCAGCCCTAACAGTACCGCTATGAGGGCATTTTTTGGGAAATTTCCCCTTACACCTTCCATACCTGAACTCCTTCTGATTCGACCAGTTGATACCGACTTCGCATGACTTACAATGGACAATTCCCGAAACAGCATAGAGCGGCTGATTATTTCCACAATGAGCCTTGTTATTTTTTTTGCGTTGAATGATGGACTTTTCAATCTCAGGAGTAACTAAAGCTTTGTGAGTGTTATATACCCACTTCTCACAAGTACCGTCTTTCTCAGTGATGATGTATCTTTGATGCCCGCTAATTTTTGGAGAATCAAGCCAGCGACTGATGCTAGCCCGATCCCTTTTGATTCCGTGGGTTTTCAAGAGCCAGGAAGAAATTCTATGGAGCCCTTCCCCTTGCAAGTACCTATTTACAATTTCTTTTGCAATATTCCATGTATTTGGATCTGGCTCTAATTGACGCTTATCGTCACTTAATTGGTATCCGAAAGGAGGCTTTCCTAGAGGTAGTCCCTGGTCTCGAGCTTCAGCTTTCTGACGTTTAACCTTCTTAATTGTGAGGTTACGTTGAAACTCTGCGGCTGCCCCTAGAATATGAGTTGTTAATCGTCCCTCTGGCTCATGAATTTCGATTTTCCCTGCTAAATCATGGAATTCTATTCCGTGATCGTATAAATGCTGAAGAACAATCATTTGTTCTTCAAGGTTTCTCCAAAGCCGCTCTCTTTCGCTTACAACAATACAAACTGACTGAGATTTGGCTGCCTTCATAGCATAGGCAATCATATCTTGGAACTCAGAGCGATCGCTATCACCGCTTGAAGCTCTTTCCTTCCAGACCTTATGGCAGCCGTAAGCTTCGAGCCTAGCCACCTGATTGGGTATCGAAGTGGCTTGAGAAAGATGTTTGGTCGAAACTCTCGCATATCCAAGAATTAGCATAGAGCCTGCTATTGGGTGCGTATGACTTTTATTGACGTTAGAGTCACTCCTAATAGCAGGTACAAGATCGGCTTGAAGGGATAGATTGCTGTTCATTGACCTCCCTCCTTCTGTGCCTGAAGTTCTGTTAGGCGACGGTATATGACCTCTTTGGCAAGAGAGGAGAGCTTTAGCGTCTTTTTCGTACGATGGAATGCAAACTCCACCAGTGGGGCAGCGGCAGGCGGCCCTTTCCGGGAAATGTTAGAATGTGTCATGAGGAAATTTAGAAAACTACATTGAGAGCCGTTAGCGGCTCTTTTTTGTTGATCGTCTAGTTAGTTCTGGCAATGAAACTACTCTGACTGTTGAGCTATTTGTTTGAAATGCAGATCTAGCCAGAGATTCAGGCCTTCTCGTATAGCGCTGCTAAAGGTTCCGTCTTTACCCAAAACGATCTCAACTTTGTCGATCAAGTAAACGGGCAGTCTCACTGTTTTAGTCTTCTGAGCCATAGGTGGTCTTCCTAAAAACAACAAAGGAGCCGATCCCTCTGGCGCTGCCTCTCTGAAGGCGAGCGCATCTAGGGCCGGGCTCCTTGTTTAGGTTGACCGAGCGTATTTGACTATGGGGTCGGATTGAACTGTTGTCATAGTAATACAAGTGTCTTGCTTTGGGCAAAAATATTTGCCCGAATGTAAAGTCTTGAGTAATGGCATCGTCAGCATAGGGAAGCCCCCTTAACGACAAAAATGCCGTACTTCAGAAACTTTACTTATACAAAGGCCAGGAAATCCGAGACGTAGCCCTTCATTGGGTTGACTTGCCAAAGTTAATGACACTATTTCCCGTCGATGTGATGCGAGAGTGCTGATTCTGCACTCTCAGCCGTAGGAATTTAAAAGCGTATTTACTCTAAACCTTGCTTCTGCGCATCAATGCCCTCGATCTCCCAGGGTTGAGGCACCTTACCCTGCTCCATCGTTTCTCGGACGGCACGCTCAACCAAGAAAGCCGCTAGAGTAGACGGCTTATTGTTCTCGATTTGGGCCCAGTGTTCGAGTACCTGGGCGATGCCGTCTGGCAGGGTGATGTTATAACGCTTGCTCACAAGTTCAGGCACTGATTACACGCTCCTATCTTACGCCTTGAGCACTTAGGCAAACCTTTAGAGACAGCTGCTGATCCTTGCACCCGAGTCAATGTGCTTTTTAAGTATCTGACTAGTGCCTAAATAAGCACTAAAATGCTACCATCTTGTTGTAGATCGTTGCAAGTAACCATGAAAGCTTTTTCAATTGAGTAGACAATATTCAGAAAAACGCATTGAAGCAGCTTTCTCAAATTCACAAGAGGACTCCAACCAGGCAGAGCTAGCCAAGCTGTGGCATGCGGCTCCCCAGTTTCAGCAGCAGGCGATGGAGCAGTTTAGGCAACTACTCTCGGATGCGGCCTTGGCGATGGTGTTGGATTTGAAGAATTAAAGCCCAGATGCAGCCCAGAGATTGATGAAACATTTGCCCTCTGCCGACCCTACCCCTCAGGAAATTATTGCGGCACGGACGGCGGCGTTGACGGAATCAAGGTGGGAGGTGGGAACAGGGACAGCCCCTAATCTAGATGTGAGAAAGGACTAGACCCGACGGGTCAAGGAAGGACTGGGTACAATAGAGCCATTCCGGCAGTTACGACGGGAGAATCTGGACAAATAAGAATGCTGTATTGGTTGCTCGGGGCTTCTGCAAGGAAGCCGCAGGTAACAAGGGAGGGATTAGGTCGCAAGCTCTAGTCCCTCTTGTTTTGTGTTGCTTTAGAGTTGATTGACAACATTCCAGTCTAGTAGTTGACTGACTTGGTCAAGATGGTGGGCAATCTATTGCAGTGCCCTGGTTACACTCCCAGATCTCTAAAGCCGCCTCATGAAAGCCACCGAAGTCAACCTGCTCAAGTTCCTCAAACAGCCCAATCAGTTCGTTATCCCCATCTATCAACGAACCTACAGCTGGACGCTGAAGCAATGTCAGCAACTCTGGACTGACATCATCCGGGTGGCACAGGACGAGGACGTCTCTGGGCATTTCGTGGGCTCTATTGTCTATATCGAGGCAGGGCTTTATCAGGTAGCCTCGGTGCCCCAGTTACTGGTGATTGATGGCCAGCAGCGGCTCACGACAATTTCGTTGCTGCTATCGGCCTTAGGTAAAGCGATCGGTGCTTCGGCAGAAGAAGACTTAGAGATTACCCGGCGCAAGCTTGAAAACTATTTCCTTTTCAACAATGAGGAGGAGGGAGATGATCGCTACAAGCTCTCGCTGACTCAGGGCGATCGCGAAACGTTTATTCGACTGATAGAGGAACGGGAGTTGCCCAAGGAAGCCTCAAAGCGCGTTCTTGAGAACTACCAGTACTTTGAGAGCCAGATTCGCAGAGGTGGTGTAGACCTGAACACTCTGTACCAGGGGCTCGGAAAGCTGATTATCGTCAATATCTCCCTTGATCGCGATCGCGACAACCCCCAGCTGATTTTTGAGAGCCTCAATTCCACAGGACTGGATCTCTCTCAGGCAGACCTGATTCGCAATTACGTGCTAATGGGGCTGCCTACACGGGAGCAAGAGGAGGTCTACAACCGCTACTGGTACCCCATGGAGGAGACTTTTGGTGGGGCGGAGCAATCAGGTCAGTTTGACCGCTTTATGCGGGACTATTTGACGCTGAAATCTCGAGTCGGAACAATCCCAAACATTCGGGATGTCTACAACAGCTTCAAAGCTTACATAGACAAGCAGAGTGGGGTACCCGTAGCCGACATCATGGCAGACGTCTATCGTTACTCCAAGTACTACGCCAGACTGGCTTTAGGTCAGGAATCTGACCCAGACATCAACCGAGCGCTACAGGATATCAATACCCTGCGGGTGGAGGTGTCTTACCCGTTTCTGCTAGAGGTGTACGAAGACTATTCCCAAAATACTCTCTCCAAGGAGGAGTTCATTCAGGTACTCAGGCTGGTGGAGAGCTATGTATTCCGGCGGGTCATTTGTGGTATCCCCACCAACTCCATGAACAAGACCTTTGCCAACTTAGGGCGAGAGATCGACCGGGAGCACTATCTTGAAAGCATCAAGCTGGCTTTTGTCCGGAAGGACAGCTATAAGCGCTTCCCTTCTGATCAAGAGTTTCGCCAGGAGTTTGTGGTCAAGGACATCTATAACTTCCGCAGCCGTTCCTACCTGCTACGGAAATTGGAGAACCACCAGCGGCCGAAGGAGTTGGCCGACCCCGAAAATTACACCATCGAGCATATTCTGCCCCAGAATCCTCGGCTGTCTGAAGCGTGGCGGTCGGACCTGGGAGAGCAGTGGAAGGAAGTCCAGGCCAAGTACCTTCATACCATTGGTAACCTGACTCTGACCGGCTACAACCCGGAATATAGCGATCGCCCCTTCCAGGAAAAGCGAGATATGGCCTGTGGATTCAAGGTCAGTCCTCTGTTTCTGAACCAGGGGCTGGGGCAGATCGAAAAATGGGATGAAACTGAAATTAAAGATAGAGCAGCCAAGCTGGCGGAGTGGGCCGTACAGATTTGGACCTATCCTGATGTGGAAGTGGCAACACAAGAGCCGGACGTCGCCGATATTTTGGCGCAAATCTTTCCTCGCGAAGAAGACCTACAGGCGGCTAAGCAATATATTCAGGAAGTGGTCGATCAGATTGGCTACGACAAGATAGAGCACATCCTAGCAATTACTGGGCGTAGCGATAACGACGCCCTTTCCGTCACCCTAGGGCAGTGGTTGGTGCTGCGTTTTCGCCGAAAGGCTGGGGGAATGGAGGCACTATTTGCCCTAGATATTGAAGAGAACCAGACGTGTGAGGGCATCGTCATTGAGAAGCGGGAAGCCTTTTCGCAGCGCTGGTCGGGCGATAAGACCATTTACCTGGCGACAATTAGTTGGAATAGCCAGGTTCAACTACCACAGGATTTTCTGGAAGCATGGCTATCGGCCATTCGCTATGCCTACCAGGTGTTTAAGGGCTGGAATTCAAGCAGCTACATGAACTATCATCAGCCAGCTCTAGCCCAGGAGTTGGTAGCTGAGACAGAACGCAGCCGTCATGCAGAGTACCTGCAAGGGGAAATGGGTGAGCTATTTGAGGCTCTAAGGAAGCGTATTTTGAATTTGGACCCCTCGGTGCGAGAGGAGTTCAAGAAGCTCTACATTGCCTACAAGACCTCAACCAACTTTGTGGATGTTGTGCCCCAACGCAGTAGGCTACGGTTGAGCCTAAACATGAAGTTCGATGAGATCAATGATCCTAAGGGACTATGCCGGGATGTGACTGACCTAGGCCGTTGGGGCAATGGTGATGTTGAAATTGGTTTCGATTCAATGGCTCAGCTAAATGATGTGATGGCCCTGATTCAGCAGGCGTTTGAAAAACACAGTGATTTAGTAGAAGCAGCATAAGATTCCTGGAACTTAGAGGACGCACTTATGAAAAGGTTCCAGAAACGGCGTGTCGAGGAAACGATTCCTCTAAATGACTTTGGATTTAATCTGGTTCACAACGGGATATATTGCTTGTTCTGCGAGGATGACAAAACCTATGTAGGGCAGAGCAAGTGTATCGAGATCCGGTATCAGGAGCATGGGATCAAACGCCCCACTAAAGCATTTATTCTTGAGCATATCGACCCATATAGCATCCTTTACAGAAACGTTATTTCATCTGACAAGGTAATGGATACCTGTGAGGCCTTATGGATAGCTATTTTGGAGCCAGATCTAAATATTCAACTTCCCAAATTGAAGATCGACAGCTATGGAAAAATTTCTGGTTACTGTGTTACTCCAGGAAAGTCGTATGAAAAGCCAAGTCAGAATAAAATGCGTCAGATTGCGGCTGCTTTAGGCTGGTCTTTGGAAAAACAGGATAAGTGGATGGGACAGCTTTGTCTTGGATAAATGGCTGTCGGCAGCTCCGCATAAGCTGTTTGCCAAATGCTATAGAGATTGGGGCATCGCCCGAAAGCCAAAAACAATCACGATTTCAAGGCTGATAGCGCCTCAGTGCTTAGAATAAGTAGCTACGCAAACCTTGGAACGACACCTGCTCCATGCAATCGACCCAACCGACGACTCAGCATCAAGACCTGATTGGATTTATCTGGAGTATCGCCGACAAGCTGCGAGGGCCTTACCGTCCGCCCCAGTACCGGCGGGTTATGCTGCCGCTAATTGTGCTGCGCCGTCTGGACTGTGTCCTGGAACCAACCAAAGACGCCGTTTTGAGGGAAAAAGAGCGGCTAGAGGCTAAGGGCTTCGAAGGGCAAGCTCTGGAGAAAGCCCTGTCAAAGGTGGCTATTGGGGAAGATCGATCGCAACCTCTCTACAACACTAGCAAGTGGACCTTCCAGAAACTGCTGGGGGATACCGAAGGCATCGCCAGCAACCTGGTCAACTACATCAATGGCTTTTCGCCCCGCGCCCGCGACATCTTCGAGAAGTTCGAGTTTGAGAACGAAATCCAAAAGCTGGATGAGAACAACCGGCTATTTCTGATCATCAAAGAGTTTTGTAAGCCCGAGATTGACCTCTCCCCAGGACGGCTCTCTAGCTTGGCCATGGGCTATGTGTTTGAGGAGCTGGTGCGGAAGTTCAATGAACAGGCCAACGAAGAGGCTGGGGACCACTTCACCCCACGTGAGGTGATTCGTCTGATGGTGAACCTGATGTTCTGTGACGAAGAAGATGTCTTTAAACCGGGCATCTACAAAAGCATCTATGACCCTACCGCCGGGACGGGGGGCATGCTTTCGGTGTCGGAAGAGCACATCAAGCGGCAGAACCCCGACGCCAACCTGGAGCTGTTTGGCCAGGAGTACAACCCCGAATCCTACGCTATCTGCTGCTCTGACCTGCTGATTAAGGATGAGCCCATTAACAACCTGGTCTTCGGTGACACCTTGGGGGTGAAGGGGGCTAGGAACCGGGCCAACAACTTTGTGCCCCACGATGGCCACGCCGATAAGCAGTTTCACTACATGCTGGCGAACCCACCCTTTGGGGTGGAGTGGAAGCCTGAGGAAGACTTTGTTAAAGAGGAAGCTGAGGAGCAGGGCTTTAACGGTCGCTTTGGGGCCGGTTTACCCCGGATCAACGACGGTTCCTTGCTGTTTTTGCAGCACATGAGCTCCAAAATGCGCCCAGCCCCAGACGAGGGGGGCGACGGTTCCAAAATTGCCATTGTCTTCAACGGATCGCCCCTGTTTACGGGGGATGCCGGCAGCGGGGAGAGCAACATTCGCCGCTGGATCATCGAGAACGACTGGCTGGCAGCGGTGGTGGCCCTGCCCGACCAAATGTTTTACAACACCGGTATCTACACCTACATTTGGCTGGTAACCAACAAAAAGCCCGAGCACCGTAAGGGCAAAGTGCAGCTCATCGACGGCTCGCGTCACGTTCAGAAGATGAAAAAAAGCCTGGGCAACAAACGCAATGAGCTATCCGAAGACGATATTGCCGAGTTGGTGCGCCTCTACAGCGAGTTTGGGCACGAGGCTACTAGCCAGGTCAAGGTGGAAAACAAGCTCGAAACCCGCATCTGCTCCAAGATTTTTGACAATCGGGAGTTTGGCTTTCTCAAAATGACCGTGGAGCGGCCCCTGCGGCTAAACTTCCAAGCCAGCCCAGAGCGAATAGAGCGACTCTGGCAACAGCGGGCCTTTCAAAACCTAGCCACTACCAAAAAGCGCAAAGATGATAAGGCTGCCAAGGCAGACATTAAAGCGGGGGAAGCCCTGCAACAGTCTATTCTGACGGTGCTAGGGTTGCTGGAAGGCAACACCCTCTATACCGCGCGCCCCGCCTTTCTCAAGGTGCTGACGGGGGCACTGAAGGCGGCAAACCTGAAACTACCCGCCCCAGTGCAAAAGGCGATTTTGGCGGCGCTGAGTGAAGCCGACCCCGCCGCAGAGGTGTGCTGCGACAGAAACGGCAACCCCGAACCCAACAGTGACCTGCGCGATACTGAGATTGTGCCCTTGCCGAAGGATATTGCTCTACCGCTACCCCTGGGCTATGACGGTGAGACTGGTCACGATGACCTACTCGCGCTAGTACGCGACCACTGCGAGGCCTACCTGAAGGCTGAGGTGTTGCCCCATGTGCCCGATGCCTGGATCGACCATAGCAAAACCAAGGTGGGCTACGAAATACCGCTGAATCGGCATTTCTATGTGTATCAGCCGCCGCGCCCCCTGCACGAGATTGAGGCCGATATCAAAACCTTAGAAGCGGATATCGTGAAGATGCTGGGGGCGATCGTCTGATGAATGAAGTATTTACGGGAGGCAAACGATGGCCAAAGACTTAACGACATCGCCCTTAGACCGGCAAAACATCTTAAACAACCGCTACGCCCTAGAGACACTGGAGGAGCACCTGGGACTAGGGGGCACCTACTATGAGGAGGAGCTGCTGTTTACCAAGCAGCAGCTGGTAGAACTGTTTGGGGTCAGCGAGAGCACCATTGAGAAGTACCTAGCGAGCCATAGCGACGAGCTTAGCACCAATGGCTACAGGGTGCTGCGGGGGGCAAAGCTACGAGAATTCAAGGGTTTGATGGATGTCTCCGTAATTGATTACGGTAACAAATCGCCTGCCCTAGGGGTCTTCACCTTCCGGGCAACGCTGAATATGGCGATGGTGCTGGTGGAGAGCGATCGCGCCCGCGCCATTCGCTCTCGCATTTTAGATATCGTCATCGATGTGATGGCGGAGCGAACTGGGGGGCATACCAAGTACATCAACCAGCGCGATGGTAACTATTTACCTGCTGCCTACCAGGAGTTCAATTACCGCAAGGCGTTTACCGATGCCCTCGACAACTATTTGGAAATGGGCAAGGTTAAGTACGGTATTTACACCAATAAGGTGTATCAGCTGGTGTTTTGCGAAAATGCCCAAGAATACAAGCAAATTTTGAGCCTCAGCAAAAAAGATAGTGCCCGCGACACCATGTATGCCGAGGTGCTTAAAGCGATTGCCAGTGTTGAAAATGGCATAGCAGCCCAGATGCAGGCTCAGTCTGAACAATTAGGCCGCAAGCTAAAACTGGCGGAGGTGGATGCGCTATTTAATGCAGCAGAGACTAACCCGTTTCTTAAGCCCATCATTGAAGATGCTCGGGTCAAAATGGCCAGCCGCGACTTGGGTTTTAGAGATGCGCTGCACCAAAAGCTAGAGGCCTACATTCAGAGCGTGCCCGAGAGCGATTTTGAGAAGTTTTTGGGCGAGGCCAGTCGGTCTTTAGAACAGCAGCTATCCGATCCAGAGATTTTGGCGGTGTTTAAGCGCCTGAAGGATCGCTAGGGCATGACTGAGCAGTTCTTTTATTTTGATATTGACTATGCGCTTAAAGAACACGACTGGATTATTGAAAATTCGGGTGGGCTGCCTGGGGTCAATAATCTTGGTCTGCTAGAAAGCGCTCTACAGCATGTGCAAAATGACCTCTACTACCCTGAGCTGCATCACAAACTCACTCATCTCGTGTTTGCCGTGAACAAATTTCACGCTTTCACCGATGGCAACAAACGATCGAGCATTGTGCTGGGGGCTTACTTGCTAGAGCTAAATGGCTATGATTTTTTGATTAAAAAGTTTGTGCTAGAGATGGAAAATGTTGCGGTGTGGTTAGCGGAAGGGAAAATCGATAAAGATTTGCTGGGGGAGCTGGTTGAGTCGATGCTTTTTGAAGAAGACTACAGCGAAGTTTTGAAGTTAAAGTTGGCTTTGGCGGTGATGGAGTAGTAGCGCTGACCAATCTAGGAATTGGAATATTGGTTATTTGGTGGGCAGTGCCCACCCTACAAAGGGAGCGATGTAATGGGCGGATATTTGGCGTACTCAGAATATAAGGAGTCTGGGGTTGAATGGCTGGGGAGGATTCCGGCGCATTGGGAAGTCCAACGAATTAAGTTCTTATGCCAAGAGATAGTTGCTGGCCCCTTTGGTTCATCCTTAACTAAGGATATGTATGCCCCCTCAGGTTACAAAATCTATGGCCAAGAACAAGTTATAGCTAATGACTTCACTATTGGCGATTACTATGTGGCGAGTGAAAAATATAGCGAAATGGAGCGCTATACAGTTCTTCCAGGAGACCTTTTGGTCAGTTGTGTTGGCACTTTTGGCAAGGTCGCTGTAGTTCCTAAAAATGCTGAAAAAGGGATTATAAATCCACGACTGATTAAACTGAGGCCTGACCACAGCAGCGTTCTTTCAAAATATTTCGGCATCCTACTCTCGAGTAGTATATCATTTTTTCAATTTGATAGACTGAGCAGAGGCGGTACTATGGGAGTAGTTAATATTGGAATTCTTTCTGAACTCATTGCTCCCCTTCCTTCCTTAAAAGAACAGCACCAAATCGCAACTTTCCTCGACTACAAGACAGCACAGATCGATGCGTTGATTGCCAAAAAAGAGGCGCTGCTGGGAAAGCTAGCGGAAAAGCGCACGGCTCTCATTAGCCAAGCCGTGACCAAAGGGCTAGATCTCACCGTCCCCATGAAAGACTCCGGCATCGACTGGCTCGGTGAAATACCCGCACATTGGGATACTCCACCTTTATATGCCCGATATTCAATCGAGCTTGGAAAAATGTTGCACGAGGGGCGCATCACAGGTGACTACCTCGTGCCATATTTAAGGAATGTTGATGTCCAATGGGATGTTATCAATTTGCATGACCTGCCAGAAATGGATATTCGCTCTCATGAATACGTACGCTACTTGATTCGGTCAGGAGACCTTCTCATCTGTGAAGGAGGCGAAGTTGGTAGAACTGCAATCGTTCCTGAAACAGAAGACTTATTAGCCTTTCAAAAGGCACTACACCGTTTAAGGGCTCTGTCTGTAGAAGAATCACCCCGATTTCTCTTCTATACAATGTTTTGGGCAGCTAGTCTAGGAGTGTTTTTGGCTGGAGGAAATCCAAATACAATTCCACACCTGACAGGGGAAAAACTGAGGCTTTACCGCTTTCCAAAACCTCCATTGTCTGAACAAGAAGCCATTTCGAGATTTTTAGATCGAGAGATAGAGGCTCTTGAAGAACAAAATACTCAAATCTTTCAGGCTATCGCAAAACTCCGAGAATACCGAACTGCCCTTATCACCAACGCCGTCACCGGCAAAATCGACGTGCGCGATCTCAAACTACCCGCCCCCATCCCAGCAGAGGCCAACCGATGACCACCACACAGGCTGGTCGTGGCCCCAACCCGATATTCAACATTCCCCAGGCATCTGAGCTACTCCAGCGATGAAGTCATGAGCTGCAAAGACGCTGTATGTAGCATCTGTGGCATATATCTCGCCGATTCTAGTAAGCTATAAGCAATACCCAGGCAGGGAACCCATCATGACAAATTGGAATATTCTGATTGAACCTTCTACCGATGGGCAAACCACCGCAACTGTTCTTGAATTGCCCTCGTTTCAGGTAAAAGCCAGCGATCGAGTTACAGCCCTCAAAGAGATTCAACGGCTTCTAGCAAAGCGCCTCGCTGGTGCAGAGATCGTTTCCCTGTCCATGCCAGCACCAGTCAGCGAAAACCCCTGGCTTAAGTATGGCGGCATGTTTAAGGGCGATGCTGACTTTGAGGCAATCACACAAGACTTACAGCAAGACCGTCAGGAAATCACCTCAATGACAAAGCTATCAATGATAGAAGTGATAGAAACGCCGACGTAATTAGTCACCGCAACAAAGCTGACCTACTGGGAATGGGGCAAAAGTTTGTAGCATAAGGGGCATGACGATACAGCCACGTCCAGAGCCAAACCTGCCGGAGATCGACCCTGAAGAGCAAGGGGC
>NZ_JBNXVS010000043.1:0-53681 GCF_050565655.1 Nodosilinea sp. AN01ver1 | reverse complement strand
GGTGTATCAGCCACAGTAAAGAGACGTGACCAGTGCAGAATTCCTGAATTTTTGAGTCTCGTAGTCACTGCCCTATAAAGGTTTCAGGAGATGTGGCCCATTTTTACACGAATCGGTGCCATACCCCTCTAGGGCGGCGCGGATCTGAGCGACGCCTTCGGCGGTGCAGTAGTCGCCACCAGCGTCGAGGTCGAGCAGGGCGTAGCGGGTGTCGTGGGTGAAGCGGACGCCGATCAGCTGGTTGGCGTCTTGCCAGTGGTTCCAGAGGACGCGGGGCCGCAGCGGGTAGGTAGTGACAGTCGTCCAGGCAGCTTTGGTGGTGGCGTCATCCGGCAGGTCGGCGCGGATGAAGTTCCACGGGTAGTGGCCAAAGATTTCACATAGCCGCTGGCCTGTGGGGTCAGCGGGAAGGGGTTCGGAACGGGGAGTCTTACGCGACTCCTCGCCCCATCCTATCGATGCGGTCATGGGGTCCTCTCTCTCCTAAAAAGAGCAATAGGTATTGCCCCGAGAGAGATCCGGTGTTACCATAGCCGCATAGCATTGAACGCGCGACTCGGGAACTGGTCCTCTCGGGTTTTCGCTTTTTAAAGAGCCGGTGGCATTTGCTGCCGGTTCTTTTTGCGTATTAAGGGTCTGGTCAGGACGCTTAACACTGATTCACGCGGTCGCCAGGTGGTCAGCCCAACGGGGCGTCAATCATTGCCGGATCATAGTACAGGTGTCTAAACCGGGCAAGCAGACTCTAGATATTTGATTTCATCGGGTTTTGGGGGTGGTATCGGCCTCCTTACGTGCAACAAAAGACTGTGGTTACCGCTCGGTCTGCGGTAGCTGCCAGGGCTCTAGACCAGCGTCGTGGAGCTGCTGTTCTAGCCCGGCCACCTGCTCACGCAGTGCGTCGGATTCTGCCTCAAAAATCTGACTCGTGGAACCCTTGCCTAACAAGGATTTGATGTCCTTCAACCGCAAAAAATCCGAGCCGTTCTGCCGCCTTAGATCGACAGAATCAGCAGCGCTTGTTTGGCTCATCCAATAAAAGCTATCAGGCACATGGAAACCATCGACCGATAGTGGGGCGATCGCAACCGTGGTGCGTTTGGCCTTGTCTCCGGTGGTCATCCTGCCACCCGCTGCCACAGCCGGGCAATCTCAGCCAGCATGGTCTGAAACGTCTCGCGAAAGGCCCGGTGCTCACTTTCGTTGAGGGCGCGATCGCGGTCAGCGCGTTGTCGGTCGGCCCTGGCTTCTTCCAGCAGGGTATTGAAGCGCTGGGTGTGCTCCTCATGCAGCTGGTCAAAGCGCACCCGGTCAATGCCCTGGTTATGGGCGTTGTCTTCAATCCGCACAGCCAGATCGGCCCTGGTAGAGCTTGTGGCCTCTTCTGTGTCTACCTGCACCTCCTCAATACGGCTACCCCAGGCCTCGATCGCACGGGCATTGCTGTCGGTGATGGCGCGGGTTTCTCGCAGGCCAGCGGCGTTGCTTTCCACCAACTGCCGGGTCTCCACAAGCTGCCGAGCGTTTTCGGCCAGGATGGCCTCTATGCGGTCTAGGCGATCGCTGCTATAGGTCATCTACTTACCCTCAACTGGTTGATTAGGGGGAATTTCGCCCTGCTCTTTTGCAGTTCGCATTGATAGTTCAATGGCGATCGCCGCCGCTGTAGCTATCGCCTGTCCCCTTGCATCGGCCCAGCGCTGCAAATCGCCAGCAACAGTGTCCGGCAGTGTGATTGTGATCCGCCTGGGCATCAGTTCAGTCATGAAAATACGCCTTAATACTACTTCAGATCACCTCAAAAGCAGCTATAAGCTGCAAGCTTGCTTCAAAGCACATCTCAATATGCTTTGAATATGTTAATACTGTAACTATCCGTGGAACGTACCGGAACAACCGGGTTCCACTAATCCGCTTAAAGCATTGATCTACCGAAGTTTCGAGCTGTAACAAGAGGTGTAACGACGTGGAACGTCACCCCCTATCGATTCGCAAGTTTGCCGAGGTCTGTGGGGTCTCCCACACTGAAATCGGGCGCAAGATGACTGCATTGGGTATCTCAGGCACGCCTCAGGGCAAGGGATTACCTACATTGCTGAGTCCAGCTGAACAGGACAGCATCGCTCAAACCCTGTTTATCCCTGCCAAACCGCCTGCTCCACCGTCGCAGCACGTTGAGGTGTTGGGCACTGGTCTCTCGGTTTACACGCCCCCGCCGTTGGCAACTCGGGGTGTCAACAGCGAGCTGAGCCGCCACTTTCAACAGCAGCAACTCACCCAGGCGCTGGGGGCGTTTAAGGGCAACCAGGCCAGCTTTAGAAATGCTCTGCTGGACATGGCGGCTGAGTCAGGTCGTCAGTTGGGCCACGAAATGGCCGTTGCCGAGATGAACTCTGCCCTGGCCACCCACGCGCAACTGCAACAAACCGTGGGAAAGGAGTTGGGCGTCGTTGCAGATACGCCCGATACCGCTGCTGCTGGTTAGGGGTTTTAGCCCTGATAACCGCCGGTTTCATCCTGTTAACGCCGTAAATCTGGTTATAACGCCATGGAAGCTAAATTCACTCCCCCTGCCGTCCCCCTCGAATACCGTCGCGAGGTCGTTAGCGGTGCATCGCCTATTCAAAACATCTACCTGGCCCCCGTTCCCTGGTGGCAGAACCGCCGTTACTGGGCTGCCGGTGGCATCGCGGTGGCTGCCCTCTCTGGCATTGCCTTCGCGTTCGCTCAGTCGGGCCGCACGGGTGACGAGGGCACTTATCAGAGCGAACTGCCCGCCCCTAACTACGAGAACGTGCTGGCTGCGGCTCAAGACCGGCTCTCGGGCAACTACGAAGACAGCCGTTTGGTGCTGGCCGATGTCGGTCGGTCGGTGCTCAACAATGAGGCCTACCGCTATCGCCAGCAGGCGGAGCAGGACGTTCTAAAGCCCACCGACCCGTGTTACCAGCAACAGATCATCTGCCCCCTCAACCGCTACCAGCGCGATGCCCAGGTGATGTTAGATGCCGCCAAGGGCGATCGCGATTGGCGGCAGGCCCAGGCGGCGCTCTTCCGGGTCGAGGCCGTGGAGGTGGCCCGCTCGATGGCGGCGCTGCCCCAGGACCCGCCGACCAACCTGGCGGTGGTCGCGATCGAGAATCTGGTGCAGTACCACGACCGGCAACACTCCTTGTCTGAAGAGGTGCAGGCCCATGAAGTTAGAGACTAACCATCTGCTCTATGGCTCCATTGGGGCAGCTGCTTTGGGGTTGTTCTGTGGCTTGCAACGGCCCGCCAGCAATCTCACCCCCGCTGACCTGGAGGCCTTCGCCAATGGATCTCAGATTCGCTACGAGAAAACCTACCCCTATCTGCCTGCGGCGCTGGTGTTTGGGCTGGTGTCTGTGGGCTGTGGGGTGGCCTGGGCGTTGGGTGGAGAGCAGCCTAAGGTGGCGATCGCAGGCTATCCGATTCAACCCGAGCCGCAGGGCTGGAACGGTCAAGTTCCTTTCGCTGGAGCCACCGAGTCTTTCCGGGTGGGCAACCCTGCCGCCATTCTCGCGGCTCGTATGCGCCCTACCTTAATCTCAGCTAACCCACGGGTCGGCAAGGGGTTAACGGTGGCCCACGCCTACCGGCAGGCCCAGGTTAAGCAGGGCGCGGTGGTGTGGGTGATTCAGCCTAAGTACCACCCTAAGGAGCATAGCTACTGGAAGCAGGCCGACAACGTGCTCGGGTTTATGGCTGACTCGCTAGAGAGCAAAGAGGACATCGACGACATCTGTGAGCAGATGCAGAAATTCATCTTTGCCTGGCGGCAGCTGCCTCAGCGGCCCAAGGTGCTGATCATCGACGAGCTGGCAATGATGAAGACGGCTTTTAAGGCCTGGTACGACGGGTTCCTCAAGTCGCAGCTCACGATGGAGCTGTCGTCGGGAGAGACGGACGACCGCGCCCTATGGGCGATTACTCAGTCGTCGCTGGTAGGCGATATCGGGGTCAGCGGCGGGATGCGGGCCACGTTTGACCTGCTCACCATTCAGACCCCCAGCAGCCAGAGCCATCTGGAGAGCCTGCGGAAGTCTGACACCAGCATTCCGCCAATCGAGGATGGGGTGATTTTTGAGCGCTCGTTCTCGCCGAAGCAGGCGGTCTTTTACCACTCAGAAATCAAAGAATGGCTGCCGATGGTGGCCTACGAAGTGCCCGAACTAAGTTCGGCCTCGATAACTGGTGGCATAACTCGCGGTAACCACGGCACAGCAATGGATACAGCCGAATCGGTTACAAACCGAACCGAGTTTCAAAAGCCCTCCCAGGGGCCAGATCTGCCCCTGATCATCGCCGTAACCAACGCCCTGGCCCAGGGGATGTCGCGCTCGAAGGTGATTAAGGAGGTGCTGGGCTACCAGGGCCACAAGTACCAGGAGGGCTGCGACTTGTTCGACCGCATCAAATCCATCATTGAGGAAAATTCCTAATGGCTAGCTCTAAGAACAATCAACTCGCTAACAGCAACAATGGCCCCGAGATCATCGACGGGCAAATCATCGACATCACGCCTCAGCTATCCTCTCCAGGTCGGGGCAGCGGTGTCCAGCTCGCGCCACGCAATGCCATGCGCTCTAACGTGCAGGATGGCGGCTGGTTTGATGCCACCAGCGGCAAGCGCAAGCCGATCTTTGTCATTACTCCTACCACCGACCCCTGGAGCATTTTCCCGGTGATTCGCAGCGGCCTCAGCTGTTTGCGCAACCACCCGCTACAGACGATGGGTGGAGCCTTCATCAGCGTGTGGGGCGGGCTGTTTGTGCTCTCGGCGGGGCTGAATGTCCTCCAGGGTTCGGCAGTCAAGGCCGGGGGCGATGTCTGGAATCCGGTGGTGGCAGGGACTAACTTTGGGGCCATGTTGGTAGTGCCGACGCAGAGCATCGCGGGCAGCGCTCACAAGGTGTTGACCGGGGAAGAACAGGTGGGACAGCCCATCGAAACGCGTCCCTACACTCGCGCGGTGAAGGTTGGGGAGTAGCGATGCTGTTCTGGCGAATCAGAACCCGATATCTGCTGGCCCTGGCAGCGTTGTTCGTCGGGGCCGCGTTTTTAGACCTGCAACAGCCGGGCCGGGGGCGGTTCTACAACCCGATCTATGGAGCGAGGTCGTGGGTCAACACCCATCAGCCTGCGGCGTGGCAGCTAGTAACCAGGGTGCAGGGCAACGATGCTCGTCTTCAAGCCTGTGTGGCGATGGCTCCTGACCCGGTTGCCCTCGATGCGACTAAGGCGGAGCTGCGCAGGGCGCTAGTGGGGGAGTCGGAGGCGATCGCCCTGGAGTGGTTGGGGCAGCCCGCCTGCGCCCTGGGTAATGGAGTCTATCGCTGGGCTTTGGACAACGGCCTGGCCCTCGATGTGACGGTGACGGAGGGGGAGGTGACCCACAGTGAGCTCAACCGTTAAGGGCATCAAGCCCCACTGGTCGGAGTTGCCGCCCACCTGGCGCTACGTGATTGGCACGGCGATGCAGGCGGGCGAGCTGGTGCTCAAGCTGGGCTGCGTGGGGGCGATCGCTACTTCAGTCTGGGTGATGGTCGATCAGGAAACCAATGAATCGTGGGGTGCACGGTTCAGGAAAGTCAGTGCCGTGGCGGAGGCAGTAGTTGGGTTTTACGACGATGACTTCAAGTCCCTGATCAGCAAGGGTGATGTGATCGCGGGCTACACGGTCAACTCGGGCTTTGGCCTGCGGATGCACCCGATCCACCAGGAGATGCGGATGCACTCGGGCATTGACTTGCCGACGCCGGAGGGGGTGGCAATCCATGCGATCGGCTACGCGGGCGATCGGGTGTCGGTGCGCTGCTGGAGTGACCCGAAGGGCTATGGCACCGTGGCGGACATGACCAGTTCGGCGTTCCCTGAGATTACCTTCAGGGCGGCTCACCTGTCCCACTGCAAGGGGGGTGAGCACCGGGCCGGGGCGGTGGTGGCCAAGACGGGTAATACGGGCGGCAGCACGGGCGCTCACCTGCACTGGGAGCAGCTACAAGGCGGCGTGGCTCAGGTGCCGCAGAAGGGTTACTTAGTCTGGACGCTGAATGGTCGTAAGCCCAGCGAAAAGCTGGGGGATACGATCGCGCTCTACCGGGCGCTCGTCGCCAAGGAGTCGGGCGGTGACCCCAAGGCCGTCAACCCTGACACGGGGGCGCTGGGTTTGGGGCAGGTGATGCCGCAGAATCTCAATTGCTCCTGGGACGGCAAGCCCAAGAGCAACTGCGGTTGGGATTACGAGGTGCTGGGCCGCGATGTGTCGCCCCAGGAGTTTTTGCAGAACCCCGAGATGCAGCAGCAGATCGTGGGGGTCAAGCTGGAGAGTGCGCTACAGCGCCAGGTTCAGGCGGGCCACGATATGAACACGGCGGTGAAGCGGGTGGCGGCGGAGTGGTATTCGGGTAATCCTGAGCTGGCCCACGATACGCGACCCCAGGCGGGCTATGAGTCTATCAAGAGCTATGCCGACAGTGCGGCGGAGAAGTTTCACCGGCTAAGGCAGGAGAATCGGGAGAAGTAGGCCCTTGGCAGTGGGGGCGATAGCAGGGGTAAGCTGTCTAGCGTAAATAACCTGAGTTCGGGTTAAGCCGATGGAGGAAGGGCGAAGTCAAGATTGAGGGAAGGCTTCTTGGGCTGATGACAGTAGGCAATCAAGCCACAGATGACATTGACCATGAAGTTGATAGGGCTGCGATGCCTGGAATGCTCAATCTGGGAGATGTTCTTGAGCTGGTCAATGACGGTTTCGACAATGGCGCGCTTGCGGGCCAGTAACTTGTCCGTGAGCCGCATCAGGTGGTTTTTCATGTTGCGTCTAGGTTTGGCAAAGAACTCGATGCCATAAGTCTCAAAGAGCCGTTCTGCAAGGGTTTTAGAGACATAGCCGCGGTCAGCAAAGACCTTGCCATGGAGGCCTTGAAGCAAGTCCTCGACGGGTTTGCGGTCGTCGGTATTGCCCGGCGTGATCTGGATGTTGAGTAACTCACCCTTGTCATTGACCACCAAGTGGAGCTTGAAGCCAAAGAACCAGTCCACTGACGTTTTGCCACGGGCCGCTAGGCCGCGAAACACTTTATGGCGTCGAATCCGACGGTTATGGCACACCTTGAGGCTGCTGCTATCGATAAAGCTGATGCCGGTGCAGGCACCAAAACAGTGCTTCAGGTACACGCACAACGGCAGCAGGGCCGAGGGCATCCATTCCACAAAGCGGTTGTAGCTGACCAGTCCAGGAAAGGCCTCTCGCCAATGCACACAGACATGCTTGCAGTAGAAAGCTTTGAAGTTTCGATAGTGCTGCTGGTGGAAACACACCAAAATTGTCATGATCTCGCTCAAGCTCAGCGATCGCTGGCGCTGACGGTGTTGAACGCCTTCACCCAGCAGCATCTGGTGCCATTTCGGCTCGAACGACTGGCAGAAATCATCGATGTGGCAAAACAGCTCTTCTAAACTGTCCATAGAGGGGCCTGCTGAATTCTCTGGTTGATTTCAACTTACAAAGCCCCTCCTTTCCTTATCCCGAACTGAGGTTAAATAGAATTTCACCTATGCCCCTGGCGATTGCTGGGGGCATTTTGTTGGTTATTGCTGCCGCCGCCCACCCCCCACAACCCATCAAAGGGGCTTTGGGCGGTGGGGCAGTGGCAGAGAGCCTATTGCAATCAGCCTGCCTCCGGAAATCGCTAAAACGCTTGTTAGAAGGAGTTTATGGGCATTTCACCCCGCCAGGGATGGCGTAGTGTCTGAACAGTTCGGAAGCGTAGCCCTCTTAGGGCGTAGCCACCCTCACCGCTAGGGCTGCTGCGCCGTTTGACGCTCGGTGTCGCCCCATGACGTCCCATGTCGCCCAGGGAGGCAGAGACAGAGAGCCCTGGCGAGGAAAAGCAGTAAATAGCGGTAAGTGGCGGTAAGTGGCGTCAAACCGACCCAAAACGCCACTACCACCAGACGGCAAGGGCTTTTAGATGGGAGGTCCGATCGCGTGGAGGGGGTGCGATAGTGTGATCGCCCTCAACCTGATCAGCCGCGGTCAGGTCAGACGCAGCGATGAGCAACCGCCGGGTTTCTCGATCTGCCACATCGCAGTCTTAGGCCTGAAGCCGTTGCTGAAGGGGTTTAATGGTTTCCGCCCCGTCGTCGTGGGACTGATCTGACACGGTTTGCAACAGATTGACCATCTCGGTCTTGCCCAGACGCTGTGCTAGTTCAAGGGCCGTTTCGCCCTGGTGATCTCTAACCTGAAC
The DNA here is from genome assembly GCF_050565655.1 of Nodosilinea sp. AN01ver1. Lineage (NCBI taxonomy): Bacteria > Bacillati > Cyanobacteriota > Cyanophyceae > Nodosilineales > Nodosilineaceae > Nodosilinea > Nodosilinea sp. AN01ver1. The sequence goes on along the minus strand of NZ_JBNXVS010000043.1, from coordinate 45,408 downwards.
CAGGCCAGATCGAGGTTGAGCCTGACTTAAAAACAGCGCCACTAACTCCGGGCCAAAGAAACTCTGTTCTTCCAGCACGGCCTGGTGCAGGGCCGTTCTACCCTGATGGTCTTGAACCATCAGATTGGCCCCGGCGGCCAGAAGTTGCTGTGCCACCTCCAGGTTGACATCAAACAGAGCCGTTCTACCCTGGCTATCCTGTCGGTTCACATCGGCTCCGGCGTCCAACAGCTGGCCGATCAGCTCCAGGTTGAATCGATGGACATGCAGGGGCGTTTGCCCCGCAACATTGGCTAGGTTAACGTCTGCCCCATAGTCAAGCAGCAGCTGCAGCACCGCTGGATCTAAAGAGGGGGTATGAATGACCGCGCCAGCATCGTTTTGTAGGGTTAGATCAGCGCCTGCTTGCAGCAATCGTTCTGCCACCCCTGAGTTTGACCAGGCGGCGTAGTGCAAAGGCGTAAAGTTTTGGTTGCTGAGGGCATTGACGTCGGCTCCGTGGCGAATCAGCAGGTCAGCAATCTCGGGCGACCCTGTGTTGTAGGCCAGGTGGAGTGGCGTCAGTTGTTCATTGTTTTGAGCGTTGACCTCGGCCCCGGCCTCAATCAGCAGGGCCATCACGGCCACATTTTTTTCGCCAAATACGTTGTGCAATGGGGTAATCCCATTCTGGTTGCGGGCGTTAACGTTTGCTCCCTGAAATAGCAGGGCTTGAGCCAAGGTCGGGGATGCGCCGACGTGGTGGAGGGGTGTATTACCCTCACCGTCTTGGGCGTTGACATCGACGCCCTGCTCGATCAACCGCTGGGCCAGGGCGTCATCGGTAGAGAGCAGGTAGTTCAGCGGCAACCACTGTTCACCGTATACCAGGCAGGGCTGGTTCAAGTCTCCCCCCTGGTCAAGGGCTGCGCTGAGGGCTGCGCTGAGGACTGCCTGATCGGAATTCCCAAAGGGGCTGAACTGGGCGACCAGCGTCTGACAAAACGGCGAGACAATCCCGGACTCCGCTAGCACATACGCCGTAGCGGCAGTGCCCAGGGCTGTTAACACAGTGACTGCCGCCACTTTGAAGCCAGGGCCCTGGCGACGGAAAAAAGAGGATAGGAAGCCATAACCCATAAGTACCTGAACCAAATAACGTTCGGTTAGACGATAAGCAAGGAGAATCTGCCAGGCGATCATTCAGTGTTGGGGGCAGCAAAGCCACTGTGCTGGCGATCGCCCTGCAACAACCTGCCACTGAGCATTACTGATCCTGCTGGGACTATAGCGCTGGTCCGATGGCTCACGACGGATCCACATTCCGCCCTTTGAAGTGGCACATCAAAAATTAAGGCGGCATACGTTCAACGGTGATGAAAGGCAGGTAAGGGTGTGATGAGTGACGGTCAAGAAGTGGCTTACCCGTTAACTCAGGGGTTGAAAACACGTTGGTTAGCCGTTGGAGTTGGGTCTAGTTATTGCGTAGGTCACCAGTTAATCCCAACCAAAGTCTGACCGGACATTTTGGGTTATTGCCGCCGCTACCCCACCCCTCGCACTCCGCCAAAGGACCTTTTGAGATTATCCCGCCTGCAAAATCGCTAAACCGATTGACGGGTGGGGTTTAGGAGCGCTTTTCCCTGCCAGAAGTAACTAAGGTCTGAAGGGTTCGGAAGCATAGCCCTCCTGGGCATAGCCAGCCACAAGGCCATGCTATCTGACGCCTGATGACGCCTAGGGGGTGAGAATCTAGCCAGGAGCTATCGCCATTTGCCACCCAACGACGCCAGATCACGAGTGCCTAACGGAAGTGGGTGAAAGGCTTGAAACCTCGTCACAGGAGCGGGAAAGGGTGAGTGGAGTTGAGCAGCTACAATTTTGAAATCTCCTTGAAGTTTTGCCATGTGCGATTTTGATGTTTTAGTCATTGGGTCGGGGCCAGCGGGCACGCTCATCGCGGCTAGCCTCGCAGAACGGGGTCTCAAGGTGGGCGGTTTGACCGCTACGCCTGTGGATAAACCTTGGCCCAACACCTACGGCATTTGGGAAGACGAGCTAACGGCTCTGGGTTTGAGCGATCTCCTGGGTCATCGCTGGGAGAACACGGTTTCTTACTACGCTAAAGGGGAAGTAAAGCACAATCGCACCTACGGCCTGTTCGACAAAATTAAGTTCCAGCGTTACCTGCTTGATCGCTGCGCGGCGGGTGGAGTGAGCTGGCAGATGGCCCAAGCCCAAAGTATTACTCATCAAGACTTGGGTTCGATTGTCACTACTGATGTTGGTGTGGAATTAAAGGCGCGGGTGGTGGTGGACACCAGCGGTCACAATCCGGTCTTCGTCAAGCGCCAGAACCGAGGGCCAGTGGCCTATCAAGCCGCCTACGGCATCGTGGGACGTTTCTCGGCCCCGCCGGTGCAGCCCGAGCGATTCGTTCATCAGGACTTTCGCAGCGATCACCTCTCCGACTTGGAAAAAGCCCAGACCCCGCCCACTTTTCTCTACGCCATGGACTTCGGCCAGGATGTTTACCTCGTAGAAGAAACGTCCTTAGCTCTGGCTCCAGCCATGGGCCTAGATGTGTTGGAGCGCCGCCTACACCAGCGTCTCAAGTTTCGTGGTATCGAAATTACGGAAGTCCACGAAGTAGAGCGCTGCCTGTTCCCCATGACTCTGCCCCTACCGGACTTACAGCAGCCGGTGGTAGCCTTCGGCGGAGCCGCCAGTATGGTAAACCCGGCGTCGGGCTATATGATGGGCGCTTTACTGCGCCGCGCTCCTAGTTTGGCCGATGCTTTAGCCTCAGCCCTAGCCGATCCGCAAAGTCCGACCCAGCAAATCGCCCGCACCGGTTGGCAGGGATTGTGGCCAGCTGATCGGCTGCGGAAATACTACCTCTACCGCTTCGGCTTAGAAAAGCTGATGCGCTTCGACGAGCAGCAGCTCAAGCATTTCTTCGACGCCTTCTTTAGCATCCCCCAACACCAATGGTCGGGCTTTTTAGCCGATGAACTCTCTACTCCTCAACTGGTGGCGGCCATGGTAAAGCTCTTTGTGCAAGCTCCCAATGACGTACGCTGGGGTTTAATGCAGTTCCCTGGCCAAGAGAGCCAGCTTTTTTGGCAATTTTTGAGCCTGCAAGCGGCCCAAGCCTAAGCTCGACTTTAGCCATCTGGAGGGAAGCAGGGTGACCTGTTGGTATAGGGGTGGGGTGGCCAGAACGACTAGCTGCGCGCGCAGGCAACTACTCAACCCACAAGCCTTCAGCAGGTTAAGGCCATTGAGCACTCGGCTTGACCGATAGTCACCTCAGCTACCTCCCAGCAGTGTCATTCTGCCCATTCAAAGTCGAATTTTAGGAAATAGGTTGATTGCAGACGGTTTAACGCTCCCAATCACCCGCCGTAAGTAGCCTCGAACTGCAACCAATAACCTTTCGGTGGTCGGTGTGCATTGGGGTTGTTAGACAGCGGTGAGCTTTTTACCTCTTCCAGTCTATTTCTCAAGCAGATTCCCCAGAACATTGTCTAACGACTCATTAACCTCGTCATCAACATAAGCATAAATATCAAATACCATCTTTGCTCCTAGGTTTGCTATTTGCTGGACAGTCTCAGCACTGAGATCAAAACCTTTATTCCAATTTTCCATATGAATCGCTATTCGCACTTGAACATCATATTTGGATGAAATCTCTTTCCAAGCTGCAGCATCCGTTGATAAATTCGACAAAATCTCTCTAATTATTTCCTCAGCGGTAGTCGGGGCTTCTCCCTTTTTATTGAAAAGCCAAGCACTCTGCTTATAGGGGTTAGCTCTAGGGCTTCTCCTTTCTCCACGTCGAATGAATTCCGTTTCACATCCCATCAGTCGTGATATCTCTTCAGGAATTAAGTCTTCGCCATAAATGGCAAGAGTAACACTAGTTTTATCAACTGCGCCACCAATGATCAAAACATCATCAGAAGAGCCCATGCTAGAACTTGACACTCCAAAATCTCCTAAGCCTCAGCAATAATAAAATGACTTCCCTACTAAAATTTAGCGGTCTAACGCCAGAGGTGAGCGGCAGTCCGCTGCCACGCAGTGTTAGACATCAATTTTTTCGCCTCGCTTTTTTCGCCATCGATATTTGCTCTGATATTCACGGCGCTGTTTGGTGACTTCGTACAAAACTATTCCCGATGTTGTGCCCAAATTGAGGCTCTCAATCATGCCAAACATGGGGATGCTCACGCACATTTCACTGTGCTGTATGGCTAAGTCGCTTATGCCTCTAGCCTCATTACCGAACCACACAGCCAATTTGGTATAAATGGTGTAGTCAGCCTCATCTAGGACAACGTTCTTCATCCCCTTGATGTGTGGAGATGTGAAAATAGACACAAATCGGTTTTTCTCTAAGTGCTCAAGGCAAGCCTCGGTGCTATCAAATCTTTTGACAAAGCTCCATTTGATCGCCGATACAGAGGTTTTCGAGAGTGATTTCTTCTCTCGCATTTCTTGCCAATCATCAGGCAAGGCTCTCTTTGGATCTACAACATATACTTTTTCTACTCCTAATGCATTTACGTTTCTTATAACCGTACCGATATTCTTGATATCACTTGGATCTTCGATAACAGTGATTAAGTTCTTGCATCTATAAGGCTTCATCTCTTCCGCACGTTGTCGGAGCGAACTCTTTTGATTTTTTTCGCTTTCCATAAAGTTTCTAGCTGTATTGCTTTGATGTTTAACGTTCCGCTGCACTGGCCGCAGAATACTTCTCAATCTCAACAATGAACCGGAATGCGGTCGGTGTGCAAGCGCATTGTTCGGCACTGCCGCATCGGACAACATCAGGGGTAAATCAACATGATCACCGTTGACAGTCCAGTACCCAATACAATGCCCAAAAATCGTTCACAACTCCGGTAGCATCACTCAGGGTGTCAGCCCGTATGCGCGGCTAGGCTGGAGCTGCCATCTCCACCGTCATTTATGTCGCAGCATCGGTCTCTAGCGCCAGCCATCCTTTTGGGCACGTTGCTCCTTCTTCCCGGCTGTAGTTTAACCAAACTGGCCCAAATGGGAGTCCTCAACCCAGCCCAAGCGACCGCAGCGCAGCGCGTAGCCGGTGAGCCCTCGACAGCGCCAGCATCGTTGGCCCGCTATACCGTTGTAGAAGACACCGAAAGCTGGAGTACCGTACTGTATGGCGATCGCGACTTTGCCAAACTTGGAGAGTTCGTCAACAGCAGCCTGCAGCGCGAACGCACCGATGAGCTGTCATCGGCCTATCTCAATCGCCTGTACAACAACCTAGCTAATCTCCCCGCCCACAGCGATCGCACCTACACCGAGGCCGACGAGCAGCAACTCGCTGAGAGCTTGGCTGTCGTTGACAAATGGATAGCGAAATTTCCTAACTCCCATATTCCCTATGTTGTTCGGGGCAACCTGCACTTCAAACACGGCTGGCAGATTCGCGGCAATAGCATAGCGGCTCGGGTGCCCAACGACGCTTGGCCCCCCTTCTTGCAGTCTATGGAACTGGCTAAAGCCGACCTGGAAAAAGCAGCGGCCCTCAATCCAAACGACCCCAACGTATGGTCATCCCTGCTGAATGTGGCGCGGGGGCTGTCGCTGCCAGAGTCGGTCTGGCAAGGTTATTACGAACGGGGTATAGCCGCAAACCCGTACCACATCGACATTTGGGGCACCAAATCGGTGCTTTTAGAGGCCAAATGGCAGGGGGATGAAGCCCGCCTACTACAGCTGGCGCAGGAGTGCGATCGCCTTGCTAAAGCAGCTAACAAGCCGCTGTTGGGGCTTGTGCCCATCGGCATTTATCGCGGCGTTGCCAAAGTGCACGAGGGTTTCCTCACTCAACCAGGGGTCTGGGGCGAGATGGAAGCCAGCTATAGCCGTATCTTTGCAGCTTACCCCGATAACCTTCGCGCCCGCTTTTACTACACCTACGATGCCTCATTGGCTCAACGGGCTGACCGGGCAGCAGAACAATTTGAAATTATTGGCGATCGCTGGACGAACAGTAATCCCTGGCCGTCGTTAAAGACGTACCATGAGGCCCGAGCAACCACGCTCCAGATGCTTTCTACCGATGCCTATAATCAGGCTGACTATCTCCAGGCTGAACACCTGGCCCTGAAATCACTTGACCTGCTGCCCATGGCCTCAACCTACTTAATGTTGGCAGGCATTCAAGGACAGCACTACCGCGATATGCCGCGGGCAGTTGAGTATGCACAGCAGGCCCTGACAGTTAACCCCAGCCCTGAAGAACGCCTCTATGCTGAGGAGATAATCGCGCGGGCTGAAGCGTACATGAAACCCTAAGTATCACCCTTTAATGGTTCTTGGATTTCAGGCGCTGAGACCTCGAGTTCAGCTTGATCGGTAGTTACCTGAGCTACCTCCCAGCAGTGTTGTTCTGTCTATTCAAAGCGATATTTCAGAAAATAGTTGATTACAAGCGGTCTAACGCCCGGCATCACCCGCGCCTCCCTTCAACGTGTATGAGAGGCACGCTGAAGGGGCATCGGGTGCATGCTGTTGTTAGGCCTGCCCAAGCCCTTGTAATGTTTTGCTCGTTAATTCGTAAGATACTGTGCCTTTGAAATCGGCTCTTTTAGCGAACTCACTCCTTGCCCTTTCCAGTTGGCCCGAGTGGGCAAGGCACTCTATCCAGACGAATTCATCTGCCGGGGCGTGACCGGGGTGTAGAGCAGCTTTCTGAGCGAAATCAAGGGCGGCTGAAACCTCTCCTGTCTTCGCCAGGATGGACGCGTATATCCTCCAAGGGGCCGTCGCATAACAAGCATATGCGTCAACCCTTTCTTCATACCGCGCGAAGTAGAGTTCCAAAGTCTCTCGTGCTTTCTGAACCTCGCTGGCCTCTAGAAAGTAGTTCGCGCAATCGGCCCAGGCTTGGGGGCTCACCGCCCACTTATCATGGCTCTCCCCGCTTGCCAGTACCGCCTTCAACTGCAATTCGGCTGCTAATAGGTTATGCCCTTGCCCGGTGAGCACCCTAGCAAGCCATTCTCTCGCACCAGGGTAGTCGGGCCGCAAAGTCAGTGCGGCTTCCAGGTCGGTTCGTGCTTCCGCATCTTTGTCCAAGTTGAGGAAGGCTATCGCCCTTTCAAAGTACGCCTGCGGTTCTTGCGGATACACGGCAACGACTTTACTAAGAAACTTAATCGCCTTTGTGTTCTTGCCGGCCTCAGCCGCATCCATTGCCTCATTCAGAAGCTGTTGGTAGTCTCTCAACTGAGCGCCTCCTTTCATTGGCCTAACGCAGAGTTCAGACGCGCGCAGACACCCTCGGGTGTAGTTGCCGCCCTGGACCGCGTCGCCTGGAACGCCAGGTTAGGGCGATCGCCGCAGCGAGGTTATTGAGGCTGCGCGAACTAAGATACCTCGCCATATACCCAGTGCTGGCTGACATAATGGTCATCACCTCCTTCGGAGGCGTTGTAGCACCAGATTACCCCCTTCTCTTTGACATGAGATGGTAGTGAACGGCCCCATTCGGCGGCTAAGCTGCGCCCCTCGATCAGTTCTTGATGCCCATACTTGGTCTTAAGGGGGGCGGTATGGCTCTGATAGTATGGCTCATCAAGGTATATGCATAACTCGCTTGTGAACATATCTGGGATGCAGATGCTGCAGGTTACGCGATATGCACTTGCCCATTCTGGCTTTGCCTTAATTAGGGCCGAGCATGCATTGATGAGCGATTGGGCGCACTCCTTCTGGATTTCAGAGTTTGTATAGCGGCCTTCGACAAGACCCCAGTGAACCGGAATTTTCCAGTTCCAATAACGCTGGCCATGCAATTCTTCTTGGCTTGGGAAGTAACCATCAAATCTCGATGCCCAAGTTTTAAGTGCCCGTAGCCGTCGTGGAATTCCACGCAGCTTCTTCTGTCTTGGGCCGACATTGATCTGTCGTGGCATACGTTGAGCCATAACGGTTCTGATCAGCGGTTGTCAAAACTTTTGTAACACCACAAGCAGTTTCGCTCAATCCGCTGCACCAGAATAGTTAGGAGGCTGGCTGGTATTTTGCTGTTGTGTTAACTCAACAAACTTTTGAATAGCTTTTAGGTATGACTGCTCCCCAGGTTGATAAATTCTTACATGGTCAGCCCCAGAAATAATAAATAATTGTTTTGGCTCAGAAGCGGCGTTATAAAGGCGTTGGCTCATCTCAAATGGCACAACTGAGTCAGACTTTCCATGTAAAAATAAAACCGGAATTTTGAGAGATTGAATTTTTGAGAGCGAATCAAACCGTTCACTGAGAAGAAAATTGATTGGAAAAATCTGAAGGAATGCTTTATGTCTAACTGCCTCTGCCATTGAGGTGAAGGAACTCTGCATGATTAGCCCCCCTGCTTCTGGATACCTTATGGCTAAGTCCAGTGCGATCGCTCCCCCCAAAGATTCGCCATAAATTATGATTTGCTCTGGCGGTATCTGGCGCACATCCTGTAAGTAATTCCAAGCTGCTCGGCTATCCTGATAGACCTGCAACTCACTAGGAAAGTCTCCCTTACTGAGACCATACCCCCGATAATTGAACACAAGCACTGAAAAGCCTAGCTGCCGAAAGGCTGACACACGTGCCAAATAATTGTAGTCCCCCATGTTGCGTCCGACCCCGCAAAGATACAGCATCACTTTAGGAGAAGTGAGAATGTTTGTAGGTTCATCCTTTAAAGGGACAAAGTTTTCTTGTTTTGTAGGAGCAGGAATCCACCAAGCGTGGAGTCGTGCTTGAGAATCTGAAATTGGGATCCAGGCATCTTCATATGGGAGGTTGAAGTCTGAAGCATCGGGATGCAACGACAGTTCTAGTGCAGGACGGTAAATCAGATGGCGCTGCCGTACAAGCAGAAACAAACAGGTTGACAAGTAAACAAGTGCAAAAACCACCGTCACAACAGTCAGAAGCCGATTCCGTTTTCGAGAGTCCTTATTCAACTTGATGCTCACGGTCTTCACTCTAAATTGGCAATTTCAACGTATCACATCAAAATTATTAGCGGTAGTTGATATCGGCTCCAACAGATAGACTATAACTACGCCCGTAACCTCACCAATCTCAATATATACATTTAACTTAAATTGTTTTAGTAAGAATGATTTGTTGCCGTTCAGATGCTTCTGTGAAACAGGTTTTGAATGCTTGAATAGTTTTACGGCATTCTTCAAGCCAATAATTGGAATCATATTTCAAATCATCAAAATGGCTGAGTAATTCATCTACTTCAATTTGACTAATAACATTAGCAATAACGTTAACTTCGCCTGGAAGAAGGTAAAGCAAATCTGATTTTGGATTAATGCGCTCACCTCCCCAGATCGCTGTGTGAGCAAATTCAGCATCTAATGTTAGAAACTTTATCTTTAGCTCTTCCAATAGGAATGAATAAACTTGTTCATCTGTCCGTGTGTCAAAATGAACCTTTCGCTGCATAAGAAAGGGATCATCCGCTTTTAATTGCTCCAATTGCTGTTCCAAGAGAGCGCAGTAACCCTCTAAGTCCGCTTCAGATTCAAAGGGATTGCCTAACATCTCTGCTATTGCTTTGTAATCCTCTTTGAATTCATCTATTGGGCTTGGCAAGATTCTAGAGCTAGCCATAGTAAATCGCGTGAACCAGGAAAACATCCCATTTCCGCAGCCCCATAAATGATCGACTAATGTTTGCAGTTTCTTATCAATGTGAATCTGTTCAAAGAATTCAACAGGCACAGCCTGCTTTTCAACAGAATGACTCATCCTTATACCCCTCTTAACACTGAGCTCTACGTTACAAGAATTAGCAGCAAAATATCTAAATTCGAAAGTAACACTTAGCAGCGTTGAGAATACTAACCCTTGGCAATTAGCATTTATGAACTGTTCTCATCTCTCATCAAGGGCTAAGCCGCATAACGACCCAAGCTATGGTGCCCCAACGTCCCCACCGAAAACTTAAGCCCCTAACAACCAAGCTCCCCCGCCGTCAGAAGCCGGAGCGACGGGAGGAACGACCAAAGCGCAGGCTATGGGTGGTCGAGTGCAGCGCCTTGTTGTGCTGAGGTTGATCGGTTGCACCTACAACTTGAGGAACGGCAAGCCAGTATTTAAAGCTGCCTGCCACTCAGCACGCTCTTTAACCTCCCCAATAGGAAGTGGAAGGGCAGGCGTTACGGAACGTTCCTGCAACGCTAACTGCCACCATATAACGCTATGCCATGCCCTAAACTTATAACCAACAGCTTCATAAACACCAACCGGCTGAAACCCAAGAGCTTCGTGCAAACCAACGCTGGCCGGGTTGGGCAAGGTCGCGCCTGCATAAGCATTGCAGAACCCTTGCAGTCTCAGAATCTCGAACAACGATAAATATAAAGCCTTGCCCACACCTGAGCGATGATAGCGTTGATGAATATAAACTGACACGTCAACCGACCACAAATAAGCGGCTCTGGCACGGTGCGAATTGGCATAGACGTAACCAACAACCTCGGCTTGATGTTCACAAATCAGCCAAGGGAACTGGCGAAGAGTATCTTCGATACGTTGCTGCATCTCCTTAACTGAAGGCGGCTCAGCTTCAAACGAGATAGGCGTGTCACGAACGAACGGTGCATAGATGTCCTGAACTTGAGCAGCGTCACTCTTGCTGGCGAGCCTAATAATAGAAGTTGAAGACATATGAACTATTGTGATACACAACTAAGCCACACGCAGCAGCACAACAATCTTGTCAGAGAGATAGTTTCCACATATTGCCCCTATCAGGGTGAATAGGCAGAAAGTTTCCGTATATCTGCCTTAATCCGCAAGATCGCTGAAAACTTTCCGCATGTTATCCGGATCTGGGTGGATAACTACGGAAAGTCTTCCAATATTTTAGCTATAGTACATACCCGATTAGGCTGCATAATGGCCCAGGAGTTGCCCGCCCCTCAAAGCAGCATCACAATCTCTCTCGGCACCTCTTTCGTGAAACGTTCCACAATTTGTCCAGCACTGCGCTGGACAAATTACCATGCAGCTATGCCCCGCTCCTGTGGGTACAGGAGCGGGACAAGCCAGAACAGGTTGTGCGAGCAGGCAACTACTCAACCCACAAGCCTTCAGGAGGTTAATGCCATTGAGCACTCGGCTTGATCGATAATCACCTCAGCTACCTCCCCACAGTGCCATTCTGCCATTCAAAGTCGATATTTCAGGAAGTAGGTTGCTTGTAGGCGGTCAGATACAGTACCTTTTCAAGTCGTTGTTAATACATATCAAGACCGCACTTCTACCATCTCGAATCCCTCCGCCTCAGTTGGATATTCAAATTGGGCCACAAAAACCTGTAACATCTCCGCAGAAATATAAAATGCACCATCAGGTAATTTTTTGTTCCGTGTTTCAAGTCGACGTTGTAACACTTCGTAAGGAGTCTGCACATAATACAAGACCATATGTGCTCCTGCTTTATTGATACGGGTTTGATATTCTCTTCTTTTCTCTCTCTTCCAAAAGCCAAAATCTAAAATGACGGAGAATCCTAGCAGAAGCAAACGTTCAGCAATGTTCCAAATCATTTTCTCACACCGCTCAGAACGCTCGTCAAACTCTGCACGTGACATTATTTCACCATAAAAATTGAGCATCCATTCATCTATAGAAAATCGCATAGCTCTGCTTTCAGATTCGAGTCGTTTTGCGAGTGTTGTCTTACCAGAGCCTGGCAATCCACACATCAGATATACAACTGCTTTCATGATCATAGTTTTTAAGCATTTGTGGCCAAACTGCGCGATTGTCTAACGTTGCCCATAACCCACTGTGAATCGACTCTTGAACTCAACTAATCGCCGCAAGCTACCCCCACAGGTATGGAGGTAAGTCGCCATCGAGCACCGAAAGCTGCGGATACTGGCCTATCCACTCCACCAGCGCCGCCTTCCACCGATCTGAGAGAACAGATGCCCATTGCCAAACACCTAGCCTTTAACCTTCAGACACCCACCCGCCCACTTCTAAACTGTTACCATCACTAATGTAAATGCTCATTTTCTAAACATGGAAGTTATTTAATATCTATCACTTTGCTCACCGCACGCCAACGTTCTCAACCAGCGGTGGCAGATAGCTCTCAAACTTAGTAACAACAGCTTTTGTTCACTCACTGAATTGAAGTTGTTAGCGAGACGGAATCCATTACACTTTAGCTGACACCACATACCACATATTGCTTGGCAGTGTACGCTTGTGTAAGACTCTATCCTCTAGGTCATCCTGTTGCAGAATCTCAATATTTTGAAATCCTTTTTCCTCTAGCCAATTTTTCATCTCATCACTATACATACCAAACAAATATGGCTCACCAATTTTAGAAAGCTGATCAATACTAGATGCTATACCTGGAACTTGGTCATTCTTGTAAGTCATCAGGGGTGAGCAGCAATCAAAGACCAGCACTGAATCAGGTGTCATTTGCGATTTAATATAGTCTAAAACTTGGGATACGCTCTCTCTGGGCAGATAATAGCTGACTCCTTGCCAAACATAAGCTGTTGGAAGAGTGTTATCAAATCCATAGCGATCAAGACTGTTGAGATCGTCATGATTAAAGTCAAGAGGGATAAGTGTTAGCCCTTCAGGAATATGTCCCAGCTTATCGGATAAGTACTTTTTCTTATTATTAATTGTCTCTGGCAAATCAACTTCAAATGTGGCAGTAGCTCTCTCTCGCACAGCAGAAATTCGAAAAAACCTCGTATCGTAGCCCGATCCAAGTAGAAGAAGTTGTCTGCATCCAGAAGCGAGAGCATCTACAATTACTTCATCACAATACTTTTCTCTCAAAATTGTATACCAATACGAGATCTGCTGAAATCTCTGAGAATCATCGACAGGTTCTACATTAAGATTGAGGGAATTTTCCTGTAAAGACTTTGCTGTAGAATCGTCAAAAAACCAACTGACATATTCATCTTGCAAAATCACATTAGGTTGAAATTGATGAGCGAACTTCATCATGGCAGTCCCTTTATTAGTTGACTTGCCCATATCAATACTCACTGTCTCACCTCCAAATGATTGAGATACTGAAAGTTTAGCTAGAAAATTTGCTTCTATCCAATAGGGCTTCAAAAGTAACGCTGATTGTTGCCCACACATAACCTCGCAAGCTATGCCTTAACCTTCAAACTCTTGCCCCGTCTCGAATTCGGCTCCCTTGACTAGGGTTTGAGGTAGAGAGAGGACTGAACGAAGCTATCAGGACTTTGGAGAACTGGCACAAGCCAAATAGGGACAATTAGTCCACTCACGATGGCCACTGTCACCGAGCACATTTGCTTAGGGTGCATAGCCCCGATCCCAGTCTGGCCTTTGACCGTGAACCCGCTTGAACTGCTAATCCCGCCTGATTTGGATCACCCTCAAAGCACCTCAGAATAGCCGTTTGAAACCCTTCCTCCCAGCTATTTGGATCACCCCATCAGAATCGCGTTTTTTGGGAAAGAGGGGACAGCCAGACGATGGGTTACGAGCTTCGCCTTAGCGTTCCATCTCAACCTGACGAGAGCGCTGGGGTGGCTGCATCGCCTGATGGAGAAGCCGATGAGCCTTTTGGATTTGGCCAACATCTTCTACCGTGAGGCCCTGGGCCAGCTGCGGTTGCCAGGCCCCCTGGTGTCGCTGAAGTTGGAGCAGCTCGCCGCGTCCATCCTGGGCAACCAGGGAGATCGTGTCGGTCGCTTGGCAAAACGACAGCGTGTAGTGTCGGCCCTTGAGTACCCAGGTGTCAGGCCCGGTTTGCTCCATCTGGCCAGCCCTCCTGGCTAGCGTCAGGATACCTCTCACCTCCGGCACCAGGCGTTCAGCCCACATCATCTGCTCGGCGCTGATCCGCTCCCGTTGTTGCTCCCGCTGCTGGCGTCGTCGTTCAAGGCCGCGAGCGAGGTCATGAGCAAGGCGAGCGATCGCTCCTGTCCATCGAGATTGCTGCTCACCCGCTGACTTAACTCGCTCAACTGTGTCACTAAGGCTGATAAGAGCGCCTGCAATTGCTTGGAGCTGTCGCTGCTGCTGCCAGCCTCTAGCCCCTTCAGCAATGCGTTCAAGGTCTGCTGGAGGTGGCTGTGGTCGGTGGTCAGCTGCCTCAGCACTTGCTCCGATTGGGCTTGGTGGCTCACCAAGGCCTCGATCTGAGAGCGCAGCTGGGCGTTGTCCTGCTGGAGCCCCGCGATCTGCTGCTGGAGTGGTAGCAAGGCCTGCTGCAACGCGCTCACCAGCGCATCGGCCAAGAGCCCTGGCGGCATCTCGACTGCCCACTGCTGAGGGGGCGGCGGCGGGGGTACTTTCCTGGGTCTGGGCATGGGTAGTCACCAAATTAAAGAGCGGGACATAGTCACTGACGTTCTCCTTGGCTGAGGATCGCTGCGCCTGGCGCAGCAGGTCATCCGGGTCGGCGGTGTAGAGCGAGAGCTGGTATTTGGCTCGCGAAACGGCCACATAAAACGACTCCTGGCTGGTGGTGGCATCCATCAGCGCCATCACTCGGTCGGCGGTTTTGCCCTGGGCGCTGTAGGTGGTGCTCACCAGTCCGTAGTCGACGTACTGCAAGCCGGTTAAGTCCACAGCATCACAGCGGCCATCGGAGTAGCGGATCTCGGCCTGGCCTTGGGCATCGATGGCGGCCAGGGTAAAGGACTGCCCATTGCGGAGGTTTTGCGCCCGGTCGTTGCGTGTCCAGCGCAGGCGATCGCCCACGGCAACGGGTATTGCCTGGCGGGTATAGACCGTCTTGTTGGGGCAGGCCGTTGGGTCAATCTCCAGCATTTGACCAGCTTCATTGGCCAAGGTGAGTCGGTTGCGGTAGGCATCCACCTGGATCACCTGGTAGGGCTGCTGCTTCACCAGGCATTGGCGTTTGTACGGCTGGTTGACGATGACGATATCGCCGCTGGCGTAATGGGCGGCGTAGCCTGACTGGGCCTGGGTCATGTCTTTGCGCCGCAGCGAGGTCAGGGTAAAGCCGTCGGTTCCCAACTGCTCCTGGGCCTGAAGCCGCGTGCGAATCAGGGTGGTGAGGGCCAGGCGCTCTTGGTTGGTTCCGGCGAGCAGCAGAGTTTTGTCGCGCTCTGCCTCGTCGAGGTCCAGGTAGTCGGTGACCACCTGCTGGAGGCGTGCTGTCGGGGATTTGATTGTTTGGATCGCGCCCGCTCCGACCAGGGTTTGAAAGGCGGCTTCTGTCTGGTCGGTGGCCAGCAGGTTAACGGCCTGTTTCAGGGCTGCTGTCTTTTGTCGTCGGGACTCATCGAGGAAGGCGGTTTGAATGCCTCCGGCCTGCAAGCTTTTGAACGGGTTGCCTGCCTCCACCGCCGAGAGCTGGCGGGTATCGCCCACGAGAATGACGCGAGCATGACAATCCACAGCCAGGCTCAGGAGTCCATGGGCATCTTTGGCGGAGAGCAGCCCGGCCTCGTCAATCACCCAGATTTCTCGTTGTTCAGGTGCAGGATCGGGTGCTGGGGCATGTAGCAAGCTGGCTACGGTATCGGTCGGTAGCCCGGCTTCTTTGCCCAGCACGTTGGCCGCTTCGGCGCTGGGGGCAAACCCTCGTACTGAAAAGCCCTGGGCTTCTGCGCTCTGCTTGAAGGCCTGCAATACAAAGGTCTTACCGCTGCCCGGTAGACCCTGCCAGGCCAACATCTGATCGCGACTGGTCAGGGCCAGGGTGAGCGCTCGCTGCTGACCAGCACTTAGGGTTGGCCACTGTGGCAACTGCTCCTGGAGTTCGGCCTCGCTCAGAATTGGTGCCCACTGGTGCTGCCCCTGGTGCATGAGTTGAATGGTGTCTCGCTCTCGGTGCAGCGCGGCGGTGGTGGTGTACTTGTCCTTTACGGCCTCGACGGACAGCAGCTCGCCCTGGGCCGCGATCGCCTGGTGCAAGACCGCAAAGGGCATTTCACCCAGGGCATGTTCTAGGGCAAAGCGTTCTACTTTCCCCCGGCGAAAAACTGACTCTCGCTCTGAGGCGTGGGCGGTGCCCGCGCGGGCCATCTGGTCTGCCTGATGGTGGGCGGCAGTGGATAGCTCTCTCTCTTGGTGGGGCACCTCGGGCAGGGTGAGATTTTGGTCACTAACCTGCTGCTGCCAGGCCGCTAGCAGCACCTCACGGGGCACCGCCTGTTTGCGTTTGCGGGTGCGCAGGGTGGCCTGCTTTTTCTGACTGGCATGGAGCGGGGTGCCCTGCGTTTCGTCTAGGTTTTGCTGCCACTGCTGGAGGTAGGTTTCGATTTGGCGGGTGCGAGTTGAGAAGGTGCCGAGCAGGGGCTGGCTGTAGTTGCTTAATTCAAATTGCCCCTTCCCCTGGGGGTCAATGTCGTAGCCCAGCTGCCGCAGTTGGTAGGCGAGCTCGTTTTGATAGATCTCCCCCAGCAGGATTTGATTGGCCACAATCTCTTCGTTGCTGAGGCTGCGCCAGCTGCCGTCTGGAAGCTGGGTGGTGTTCATCACCACGCAGTGGCTGTGCAGTTGAGGGTCGAGTTCGCGGCTGCTGTCGTGCTGAAACACCGCCGCGACGATGTTGCCGGTCACCACGCGCTGCCGTCCTTCGGGGGTGCTGACACGGGCTTGGGCAAAGCGCTCTTGCAAAACGCCTAGGGCGGTATCGACGGCCTGGTTATGGGCTGAGATCACTCGCGGATCACCTTGCACCAGCTCAGCAATGGAGACGCTCTTGGGGGCTGAAAAGGTGTAGTCGGTAGCGGCCCGGTGACGGGTGGGGTCGATGGCGCGGGCGTGGAGACATTCACCGTTGGGAGCGGTGCCGTGGAGCAGGGCTTTGAAGTCCTCTGGCTTGACCGCGCCCTGGAGTCCCAGGGTGCTCGCGCCCTGGCCGTACCACCGAGCAGCTGAGCGGGCCGCGTCGGTGCCCTCGGTGTAGTAGTCGTCTTTTTCGTAGTAGGTTTCGGCCTGGGCAGCGGAGACCGAGCACATCGAGAGCATGGGGCTGAAAATCGCTCAACAGCATCGTCCTCCTGGGCGTAGCCATCACCGTAAGGGACGACTCGGGCAGAATCCGGGCGCGGGCTGCCCGGATTCTGCCCGAGTTGCCCGCTAAAGTCGGGGCAGATTGCGCGCCAATCACCGACATCTGACGCCTCTGCCCCGGCCTGGTCATCTGGGGCTCACGTCTAACGCTGATTGCCCATTCCGCTGGAGAAACCATCTAACGACGTCTGACGCCTCTGCCCCGGCCTGGTCACCTGGGGTTCGCGTCTAACGCTGATAGCCCATTCTGCTGGAGGAACCAACCATGGCTACCCATCAACTCTTTATCGACCTTGGTATGTCGGGCACCAAGGCCTGTTTAACCGATGGCAACCGCTGCTACGGCTATGCCTGTCCACCCAAGGTGGCAGATTTGCCGCCCTCGGAGCTAGAGGTGCTGCGTCACCAGGGCCAGGAGTACGGCGGTGGCCTGGGGGCTGGGGCCTATCTCCAGTGGAACAATCAGGCCTATGCCCTGGCCGAGGATGCCGAGGGGCGACCGAACAAATCTACAGCTACCCTACGCAAGAGCACCCTGGCTCATCTCCGCAGCCTGGGCGCGGTGGGGGAAATGGCCCACACCCATCACCTGAAAACCCTGCATTTGGATATCGGCATCGCGCTGCCCTTTGAGGAGTACCTATCTGAGGCCGAGGAGTTGACTCAGCGGCTGCAAGCAACGGGTCGCTTTTTCTATCGCGGACAAGCCTACGATCTCCAACTGGATAGCGTTAAGGTGCTGCCGGAGGCGGCGGGGCTGGTGCTCTGGCGCAAGCAGCAGCACCATGCTCAGCAGCATCAGGCCAGCCGCCAAAACTATGTCGTGCTGATGATTGGCCACCGAGATTTGAGCTTTCTGGTGTTTCGCCAGGGCAAGCCTCCTACGGGAAAGCCCAGTGATTCGGAAAAGTTGGGCTATGTCGCTTTCCTGGAAGCGGTGGCCCAAACCCTCTGTGAGCCGGAGAATCCCTACCTGATGCAGGCGCTGTTAACCCAGCAGGAGGCGGTGCAGTTTCCCGACCAGCCGGGCAAGGTGTTTCCGCTGGCCCAGCGCAGGCAGGAGGCGGAGGCGTTTTACTGGGAGCAGGTGCGGCACCACCTAAGCGAGCATTTTGCTGCCCTCGATTTGACGGAGTATGAGGTGCTAATTGGTGGTGGTACCGCAGCGACGCTCTTGCGGCCTCATCTGACGGACTACCTGGCGACGTTGCCCGGTGCGACGCCCAACTGGCTGCCCGATCTTGCTCAAGAAATGGCGTACCGGCTTCAGGAGGTCACCTCTGAGATCGATCAGGTGCGCTTTGCTGACTGCTATGGCGGGGTGAAGTGGTTAGCCACCAGGGCTCATGCCCGCACCAAGGCACTCCAGGAGGTGCGGGCATGAGCCGTCGGCAGCGGGTGATCTTGCGCCTGGATGTGGAAGTGGATTCGGATGCGGGGCGGCTCTTCACCTATCTGAAAACTAACCCGGCGGTATCGCTGCGGGAAGCGGTGCTCAGGGCACTAAAGGTGTTTTACCTGCCCTGGGCGTTGGAGCCAGAGCTGAGCCAGTCGGAGCTTCAGGCTTTAGCTCAAACCCTGCTGGAGGACATGCAGCTGCGCAGTCTACAGATCCAGAACCGGTTTTTGGCGATCTCTGGGGCAACGCCGGTGCTTGTTATGGCTCAGGCTCCTGGGCCTCAGCCGCTGTCTGCGGTACCGAGGGCGGCGGAGTCACGGGCGACGGTGCAGGCTGAACCTGAACCGTTTATTGATGTCGCGGTGGATCTGGCGGCGGCGGGCCTGGATGATTTTTAGCGGCCTTCTTTTAGACGACACGAGAACCGGCTTGGCCAAGCAACAGTCTCTATCCTAGATATGGCTCCGCTGGTACTGGCGGGGCTGGCCAGCCCTTGCTCTAACAATTCCCATGGCGGTTGTTCTAATCATTGAAGATGACGCGGATGTGGCCGATACCATTCAGGCCTGTATTCAGGCGGCGGGCTACACCAGCTATCTGGCCGAGACGGGCGAGCAGGGGCTGGAGCTATGCAAGCAGCTGGAGCCCGATATCATCGTTCTAGATTTGATGCTGCCCGGTATGGATGGCATTGAGGTCTGTACCCATGTCCGGCGGCTGGCGCTGAGGCGAGACCCCTATATCTTGATGCTGACGGCACGGCGGGGACAGACCCATGAGATTCGGGGCTTTGACACCGGGGCCGATGACTACATGACTAAGCCCTTTAGCCCAGACCTATTAATCACTCGGCTGCGGGCGTTGCTGCGGCGCGAGCTACGCCATGACGACCATGCGGTCGGGGCCGATGAGGCGTTGATTCGGCATCGGTGTTTGCGGCTGCACCAGACGCACCGGCATTGCAGTGTCCGGGCGTCGCCCGGCGACCCTTGGGTTGATCTGGTGCTCCCGGCGCTGGAGTTTGACCTGCTGGCGAAACTGGCCCAGCAGCCAGGGCGAGTCTACCTCAGATCGCAGTTATTGGACGATATCTGGGGTCTCGACCACCCTGGGGATGACCACAATACGGTCGATTCTTGCGTCAAGCGATTGCGCAGAGCACTCCGCTCGAAACTACGGGTATCGGAGAAGGTAAATCCGTTGGTTAAAACCGTTAGAGGGGTGGGATACAAGTTTGAAGATGCGATCTATTAGGCAGGCCTGGCGCTCTGCGCCATTGCAGATGCAGCTGCTGACCTCCCACATTCTGACGTTGGGGTTGGGGGTGCTGATTGCGCTGAGCCTTACGGCGATCTATCCCTCCCTGGCGGAGGGGGGATTAGAAGTCGGCCTGGCGGTGATCGTCATGGTCGTTTTTCTGAGTCTTTCGTCGGGAGAAATCATCGTTAGGCCGCTCAAGGCCTTGCGGCAGGCGATGGCGGCGTTCATGGCAGGGGATTTAGAGGCGCGAGCGCCCCTGAGCGATGTACCGGAGCTGCGGCGGTTGGCGGTTGACTTTAACCGCTTGGCGATGAGTCTACAGACGGTGGAGCAGCGGCGGCGACAGCGGCTGGCCGTGCTGATGCATGAGATCAACACGCCCCTGACGGTACTCAAGGGGGATTTGGAGTTGGCCCGCCAAGGGGCTCGGCTATTGACGCCTGACCTGTTGGGTAAGCAGCTGCGGCAGATCGAGCGGATGAACCGGCTGGCGGAGGCGATCTCGGACTATTCAAAGCGGATGGATGATTATCTACCGACCCGCTGTCAGGTGTGTGCGCTGCCCGCCATCATCGGTGAGGTGGTGGAGTTGGTGTCGTCACTGCCCAGCGCCCGAGGCCGGACGATTCCGGTTCGATGTCCTGACACCCTGCCTTCGGTGTGGGCCGATCCCGACCAGGTCTATGAGGTTCTGGAGAACTTGTTGAAGAATGCGGTGCTGTACACGCCCCAGGGCAGCATTACGGTTGAGGTTGAGGTGAAGCACAATTTCGTCTGGACGGCGGTTGTCGATACTGGACTGGGGATTGAGGCGGCTGACCTCCAAGAGGTGTTTAAGCTGCACCGGCGCTCTGAGGCGGCGCAGCGGTGCAACCCAGGCGGCAAAGGCTTGGGGCTGACGATTGTGAAAGACCTGGTGGAGTTGCAGGGGGGTGCTATTACCGTGGAAAGCCAGATGGGAGAGGGGAGTCGGTTTTCGTTTTCGTTGCCGGTGGCTTAGCCTTTGTTCGCTCCTAGAGAAATCCCAAATCTGCCATCTCAGCGAGAATCCTTTAGCCGCAGGGGTTTCAGGAGTTTCCTGCATCACCAAGGGAAATGAGCAAGTAATTTCGGCACTCAAGCCTGAGCCCTATCAAGAAAATATGCTTACGCCTGAAAGAAAGACAATATCATTTAGCTTATTTTGCTTGACAGATTTAGCAAGCTTGCTAGAATTAGAAAATGAGTAAAGAATCCAGCAATCTAGGTCCATTTCTCGCGTCTACCCGTCAGCATAAGAAGCTGACACTACGAGCTGTTGAAGCCAAGACCGGGATTTCCAATGCTTATCTCAGCCAATTAGAGAGGGGAAAGATTCGTTCTCCGTCTCCAGTTATGTTACGCAAGCTTAGTGACTTATATGATATTCCCTACTCCAGTGTTCTGGAACTTGCAGGTTATCCAGTGCCTGACAACGAGAAGCTAGACACTTCACTTACAGATATTTCTGCTCGACTAGGGCCAGTTACAACAGACGAGGTAGATGAACTTGCTGATTATCTAAAGTATCTGCGTACAAAACGAAGCCAGAAAAAATAGTAGCCATGTGGTCTTTATCTACATCAAAAACTTTCAAAAGATGTCAACGCCAGTGGTATTACAAAAGTTGTCTTTCTAATGCCAGAGCCAAAGATTTTTTGAGGCATAAAGCTTATCTTTTGAGTAAGCTACAAAGCATTAGTTCTTGGCGAGGCAATGTTGTAGATTCAATTATCAGCGAGGTAATCATTCCTTCATTAAATTCAGGATATATTCCAAAGCTTTCAGTCGTGCAGCGAAAAGCAAATGAGCTATTTGAGAGGCAGCTTAATTTTGCTCTAAGACATCCACTTCATGAACCAAACTTTTCGCCTACCAAAGTAGGAAAAGATTTTGCTGCATTGCACTCTATAGAGTATGGGAAAGAAGTCTCTGACGCAGAAATAGCACATGCGCAATCTGAAGTTAATCAAGCACTTGTAAACTTGTTCGAGAACTCGGAGATTTTTGAGAAACTACTTCAGGCTGAGTATCTCATACCTCAAAGAGCACTTGTATTTTCCCATTCAGGTGAATCAGTGCGAGCTGTGCCTGATCTCATTGCATTTTACCGAAACGAAGCACCCTTAATAGTTGATTGGAAAGTTCACTTCTTTGGCGTTTACAAGGCTTGGAAGCAATTAGGGATTTACGCCTTAGCCCTGAAAAGATGTAAACCACACAGGGACTTCCCTAATCTACTGAAGTGGAGTGAAGTAGATTACCAATTATGGGAAATACAGTTGTTGACAAAACAGATTCGGCGTTATCAACTAAACGAAATTAAAGTTCTTGAGATCGAGAATTTCATGGCTGAAAGTATTCATACTATGCAACTTGTTATAGGAAATTCTAAAAAAGCTGATCTGAATTCACTAGAACTTTTACCCGCATCTTCTGCTGAAGCTTGCCAGTCTTGTAACTATCAATCTATTTGTTGGGAAACAGCATGATTATTGAAACTAATATATTTCCTTTCCTAAATCTTTCGGAGCTTTCAACTCAATATCGCCTGTATACAATACGGGGTCTTAAGCATCACTCAGAATATTATCAAAATCGCCAAAATTTGATTCAACGATTGAGTTATAAGCTGAAACACCCGGTAACAATTGTAGAGATTGAAAATAAACCATTCTTGGTTGTTTCTGCTAATGCACCAGAAGTGCCAGACCGTTATCCAATTATTCGAGGCATTGCATATTTTTCATCAACTAATGAAGTTTTTGAATTAGATTATTCGCTACGCAATCCACAAAATGATGAGATCTGTATTCGATTTCTCCATTTCATGGTTCAGTCCCACTTATTTAATCATTCGAAGCTTTGGCAACCTGGTGCTGGAAAACCGTTTTTTGAAAAACAGCCATGCCGAGATTTTGGAAGCATATCTTTGTTTAGAGGTTTTTCTGCACGCCCAACTTTTACTAAAGATAGTGGAATCGGCCTTTGTGTTGACGTACAACACAAATTTGTTAGCAAAAAACCACTTCCAAACTATTTGAATGAACAAACATTCCAGCAATACAAAGCAAAGCGCTGTATCTATCGTTTTGGACATCAGTGGTATGAAATACAGTTGAGTGAGCTTTCAGATTTAAACGTAACAGAGGAGATGATCCCAGATGGTGATACTTTTACTTCTCTCCTAGATTATGCAATCAGTCATTCTCGCAAACCGATTCCTCGAGACCTGGCTTTGGTTGCTCAAAATTCAGCAGTAGTCCACTACTTTGACAACCGAAATAATGATCGAGCAGCAATTGCTGCATTATGTCACCTGGTTTATGGAACAACGGATTCTGCCGTCCAAAAGTATCATCCACATACTGTTTTAGAGCCTGACAACCGCCGCTCTTTAATTCAACAATCGGTGGAGAATTATCTCCAAAGAATTTCTTTTGGCGATCTTACGCTTGAAGTCAGTAACAATTCAGAAAAGCTCTCAGAACAATTTTTCACTCTCCCAGATTATCGCTTTGGGAATGGGCATCGCTTGTCAGTTCGTGGCAGCCATGATTCTCAGCAAGTGACTCTTGAGTGCGTAGGAAAGAAGAGATTAGAGTTATTAAGTGACCCAAAAGCTGGTGTCTATGTGCAAGAACCATTTGAGCGCCAGTACTTTTTACTACCTCAGACTGTTGGAGACAGCTTCGGCTCTGAGTTTATCAAAGATCTAAAAAAAGCAGTTGATAAGCTCTACCCTCAAGGTGGTGGCTATGACCCTCAAGTCTTCTTTTATCAGGATCGTGGTTTCCGTACTTATATAGAGCAAGGCAGAGCAATTCTGGAGACTGTAGAACTTAACCAGCTTTGTCTCGGATATGGCGTCGTTATGCTGCCTGACAAATTTGCCTTTCCCCGTCAACATGATCTGTTAGCAGCTTTAGTTCTTAGAGAACTTAAGGATCACGAACTGTATGTAGCTACAATTCACTCTTCAACTGGCAAAGAATGTTATGAGTCACAGTATCAGGCGGATGGTCAACCATTCTATACAGTGCGCCCTGAGAAGCGTGGAAAACTGCAAGGGTATCTTCGTAATGTTGCTTTAAATAAGGTGTTACTCACAAATGAACGATGGCCATTTGTTTTGGCAACGTCCTTACATGCAGATATTACTATCGGAATTGATGTCAAACACAATACAGCGGGCTACATTGTTGTCAACAAAGATGGTAGTCGAATTTGGACTCTACCACCAGTAACCTCAAAGCAGAAAGAGCAATTGACTAGTGAGCAGATTAAAACTTGCCTAAACGATATTTTAACTAAGGAATTAGAACGGGTAAACTACCCAATATCAAATATTGTCATCCATCGTGATGGCCGAATGTACATGTGCGAAATCGAGGGTGTAAAGCAATCAATAAATTCGTTGAAGCAAAAAGGAGTACTGCCAGAAAATGTCAATCTTACAATGCTAGAAATTTCCAAATCTGAACCAGTTTCCCTGCGTATATTTAGTTCCACAACAAAAAATAAAAAAACTGTTACTGGATCTAATAAGGTTGTTTACCAGATTCAAGAAGCTACTGACAATCCTGAAATTGGGTTCCATTATGTTTTTGGGAATGATGGATATCTTTCTTCAACAGGAAAACCTTTTCTAAATCGAGGAACATCCAAGCCTTTGCATGTCAAATATATTGAAGGTGGAATGCCATTCGAGAATTGTCTTGAAGATATTTTCTATTTGACAGCCTTGGCATGGACAAAGCCTGATGATTGTAGTCGTTATCCTATTACAACCAAGATTAATGATCGAAGACTAGGTGAAGATGCTAGTGAATATGATGAAGATGCACTTCGCTTTGATTTTTCTGAAGGTTTAGAGACCGAAGAAAATCCTGACGAAATTGCTAACAATAATTCGACAAACAATGAGGCAATTAAATGAGCACTATCGGTTTATATTCGACGCTATATGCCCGACTTGCAGAATGTGCTAAGCTCCTAGACCAGACTCTAATCGAGTTAAAGCAGCAACAAGAAAACGCATCTAGAGATATTTCTGACCAGCAGAAAAAATTAGGACATTTGCTGATTGGCTTGGCTAAGAAGTCAAGTGATCTGGATGTTCAACTGTTAATTACATTGCTCCAAGATAGCCCAAAAAAAAATATGGCTGAATGGGCTAGACTAGGCCAAGCCTTGTTGGAAAATAAAGTTGCGCAGAGTGATATTTTGAAGCTTGAAAAGTTGGCAAAATCTCTAGAGTACGAGCGCGCAAATACTTTTGCAAGAATGAGAGGCAATAATGCTTAGTGATTATCTTGCAGGCGTAATTCCACAAATGATTGAAAGAGGGCGAGTCTTAACAGATAGTATACCGAGAAATCTTCCTAGAGATTATGATGCTCTTAGATCAACATGCAAACAGTATGTCGATGAATCAATTCTAGCACTCGAATCTCTTGAGAATCAGGCATTTAGCCCTGAGCACCTTCGTGTGTTTAAAAGAATTGTGTCAGATATGGATTTAATTGAGACTGTGGGGATTGCAGCATTAAATCGAGCCTCTGACACAGACCATCAATTAAATATGTTGATTGATAAAATCGCACGTGAAATTAATTATCCTCGTTTGATTCCAACAGTCACAACTTTATCTCAGAATTATTTTTGCATATACCCAAGCTTTAACTTAATGTGCGTTCCCTTGATTGAAGGAAGGTTTTTACTACATCTTCCTGATTTATATCATGAGTTAGCTCACCCTTTATTTACAGAAAAAAATGATCCTCTTTTAGAACTATTTCAGAATCGCTATCGAGATGCCTTAATGCATGTACTTAATTATTTTGAGGAAGAGAAGCTTAAAGCTGAAGAGCGACGTGGTCCTAATATTTATGACATGCTTCATGCTTGGCAGCGTTCATGGATTAAGTTCTGGATAGAGGAGTTTTTCTGTGATCTGTATGGAGTTTATACTTTGGGGCCTGCATTTGTATGGTCCCATCTTCATCTAGCAATCAAGCGTGGCACTGATCCTTTTGAGTTGTCGCTTATGCATGCAACTTCTCACCCCTGTGATAATGCGCGAATGATTGCAATGCTCTATGCATTAAAACTTTCTGGCTTTCATGATGTAGCAGAACGGATTCAATTGCAGTGGGGTGAGTTTTTAGAAGAAATCTCAGCGACTGGAGAGCCAGAGTATCATCGCTGTTATCCAAGCCATCTTATTAGTAAAGTTGCAGAGTATGCATGGGGTGCAGTAAAAGATATGAAGGTTAGAATTGCGACCCCGTCAGTTAATGATCCTGTTCATACACTCCTCAATGAAGCATGGGAGCAATTCTGGAGAAATCCATCTGGTTATGTTGAATGGGAAAAGCAAGCAGTTGCAACACTACTAACTGAGTGTGCTCGTCAGTAACTACAGGCTAACACTGCGTTAGTGCGGACGGTATAGAGGTTATTGATGAGAGTCAAGGTTATTTGATCCACTCTGAATAACCTGCTCCATAAGCTTCCCAACTTTTTTCAGGAAACCCTATCTAGCTTGGGCCAAGCCTTAGTGTTCAGCGATCGCCCAAAAATCTCGCATTAACAGAGCTGCTGTTCTAGGCGGTGTTTGCGGAGTTCCCAGTCGGGGAGGGTGCGGGTGAGGAGTTCGACAAAGTCGCGGCCATGGTCGGGGTAGACCAGGTGGCAGAGTTCATGGGTGATGACGTAATCGATCGCCCTTGTCGAGGCCCGAATTAGATCTCGGTTGAGGATGAGGGTACCGGTAGCGGTGAGGCTGCCCCAGCGGCGGGTGAGGCGGCGAATGTGCAGGGGTGGAGCGGCGTGCCCTCGCCGGGTAAACGGGGGCAGGCAGGCTTGTAGGCGCTCTGGGAATTTGAGCTGGGCGCGGTTGAGGTACCAGTGCTCTAGCATCTGGCAGGTGTGGTCGGCGTTCTCGGGGTGGGGGGTGTGGATGCGGATGTAGCCGCCGATCAGTTTTACGGCGGTGTCGGCGGCGGGCAAAACTTTGAGGCGGTATTGGCGGCCCAGGTAGAGGTGAGTTTCACCGCTGATGTAGCGGCGGGGCGGGGTGCGGGGCGCGAACTGGGTAAAGTACTGCTGCTGTTTGAGAATCCAGCGGGCGCGGTGTTTGACGCGGTCTTCGATGGTGTCTGGGTCAGCGCCGGTGGGAGCAGTGACGATCACCTGTGCATCGGGATAGACGGAAATATCCAGGGTTTTGCGATCGCTGTACTGAACGGCATAGCTGATAGTGTCTGCGCCGTAGGTAACGGTCTGGCTGGAGGGGCTCATTTTTTGAGTTGTCGCTGGCGGGCTAGATGCAGTGAGGCTTCGATGATGGCATCCATCTCTTCGGGGGCGAGGTGAATGCCGTGGTGATCACCCAAGACATCATAGAGGTAATCATCAATGCGGTTCATCATGACTTTTTGGATGTCGTCATTGTCCATCCAGTCAACGATCGCCTGGTCTTTGATGATGGTCAAAATGGCCTGGGCGGTCTCAATCACCGTGGGCTGCACGGCCTCGGCCTCGGTGACGTGGGCCTCAATTTGGGGTTTCACCAGGCCATAGAAGGCCATCAGGTCTGGATCGGCGGCGACTTCGGCTGGTAGGTCGCTGTGCTTGCGGTTGACCACCGCTTCGCGAATGTCTTTGGCCCGCTCTAGGTACTCGGCTTCGGAGATGCGCTTGGCGCGAAAGTCGTCGATGGTCTGCTGAATCATCTCCGAGAACCGCTGGTAGAAGGCGGGGTCTTCCTCCATTTTGTCGGTGATGCTGCGCTTGGTGGCGCTGGCAATCAGGTCGGCCTTGGAAGCGGGTGTCTTTTGCTGGCCCAGGGCCGCTTCGTAGGCCACATCGTCAAAGATATTGAAGATGCCGACGATTTGCGTGACCTCCGTAGAGGACAGGTGGGTGTCTAGCAGCTTGCGCACCTGGGGCTCAATGTCACGGTAATCGACGACATCGGAGTAGCGGAGTTTAACGGCGGCCTTCAGATTTTGGAAACGCTTCAGGTCGGCTCGGTAGTTGTCAATGGTGCGTTGGGGAGTCTCGTTTAGAAACTGCTCGGAAGATAGGGCGATCGCCAAGGTCCGCGCAAAGATCGAGAGCTTTTCGTAGAAGTCTTCCCGCAGATCCTCGTCGGCCAGGAGCTGCTCGTAGGCTTCCTCGTCGTGCCGGTTGGCAATGGTCTTAAACAGATCAAGTAGGTTGGCATGGCGCTGGGACAGCTTATCGATCTCGCTCTGCACATGGGCCACCGTGCCCTTCAGGTCTTCGGCATCGAACCCCTGCCAGTTGCTGTAGGCCGCCAGGGCGGTCTCCAGTTCTTCTAAAACGCCCACGTAATCGATGATGTAGCCAAACTCTTTTTCTCGTCCGGTGGCATCGTCGGCATAGAGGCGGTTGACCCGAGCGATCGCCTGCAAGAGGGTGTGCTCCTTCAGGGTGCGAGTCAGGTACAGCACGGTGTTAGGGGGCGAGTCGAAGCCGGTCAGAAGCTTATCCACCACGATCAAAATTTCGGGTTCGTCGCCATGCTCAAAGCTGTTGATCAGCTGTTCGTTGTAGGTTTTCTCAGAGCCGTAGCGGCGCATCATCTGCTGCCAAAACTGCACCACAGCATCGTCAGAGGAGCGATCCACCGATTCGTCATCCCCCTCGGGCACCTCGGGGGGCGAAATAATCACCTCTGAGGCCACATGGCCAAACTGCTCTAAATACTGCCAATACTTCAGCGCCTCGCGCTTGCCGGGGGCCACCAGCTGAGCCTTGAAGCCGGTGCCCTGCCAGTTTTGGCGGTAGTGCTCGCTGATGTCAAAAGCGCGGGCGTAGATCACCTGATCGGCTTTGTTAATCGAAGAAATGCGGCTGTATTTCTTTTTCAAGTCAGCTTTTTGTCTGTCAGTTAGGCCCTGGCAGTAGCGCTCAAACCAGGTGTCGATCACCTTTTGGTTGACCTCGGTTTCGCTGTGGCGACCTTCGTAGAGCAGGGGCACCACCGCCCCGTCGGCCACCGCCTGGTCGATGGTGTAGGTATCCACCAGGCCACCAAATTTGGTGAAGGTGCTCTTCTCCTTCCGCATCAGGGGGGTGCCGGTAAAGCCCAGGTAGCAGCCGTTGGGGAAGACCTGCCGCATGCGGGGGTGAAAGTTGCCGTGCTGGCTGCGGTGGCTCTCATCCACCAGCACAAACACGTTGGGGGAGGGGTCGGCAAAGTTGCGCACGTTGAGGGCGGCAGCAAATTTGTTGATCAGGGTGATGATCACGTCGGCCTGGCGCTCTTCTACCAGGTCAATCAGGTGGCGGCCCGATTTGGCCTGTTCGGGGTAGAGGCCGCAGCTGTGAAAGGTGTTTTTGATCTGCCGGTCGAGGTCGGTGCGGTCGGTTACGACAATTACCCGAGGGTTAGGAATCTCGGTATTGAGGGCCAGGGCCTTGGCCATCATCACCATGGTGAGCGATTTGCCCGAGCCTTGGGTGTGCCAGACCACACCGCCCTGGCGTCGCCCTTCGCCGTCAACCTCGGCAATGCGCCGCAAGATTTTGTGTACGGCCAAAAACTGCTGGTAGCGGGCAATTTTGCGAATGCCACCGTCAAACACAGTGAACTGGTAAGCCAGCTCTAGTAGCCGGTCGGGGCGGCAGAGGCGGTAGAGGGTGCGGTCTTGATCGGTGAGCAACCGCTCTCCGCCGCTGGCCAACTGCTCAAAGAAAAGCCGGGCTGAGGCAAAGGGTTCGGTAAACAGGGGCGGGGTTTGATCAGCGGGCAGGGGGGTGTTAATCGTTTGGGCAATGGTGTCGTCGGGGATCAGCTCCTCTTTCCAGACAGCCCAAAATTTGGAGCCGGTGCCCACGGTGGCGTATTTGATGGCGTTTTTGTTGGTGGCCACCAGCAGCTGGGCGTAGGTAAACAGTTTGGGAATGTTTTCGTCGCGCTGGTAGTCGATCAGCTGCTTAACCGCGTCGTCTACATCGACCTTGGGCGATTTGCACTCGATGATGATGAAGGGAATGCCGTTGACGAAGGCGACAATATCGGGTCGTTTGGTGTCGGCGCTGCGGGTGCGCTCGACAGGGAACTCGGCGGTGACGTGGAAGGTGTTGTTTTGCCAGTTGCGCCAGTCGACATAGCGCAGGCTATAGCTTTTGGTGTTGCCGTCTATGGTTTGCTCTAGGCTGGTGCCCAGGGTGAGCAGGTCGTAGAGAGTTTCGTTAGTTTTGAGCAGGCCGTCGTATTTAACGTTTTTGAGCCGCTGTATGGCCTCTTGAATGTTGGCTTCGCTGAAGCGGTAGGTTTGGTCGCGGGTGGTGATGTGGTTGAGGGCTTGTAGTTGCTGGCGCAGAATGGGCTCTAGCAGGACGGTGCTGCGTTTGCCCTGGCGCAGGGCAAGGGCTTTTTCGGGGGGCAGATAGGTGTAGCCCATCTGCATCAAGAGTTGCAGCGCCGGAATCTGTGATTGACACATTTCGTCTAACCGAAACTGGGCATACCCTGACTCATAAAACCCACCAACGTCAGAAACCTGGTTAGGTGACATAAATCACCTCTGCTAAAACAGACTGTTGAATTTGCGGCTTTAGGGTATGTTTAATCACCAGATCAACAGGCTTCTCAAACAGGTCTTCGAGAAAGAATTTGAGATCCATGTAGCGATCAAAGGTTGCTGCGCCTTCAAACTCGACCAAAAAGTCGAGGTCGCTGGTTTCGGTAGCTTCGTCGCGGGCTACGGAGCCAAATAGGGCTAGAGATTGCACCCCGAAACTCTGGACAGTGTTTAACTGCTCTCGCAGCCGTCCCAAAATAGCCTGCTTGGTCAATACCTCAGCCATCACGCCGCCACCTCATCAACCGGAACCCGCCATTCTCCAGTCAAAAGCTTTTGCATTAGACCTTGTTTTTGCCTCTGCAATTTTTTCCTATATTTCATCAGACTATTAATCTCGTCTTGAGCATTACCTAAGATTTCTACAATTCTCTTTTGAATAGAAATCGACGGCAGCTTTACAGATATAGATTCGCACTTAGAACTATTCAAATATGAAACTGTTGTCTGACCCGCAATAGCCAGCATTTCTTTTTCTTTTGAGCGCAAAGCCCAACATAGATATTCAGGAATGACTTCACCACCACAGACAAAGCCATGAAGCTGCTGATTGATTACTAATTCTCGTGCCGCTACAGCAACAATTCCAAATTTCCCAACACAGGTCATGATAACCGTATTACTAGGTACAGTTTTCCCCTTAATTGAATTTAGCTCTTGACGGCTGACAGCTAAATTTAGTTTTGACTTTTCCACCCAAAACTCATCCTCCAAATCTACCGTCGTAATCCAAGGTATATCTCCATCAAATTTCTTGGGCTTATTTCTAGCAGGAACGATGCTAGAACAGATATTTTTAACTTTTATTGATTCACATGGCAGACTTTCAAAAAGCACCTGAGAGATATTTTTCTTAAGCTTCTGCTTGGCGGTGATGAGTTGTTCGGTGAGGGCAATCGCACTATCCCAAGCCTCAAGCACCTCAACTATCCGCCTCTGATCTTCTAGAGCAGGAACAGGAACAAGTACTTTTCTAAGCTCTTTAATAGGAATTTCCTGTAATGCCGAACCATTCACTCGTCTGAGTAAATCGCCGCGAACGTGATCAGATCGAATAGCCCAAAGCAAATACCTTGGATCAATAATTTTACGGTTAGGAGAGATTCTTGCGATTCCCCTTGTTAAATTACAACCAATGAGCTTGGAGTCAGCAAGCTTTGCCAGCCCAATTTCTCCACGAAGCGCGATCAACAACTCGTCTTTCTCCAGAATTGTTCGCTTATAGCTATTACTAATCTCCTCAGTTGTCGTAATCATTCGGGAAACATCAATTAATCGATTTGCCAGATCAATAACTCGAACGCAAGGAATACCGTCCTTAATTCCTTCGCCCGTTTGAACAATTCCATAAGAGATGGGTTTAATAGATAAATTTTCTAGTTTTTTTAACGGCCAAATTCCTTTAGACAATCTCTTAGCCTCAATAATCTATTTCCAAAATCTCGTTAATTATAGTTGTGCTATTCGGCTAGTTTTCCTCTGACCCATTTACGAAACTCTCTTACCCAGGTAGTTTCGCCCATCGTTTGGCTAGCCTGCAAAAAGCGTAAAATGTCGGCTCGTTGCAACAGCGGCAGCACGGCAGAGGCTTCTTGGGGGCAATATTCTCCAGCCTCTAGACCATAGAGGGTCAGCGTTTCACCATCAAACCGCCACACCTCCGGCACCCCCAGTGCCGCATAGATCGCCATGCGGTCAATTGAGCTACTGGTATAGTCCACTTCAATCGCCAGGTCAGGCGGTGGGTCTACTGCCAGATCGATCTCGTCCTTGCTACGTACCAACCGCTCGTTTTGAATGTAAAAACAGGCATCGGGCTCTAGCCCCTTCTGCAAGTCTTCCCGGTTCCAGGTAGTCGAGCCCAGGCTGGCAATTTCAGTTTCCGTTTCCTCCGTCGTCACCTCAACAATGCGGCTCAGACGGCTTTTATACCGTTCGTGGGGCGGCAGCGGCACCATAATTTCTAACGTTCCTTGGTCATAGGTCAAGCGCTTGCCAGCATCCGACTCCAAATCGTGGATCAGCGCCTGGTAGGTGCTCCAGCTCACCCCTTGCAGCACCATGCAGCGGCTGGGGGCGGTTAACGTTGCCGTCATACAATGCCCTCCGGGTTTGGGGCGTTCTCTTCTTCGGGCAGGCTAAAATCTACCCCGGCATAGATATCGCCGAGAGGTAGCTTTAGCCCAAGGGTGACTAGGTCAACCACGGCATCCTCAGCTTCGTAGTCGGTCAGCAACCACTGGCCGTTTTCGGTTCTCAGGTGCTGCATCACCCGCCAGCGGTACTGCTCCACCAGCAGATATTCCTTAAAACTGGGCAGCGAGCGATAGTAGTCGAACTTGTCACCCTGGTCGTAGTTTTTGGTCGATTTAGAGGCCACTTCCACAATCAAACTGGGGTTGGTAACGGTGGTGGTGCCCGTGCCGTGGTAGACCGGCTCTCCGGCAATCACCATCACATCCGGGTAGGTGTAGATGCGGTAGCGCTCGACCCACACCCGCACGTTTTCGGTAAACAGCCGATACCCCTTGGCCCGCAGCTGCGGCTTCAGCACGCACAGATTAGTCACAACCTCGTTGTGGTTGGTCGTTCCTCCGGCCATTGGCACAATGTCCCCATTGCGATATTCGCTGCGAAAATCAGCCTGAGTCTCTCGTTCTAAATACTCTTTGGGGCTGTAGTGTCGTTTGGCGACCTGAACAATCATGTCAACCTCCTGAAATCCTCTAACTCATCCAGCATTCCTGCTATGTCCTCACCCCTGCCCCTCAACCTGGGGATGAGGGGCTAGGCATCGCCCCCAGTGCCAACTTCAACGCCCAGCCGCTGGAGGTAGCCCACCATTTTGCTGCGCACCTGGGCAAGCTGGCCCTCTAGGCTTTCGATCTCCTTTTGCACAGCGGCAATGTCGATCTCTTCCTCCTCTTCAAAGGTATCCACATATCGAGGAATGTTGAGGTTGTAGTCATTTTCTTCAATTTCTTCAATGGGGGCGGCGTGGGCGTACTTGTCCTCATCCTGCCTAGCCAGATAAGTATCGACGATATGCTCAATGTGTTTGTCGAGCAGGGTGTTTTGATTTTTGCCAGGCTGAAACTCGCGGCTGGCATCGATGAACATGACATCGCGGCGAGCGGCGTGGGCACCGCCGCCCTCACGGCCCCGGTCAAACACCAGCACCGCCACTGGAATCGACGTACTGGGAAACAGGTTGGGCGGCAGACCAATCACCGCATCCAGTAGGTTTTCTTCGATCAGAGTTTGGCGAATACGGCCCTCGCTCGACCCGCGAAACAGCACCCCGTGGGGCACAATCACCGCCACCCGGCCCTCGCGGGGGAGCGCCGTCTCGATCATATGGGTGATAAAGGCAAAATCGCCCTTGGTCTTGGGTGGCACCCCACGCCAAAAGCGGTTAAACCGGTCTTCGGCGGCTTCCTCAGCACCCCACTTATCCAGCGAAAAGGGCGGATTCGCAACCACTACGTTGAACCGCATCAGATCATCCAGCTCCACCAGGGCGGGGGAGTTGAGGGTGTCACTCCACTCAATACGGGCTCCATCTTTGCCGTGGAGAAACATGTTCATGCGGGCCAGCGCCCAGGTGCTGCCGTTCACCTCCTGGCCATAGAGGGAACAGTTGTCGCTCTCAACTTCGTTGGCCACATAGACCAGCAGCGAGCCAGAACCACAGGCAGGGTCACAAATGCGATCGCCCGGTTTGGGCTGAGCCAGCTTGGCCACTAGCTTCGACACCTGGGCAGGGGTAAAGAACTCCCCAGCTTTCTTCCCCGCCCCGGAGGCAAACCGCTCAATTAAATAGATGTAGGCATTGCCAATAATGTCGCCATCCACCCGCGACGGGCTCAGATCCATCACCGGCTTGTTGAAGTCTTCGAGCAGGTTCTTCAGCCGTCGGTTGCGGTCTTTGGTCTTGCCTAGGTTGGCCTCTGAGTTAAAGTCGATGTTGCGAAACACCCCGTCGAGCTTGGCCTTGTTTTGGGGATGCTCTTCAATGGCCTCCAGGGCAATGTTGATCAGCTCACCAATGTTGTCGGCCCCGCGCTGCTCGTAGAGGTCATAGAAACTAGCCCCCGCTGGCAGCACAAACCGCTCGCGCTCCATCCGGCGCTGAATGCGGCGATCGTCGCCCTCAAACTCTTTGGCGTACTGGGCATACTTATCGCGCCAGATGTCGCTGATGTACTTCAAAAACAGCATCACCAGGATGTAGTTCTTGTATTCCGACGGGTCAACGACACCACGAAAGGTGTCACAGGCCGCCCAGAGCACCCCCTGAATCTCTTCCTGCCTGATTTTTTTGGCAGCTTTGGGGTCTGATGTCGATACCGTGGTGGTCATTAGGCTAAGGCTCCTAGTTTGGTTTGGCCCTGGGCGCACTGGCTCAGCAGGGCATGGAGATAGGTCTGTCGTTTGTCAGCTAGCTGGGCCATCAGGGCTTGCTCCTGTTGGCCCAGATCAGCCAGGTCGGCAATGGCCCGCTGAGTAGCAAGAGGCGGCAGTGGTACCTGAACATCGCCCAGATCAGCAACATTCACACCAGGGACGGAGGTGCCTGCCGACAGGCGGCTAATCTGCCGCTGCCCTGGGTAATTGAGGTACCAGGTTACATAGGCCGGATCGGCCCGACCTGGCTCCACCCGCAGCACCACCAGAGGCGAAGCCGCCACCAGACCAAAGGGAATATCACCGATGTGGACGGCGGTGTTGGTCACCCCCCGAGAGCGAAACAACACATCGCCCGGCTTCAAATAGTGGCTCGGCTTGACGTTGTCGAGGTCAACGGCATACACCTCATCCAGGTGAAAGCGGTTGTATTCATCGAGATCTTTCATTTGCACAAGGCGCACATTATCCTTCGTCACCTCGTCTAGAGGGATGGGCTCAACTTTGCCCCGCACCGTAAACCCCGAGCGGAGGACAGCAATATCTTTTATCGGAACAAATTTCATAGTAGGTAGACCCTGATCATAGGGGTTCGCTGGTGACACAGGCCCATGCCCGGCCACCAGCAGAGAACTGGGTTACAGCCAGTCGGCCTCACCCTCGGCCACGTCACCCACTTTGTGCGAACACACATGGGCAATGGGGCACCAGCGGCACTCACGAGCGCTGGGGGTAGGCAGCGGCGGCTCTGCCTGGGTCACCGGCTGAATCAGCTCGGCAATGCGAGCCTTAAACTCTGGCGTGATTTCTGCCGGGTCAAGGTCAAAAGGTCCTTCGGGATACACCAACCGCCCTGCTGGAACCTGGTCAATCCCATGGAGCTTAATTGCCGGAGCAATCGCCATATAGAGCTGCACCTGGGCAATATCCTTCGAGGCCGGTCGGCCAGTTTTGATGTCAGCGATCAAAACCTCGTCGCCGCGAATGGCCACGATATCCATCTGCCCCGAGATAACTGCCCCAGCCTTGGAGGTAAGCTTGCAAGCGTTGGAGTCTTCGGTGTATACCGTCCAGCCCTCCTGACGCAGCTGCTCAACGTAGTCCATCAAGGCAGCCTGATGCCGCAATTTATAACCTTCCAGGTCAAAATCGCTGTCGGGCTTGGGCAACAGGTAGTTAGCTTGCCCGTACATGGCATAGAGACACTGGCGATCTCCAGCCAGATACTTAGCTAACCAGTTGGGATGCAAGAACGGATCGCCCCGACGGGAGTAATCGTCGAAGTCGCTTGAATTGAGAACGCGTGCTGTCATAATGAGTCCATAAAGTAAAAGTACAAAGGAGCTTTAGCCAAAGCGGCAGCGCTCCTTTTTTCGTAGCCTCTCCGCTTTCTAAAAACGGATTGGTGCAGAATTTCCTGCAACCAGGTCTATCCTGGCACAGTCGTTTAGCAGCGTCAAGCATTTACTTCTAAAATCGGGTTACTGAAATTTTAGAGGCCGGCAAAGGTGTCATTGACCTACGGCATTACGCAACAGCCAAAGGCGGCTGAAGCCGTTTCCCCACAGCTCATTCGCGCACTCAGCACAGCCTGGTCTGGCAGGTAGCCAGGGTGGTTTGGGTCATTAGCCTCTTCGGGCAGGCTGCTGCGCCATAGAGCGATAAAAAGCCGACGGCGATCGCCATACCCCTGATGGAGGGCTTCAATCACCTCATCCTCAAAGATGGGCACCAGCTCATCAAGAGCGTCCTGGTAGAGCCTGCCCTCGTCCGCTTCGTCATTCAGTGCAGTCTCTGCGTCCACCAACTGTCCTAGGCGAAAAGGTGCGATCGACAATTCCTCGGCCCAGTTCAGGTAGTCGGGCTCCAACGGCTCATCTCGATAGATCTTGCAGAAGTTGTAGTAGTAGTCAGCCAACCCCAGCAGGCGAAGCGACCCTTGCAGCGCTCCAGTCCGTTGGTACCGTCCGCTAACCCTGCTTCTGTAAGCAACGCCCAGGCCCGCCTAGCCCAATCCAGGTCACCGCCACTAGCCCAGACCCGGAAAATCTGAGCCGCTGCCATTTCAACCTCTGACCACTCCATCGCCATAGTCAGACCTATCTACGCTGAGATTTACAACGCCACGTCTATCAGGCCTCAACCATCTCCCAGTAGGAGTCGAAGTTAGTGAAATTTAAGGAAGTTTGTCTCCAAACCTGATTGATGCCAACTCCTACGCCTACTCCCACAGCCCCCACGGCCACAGGAATAACTGCTGCGACCGCCACTCCCGCCGCCATACCGCTCCCCACCAGACCTCCCATAGCCGCCAGCCCAGACGAAATGCCAGCTGCTGAGAGACCCGCTACAGACCCCAGCCCTGCAATCACGGAGGTAATGCTACCCAAGCCAATAACACCCCCTGCCAATCCGCCGATCGACTCAGAGATCTTCCGCTTCTCAGCTTTGGACAATTTTGAATAGCGAATATACCCAATGGCCATCATGGCTCCGGCCTGTTTTAGCATCTCGTCTGTGGGTAGCGAGGGCTTCTTCAACAAGTGATGCACCTCTTTCCGCAAGAGACGGTTCATCGTCGCCTCCGAGCAGCCAATGGCAGCCGCAGCTGATCGCGCGGGAATCTTAAACTTTTTGAGAAAGGCACCAAATTTTGAGGCAAAGTTTTTGCGGTCGATTTCTTGCATTGTCTGGGCCGTATACATTAGCGGAGTGGCTGGATTTAAGATGCCCAGGACTTCAGAATCTCTCGCCACTACCCCCTCTTAGCGTTGTTGATGCCCCAACATACCTCCGCGTAACCTAAGTGAACCGTGACCGTCCGTTCAGCCCCCTCACCTGGTTCCAACTAGCAGGCATTAAAGTGGCGGAGCTGCAATCTGGGGCAACTTACCGGTCAATCCCTTAAGCAGCAGGGTATTCAGGTAATACACCACTTGGACTAGCCCTGAGCTAATTTTCTTCGGAACTGAGTAGTACACGGCCTATATTTATCGTTTTTAGAGGCTGAAACTCTCATTTTTTCGTTGAAGAGTTGCCTGCGGTACAGCTATCCAGACAATACAAAGGAACTAAATTGCCCCAAATCGCAGCTTCGTTACTTTAGGGCCTTGTATGAAGGACTGCTAGAGGCGAAGCTGGACCGCCAACGCGATCGGGCTGGAGACTGAGATGCGCAATCAAAGAGGGTAGCTGTAGTTTCGCTAAGCCCGTATTGACATTTCTATGTTTGAAAGGTTACACCAGTAGCTACGTACCTCGAAAAACCCAGCGTTGTTCTAGCTGTTCAACTGGACGTGCTTTAGAACACTTGCAATATTTATGCCCCAAGCAGCAACTACTCCCTTAGCGGAGCGGATCCCCTGAATGCTAGGAACAAGATGCGCTTTTAGACAGCACACCTTGCTTGGTTTGACTCCTCGCTGTTCGGTTCTACCGAATGCTCTGTTTTATGGAGATTAGCTAGTTAAAGTCTTAGAACTTTAGCAGTCGCGAGCTTGAGGCATAAATATTTCAAGCGTTCCCGTTTTCGTTCATTGAGCCTTTAGGCAACGTCTCAGCCCACATTTTGGTGTGGGCTAATTTGGGCTACGCGTGGTGCGTAATGTAAACCATTACGACGAGAAAAACCTCATGTATCAGTTACCTGTCTTCCATAATCCTGAACTTCTACTGCAAGCCTTGACCCATAGCTCATACGTCAATGAGCACCTGAATGCCGGTGAAGACAACGAACGTATGGAGCATTTAGGAGATGCACTGTTGGGTAGTGTGGTTACGGCCATGCTTTATGAGCAATACCCACAATTTAAAGAAGGACTACTCACGGAGACGAGAAAACCATTGGTTAAGAACAAAAAATTGGCTAAGGTTGCCAGGTTACTTCAGATTGGTGAGCAACTTCGCCTTGGCCGAGGTGAAGAACTACAAGGTGGACGTGATAATGAAAAAAATCTTAGCGGTGCTTTTGAAGCTGTGATCGGAGCCTATTTTTTAGATTCTGGATATGAGGAAGCAACTGCTTATATCCAACAGCTTTTCCACAAATGCTAAGAGCATTGACGGCGACAGCTTGCTGCTGATAATAGCTCGCATCCAGCCAGATTTGGGCATTGAGGTCGGTTAGTGCTTGCTCTATCCGGCCTCCAAACACCTTGTCGATGCGCTTAAAGCCGCCCTGGGCCTTGAACTGTCCCTGGTCTAGGGCAGCTTTATCCATCACCGTTTCTTTCTTCAGTTGCTGGCCAATGCGCTCTAGCCACTGCCGCTGGCAATTCCTCAGAGGTCTGGTCCGCACGAAGCGCAGCGGCCTTACCGGGGAGCTAGGGTAAGGCATCAAACTTTGATTGGCCCAAACATCCCGGTATTGATAATTGAGTTCCATATTCGCTTCATGGCTTGGCCAGTTTCTTGGCTTACGAACAGGGAAGACCGCGCACCATGGGGGCTACCTAAAAAGTAGGGGCGCATATTTTCCCAAGTCTCTGCGACGTCAGCCCATTCCCAGCACGGCAGCTCCTGGCTAAGTAGCAGAGGCATGGCAACAGCCAAGGGTATTGTTTTTGTAGAAAGGTCTTTTTGATTGACCTTGGATGCAGGTATATCCCAAGTGCACTTGACCAATATAGGTGTTGTACGAGGATGGTAGAGTTTGGCGTCTATCCGCTCTGCTTCGATGTAAGCGACTGGGTGAGCTGGCAGCGCCTCTACTGAATCAATTACTTCTTGACCATCACCATAGGGGCACGTGATGAACCCATGCGCAAAATACCGTGTGTGGTCAAGGCCTTTATATCCACACTCTCTTCCCGGCGTCGTTATGGGGTGCCGTCCATCATGATTAAAAACTAATGGATGCCATGACGGGTAACTGTCAACCGCAGGGCCGATCTCATCCACAATCTGCGCCAAGACCTGTTTGCTGTGTTCCCTAACGGATTGATCAACGTCTTGCCCCCTTGGAATAAGGTACGCTTCCGCTTCTTCATACCCCCGTTGGACTGCTTCATCTGCTCGAAACGCCATACCCAACTCCATAAGTTAAGTCATCCACGCACATTATAGCGTTTTCATGCACGAGATAATCAATTCATGATTTTTTAAGGCATTACGCAGGGGCAGTTGGCAATCGCGTGAGGATAGAGGCCCAACACTTGGTAGCCCCTAAACTGGAGAAGCTGCGATACTTTAGGGTCTTAAAACGACAGCGCCGCGATCGCCCTCTTCTTCTGCTCCGGGCTCACCTCCAGATACCGCTGCAAACTAGCCAAGCTCCGGTGGCCGCTAATCTCCTGAATCACCCGCAGCGGCACCCCCGCATTGCTCAAGTTGGTCAGCGCCGTGCGCCTAAAGCTGTGGGTGCTAATCCCCACCCCCTCCAGTCCGACACAGGCCAGAGACTGGCCGAGCAGCCAGTCTGCCGAAGATCGCGCCAGCTTACCGCGACCATGGCGACCGGGAAACAGGTACTCAGTACCGCCGTTGTCGTAGGCCGCCAGCAACGCCGCCAGCCGGGGGTGGATGTCGATCTGCCGAGTGGCCAGCTTACCCTTGGTCGCCTTCGCCGGCAGCACCAGCACCTCTCCCTTGATATCGCTAGGGCGCAGGGCGATCGCCTCACTCACCCGCAGCCCACAGTAGAGCATGATGCCGAATAGCGCCCGATCACGGGGAGAGTCCATCGCCGCAAACAGCCGGGCAATTTCGTCGTGGGTCAATACCTTCGCCTGTCCGTTCGTGCTCATCGGATCCGTAGTGCGCCTGCCCTATCTTACTCGACAAAATTGAGATTTCGTAGAGTAGAAATCAACGGTTTATAAGGGTTTCGGGGTATTGGGGCACGGGGCG
The DNA here is from genome assembly GCF_050565655.1 of Nodosilinea sp. AN01ver1. Classification (NCBI taxonomy): domain Bacteria; kingdom Bacillati; phylum Cyanobacteriota; class Cyanophyceae; order Nodosilineales; family Nodosilineaceae; genus Nodosilinea; species Nodosilinea sp. AN01ver1. The sequence goes on along the minus strand of NZ_JBNXVS010000043.1, from coordinate 4,809 downwards.
GCTTGGTGTCTCAGGTGAGACAGCCTCAAAACCCTTGATCTTTCGTTGTGTCGTCTCACAGTTAGAATCGCGAGATGGAGCAAGTCACCGCGAGCCTTGCTTACATTGAATGAGCCTGAAGAAGGTTCAGACGTTCAGGCGTTTAGATGTTTAGATGTTTAGATGTTTAGATGTCTGAGCACTTAAGCACCTGAATGCTCAGAAATCCAGAAATTTAGACGATTAAACGTTCGGTCTCCCAGACATCTGCTATCCTCACAGCATAATTTAGGAGTTGAGGCAGTGATCATAACCGTCGTCAGCTTTAAGGGTGGAGTGGGCAAGACCACAACCGCTATTCACATGGGAGGGTATCTGCAAGGACTGGAGGAAACGCTGGTAGTCGATGGCGACAGCAACCGCTCTGCTCTCCAGTGGGCGGCTAACGATCGCCTACCCTTCACCGTGGCTGATGAGATGCAAGCGCCCAAGCTGCTAATGTCTGGCAAGTTCTCCCACGTTGTCATCGATACAGCCGCTCGGCCATCGTCTGATGAGCTGGCCAGCCTGGCCCAGGGGTGTGACCTGCTGATTATTCCATGCAGCCCCGACGCGCTCAGCATGGGGGCGATGCTCCAAATGGTGGAACCGCTGCAAGGGCTCAAGGCAGAATACAGGGTGCTGCTTACCATTATTCCCCCAAAACCTAATACAGCCGGGGCAGAGGCTAGAGCGTCCCTGCTGGCCGCAGGACTGCCTCTGTTCACCGGTGGCATTCGCAGGTTAAACGCTTTCCAAAGGGCAGCGCTCGATGGGTGCCTTGTTAAAGATGTGAAAGGTGATAGTTACGCGGGTATCGCCTGGAGCTGCTACACCGCGATCGGAAAGGAGATATTACCGTGAGTGACCAAAACCGATTTGCCAACCTGCTTAAAGTAGCTCAGCAGAAGCCCGCCGAAGCAGAAAACTTCGAGACATCCACAACCGCTCCAAATGCTCAGACGCCTGAACATTTGGACATCCAAGCATCTAATCAGCCAGGCGTCTCAGCATCCAAAGCCAAAAGCAGCAGCAAGGATTTTAAGCGCACTACTGTTTATTTGACTCAGGATCTGCACCGCAGGCTGAAGCGGGCCAGTCTAGATGAGGAAATGGAAATGAGCGACATTGCCGAAGCTGCGATCGCAGCTTGGCTTGACGAACATTCAGATGCTTAGATGTTTAGACGCCTAGATGATTGGACATTTATTTTAGAGTAGACACCTTTATTGCAGTTGGATTTGCAATAGCTGGAGAACGGTGGCACAAGAACATTTACTTGGGAGCCTTGCAAGTGTCCAAACATTCCGATGTTTAGACGGCTGAATGTTTGGACAGCTGAACATCTAAGCGGTTCGACATCTAAGGGAGATCGCACCGATTCATGTGAGAATGGGCCACATCACCTGAAGCCCTTATAGAACAGTGGTTACAAGATTCGAGATTCCTGTGCTGAGCACGTCCCTTCATTGCCGCCGATCCCCAAAATGACTATTACTTTATGCCCAAAACTCCAGCCCTATTCCCTGAGGAAGAAAACTACTTTGCCCTGCTCAGTGGACTGAAGAAGCGGATCCAGTCAGCACAGATTAAAGCAGTCCTAGCGGTCAATAGGGAGCTAATCCTGCTCTACTGGCAGATTGGTCGTGAGATTCTCGCACGGCAGCAGGCAGAAGGTTGGGGCGGCAAGGTCATTGAACGCCTGGCTCAAGACCTGAAGCGAGAGTTCCCCGATATGAAGGGTTTCTCGCGCTCAAACCTCATGTATATGAGAGCTTTTGCGGAAGCATGGCCTGACGAGCAATTTGTCCACCAGGCTGGTGGACAAATTCCGTGGAAGCATAATTGCGTCATTCTCGAAAAGGTCAAAGACCCCACCGAACGACTCTGGTACATCCAGCAAACCGTTGAAAACGGCTGGAGTCGCAATGTGCTGGTCTTACAAATCGAGAGCGGCCTGTTTCAACGCCAAGGTGGTGCGATCACAAACTTCGAGCGCACCCTACCCTCGCCCCAGTCCGATCTGGTGCAACAGCTAATCAAGGATCCCTATCATCTGGAGTTTCTGCCTCTGGGCAAGAAGTTTCAGGAACGGGAACTGGAGAACGCCCTAGTCGCCCACATCCGGGACTTCCTCATGGAGCTGGGAGTTGGCTTCGCGTTTGTTGGCAGCCAGTACTATCTCAACATCGGTGGCGAAGATTTCTATCTCGACCTGCTGTTCTACCACCTGGAACTGCGCTGCTTCATCATCATCGACCTCAAGATGGGGGAGTTCAAGGCCGAGTATTCCGGCAAAATGAACCTCTATGTCTCGGCTGTTGATGACCTCCTCCGGAAGAAGCACGACAACCCGACGATCGGCATCATCCTATGCAAGTCGAAGAACAAGACGATCGCTGAATACGCCCTGCGCAACGTCAACACGCCGATTGCTGTGTCAACCCACAAGCTACCCAAACAGCTCCAGGAAAGCCTGCCGACTGCCGAGCAGCTAGAAATGGAGTTGGAAGCCGCTGTGAAAGAGCTAGGGGACGATCAGCCTGATGAGCCCTAAATCCTGTAGCTTACCCATACCCTTCCTTACTAAAGCCAAATCCAGGCTTCTTATTGCAGAATCGGATCCCCAGAATTGAGATAGTCCATCACAGATGCGGGCTTCCGTGTCGATTTCGGTCACCCTGAAAGTATTGCCATACAGCCATTTGGGGCACCTCACTTCCCCAATGTCGGTCACCCTATTTATCAGGGTCTACTGGGGTACCCCAATGCTGTCACCCATCCCAAAAAACCCATACACGCACCACAGCACCCTAATAAAGACATCTCAATCACGATCACGTCTTTTTTTGTAGTCTTGTCTCATGTGTGTGAATTCATCGCCTACGACGATACGAACGCGTTCGCCATCTTCTCTCCGGATAGTCAGCTCACTGAGTCCTGGCTCCGATAGACAATCAGCTAAAGCCAGCAATTGCTTAGTCAAATCTGGGGTGTCCATACTCATCCGACAATATAGATCATTTGTATTATTCTCTGAAATAGCAGCGACATTAGACACAATACATAGGAACTAAATTGGGCGCTTGGCCAACGACCTAAAACGGGAATTCCCAAATATAAAGGGCCTTTCGCGAACCAACCTGACACATACGGGCATTTGCTGAGGCCTATCCAGACGAGCAATTTGTCCTACGCCTTGCAGGATAAATACCCTGGGGGCAGAATCAGACACTGATGAACAAACTCGACAGACTGGAGCAACGTCTCTGGTAAGCTAATTTGGGTCACCCTGAAAAGACTGACAGGTAAGGGGTTGAGGGGCCTAGACCCTCTAATTTGAATCACCCTGTTTATCTATCGACCACACGCAGATGATAGAGCAATAGCAATCGCTCATCCTCAGTCAGCTCAGACCAGCGTTTGCCCTCAAACTGGTCAGCAATAAACTGGCGAATCACCAGCGCAGACCACCCCAGACTCCTAATCTGCTGTTGAATCTGCTCATGTAGAGCTGGGTCGTAGGCCGCAGGCTCTACCTCTTGTGGAAAAGCAGGCTCATCCCCCCGCACCCCCCCTTCCGGAAAAAAAGAGTTTGAAGCCGAGCCCAAATCACCGGCGCAAAGCGCCTCACCCTTCATATATCTTCCCGAAGGGTGTAATTCCTTGATTTCAAAAGGTTCTGACGATTCTGGTACGGATTCAGAATTCACCTCTTCAGGGGCTAGAACGCTTACTAGCTGGGCTATTACACCCTTTTGGTAGGCAGGGTGCCAGAGGCTGAGGTGCTTGTAGAGGGTCTGCTGGCTGACTTTGGCCACCTGAGCGATCGCCTTGGCTCGTGCGGTAATCTGCTCAGGCAGCTCTCCGGCCTGCTCTAGCTCGGTATAGGCCGTACAGATGCGGTGCTGGGCATCTTCGGCCTGCTGCTGGTTGAAGGGCACCAGGTTGTTTTTGGGCTGGCTGGTGTCACGGGTGGGTGTCGTACCTAGGGGCCAGTAGTAGCCTTCGACGGCTCTAACCCAAGCGGTGACTTTGCGCTCAATGTCGTGCTGGTGGCGGCAGTATTGCTCGTAGCCAGGGCAGTGGAGGGCGATGCGCAGGGTGTAGTCGATCAGGGCTTGGCCTTCGAGGCCATCGAAGACGCGGCCATAGCAGGCGATGGTTTTGAGCAGGTGGTTGGTCTGGCCGTAGTCTGTCCAGCCTTCGGTAATCTCAAGGTCGAGGTCGTGTCGCCAGCTTTCGACTGGGTGGCTGCGGCGCTTGGGTCGCTTGCGGTGGTTGTCACGGCCAATTTTCATCGCATGGAGTAGGGCCTCCATGTCTTGGTGACCAGCTGCGCCATCCCAAAGCCAGAAGAACCGGGCTAGGCTGCTGCCGATGGGGTTGAGGGCATCGTCAAGCAGGCAGGAGCCGCTGCCCGGCTGGAGGGGCAGCCGGTGCCCCATGTATTCGATGAAGGTCTGAACGCCGTAGGCTTTGACGTTGGGGAAGATTTCGAGCTGACCTGCTTGGAGCCGAAATCCTTGGGCTGTGAGGCATTCTTTGAGGGTGACGGCCAGGTTAAAGGTGTTGACAAGCTCGGCAAAGGGGAGGTAGAGGTGCAGGCCACCGCTCCAGCTGGAGCGAATCAGCAGGGTGCGGGTGATGCCGATGGTCTCTAGGGGGTATGGCACCGATTCGTGTAAAAATGGGCCACATCTCCTGAAACCTTTATAGGGCAGTGACTACGAGACTCAAAAATTCAGGAATTCTGCACTGGTCACGTCTCTTTACTGTGGCTGATACACC